>NZ_NXLO01000003.1:300000-377185 GCF_003364295.1 Helicobacter sp. MIT 99-5507
AGACAATCTAGCAATGCGACTAAATGCAAAAGATGGTAATTATAAAAATAATAAATTAATCATCAATATATTAAAAACACTAACCAATAAAATAGATAAAAAACAATTAAATAATAACAAGCTGGCGTTAAAATATTTAGATGAATTGATAAATAGTGCCGATAAAATAATAGATAAAAAAGCAAATGAAGTTACATTAAATGTAAGAAGAAAGAATCCTGATATATCATTTTTTAATTTACTAAACAAAGAAGCAGCTACAAAGAAAAGTCTCGAAATTATAGAAATTATAAATTCCATAAATGAGACTTATAATATAAATTTACAAACAAAATAGTTATTTTGCTTTACCTGTTAATTTCCTACATGATTCATCATTCACATTACAAGTAAGGACTGGTGATTTTGTATTAGGATCAGTTGTAACAGTTAAAGCAACACTAACAGATCTAATATTAGCAGTCACGCTACTAGCACTATTTACTTTAAATGAGCAATTATCACTATTATTGTTTTCTAAAGTTTTTAGATATGTTAGTGTATCAGCAGCATTTATTGTAGCTCCTTGTAAAAATTTTTTTGTGTATTCTCTTGATAAAATTGTTTCAGTTTCAGATAGATTTGCTCTAAGTTTTGCAAAACACGCATCATCTCTACTAACTGAAAATCTAGGTAAAGCAATAGCAGTCAATACACCAACTATAACAATAACAAACACAAGTTCTATCATACTAAAGCCAACTCTTTTCATAGCTAATCCTTAAAATTTTACTCATTTATTTAATATTTGTTTATATTGTAATTAAATATTCCTTAATATTATAACCATTTTAATTAAATTTACATTTTAATTAAATTTTAATAAAATTTAACTAGCAACTTAAAATAAAAGAGGAATGGAATGGAATCTAATATACGATTAAATAATCAAATAACTACATCAACACCAAAAATAAATACTATTGATGTATTAGCAAATGCAAAACCAATAAGACTAAATAATACACCGCAAGAGCAAGAAAACATAGTAGATATAATAAAAAAAGAAGGACAAATCAAACAAACTCCGATACAAAATAACCAACCTCTACAAACCAACCAATCAATGCAAAATAGCCAAGCTAAACCAATAATCAAAAAAACAATACAAGAAAATACGATACCTAATCCAAGTCAAACAATAATAAAAAAAATAGATTCCATACAAATAGATAGTATAAGACAAAAAGCACCAAATCAAATTGAAGTGCCAATGACACCACAAATAAATAGCCAAATAAAACAAGAAATACAACAAAACACAATGCCATCTAGTAATCAAGTAGAATCTAAAAAACCAATTAACAATATACAAAATAAAGATAATTTAACAAGAACCCCATTACCAAGCAGTATGGCAGATTATGATATATCTCAAATGACGGTTGATATTGATAAATTAGATTTTCATATGACAAAGCACATTAGAGGCTATCTAAAAAAACTAGTCAAAGTTGGTGGAAGCGATCTGCATATAAAAGCTGGTAGCCCTATTAGAGCGAGAATAAATGGTGATATTGTAATTTTTAGTGAAGAAATTATTAGCAAAAATGATGCACTAACATTTGCAAAGGAATTAACAAGAGGAAGATTTGGTGAGCTAGTAGTCAATAAAGAAATTGATATGACATATATTTATGATCAAAATATAAGATTTAGGGTTAATATTTTCTTTCAAATGGAAGGTGTATCTTTTGCCTTTAGGACGATACCAACCACACATAAAACAACAGAAGAGCTAGGATTGCCTGATGCAATAAGAAAGATTGTAGACATGGAAAGAGGATTGGTGCTAGTTACAGGTATAACAGGCTCTGGTAAATCAACAACACTAGCAGCTATAATAAATGAAATCAATCAAAAAAAAGCAAAACACATAATAACAATAGAAGACCCGATAGAATTTGTCCATAAAGATATAAAAAGTATGTTAAATCAAAGAAGTGTTGGAATGGATACAAATAGCTTTGCAAAAGCACTGAAAGCTGCTCTTCGTGAAGATCCAGATATTATTCTAGTTGGTGAGATGAGAGATATTGAGACAATAGAAATGGCGCTCCATGCAGCAGAAACTGGACACTTGGTATTATCTACATTGCATACACTTGATGCAAAAGAAACAATAAATAGAATCATCTCTGTATTTCCAACTAGCGATCAAGCAAGGATTCGAGCTATGTTAGCAAGTGTTCTTGCTGCTATTGTATCACAAAGACTTCTAAAAGCAACAAGTGGAGGCAGGGTTGCGGCTGTTGAATTATTATTTAAAACACCAAGGATAGAATTAATCATAAGTGAAGGAAGAGATGGCGAGATCTTAGAAGCTCTAGCTGAAGGAAAAGAAATATATCAAACTCAGACTTTTGACCAACATTTATTTGACCTTGTAATAAATGGCATTGTAGATGAAGAGGTTGCTATGGAAAAAGCTACATCTCCATCAGATTTAAAACTTAGACTTCAAAATGTAAATTTTGCAGGACAAAGTAAAGATGATACAATCTCAATCAAACAATAAAACTAGAATCTAAATCTTTAAGATTCTAGAATTTTTACTTCGTAGTTTATGATACCCATGCACTAAAAACAAAAGAAATACTTATGACAAAAGATCTTATAAATACGCCTATTTTAAAATTATTTTTATCTTATTTTATGCCATCATTTATAAGCATGTTTGTATTATCAACTTATGTAATTGTAGATGGAATCTTCGTTGGCAATGGTATTGGAGAAATAGGACTTGGAGCTATTGGGCTAGTAACGCCTATATTTTCATTATTTATTGGGATTGAGCTGTTATTTGGTATTGGTGGAGCAGCACTTGTTAGTATGTCGCTTGGTAAAAACAAACCTCACAAAGCAAGGATAATATTTAGTTCAATTATTTATTGTTTAGCTTTTCTTGGAATCTTATTGTCAATCATTATGTTTCTTTTTAGAAAAAAGCTAGCTTACGCACTTGGAAGCAATGATGAACTTCTAGATTATGTTATGCCATATTTAAATGTAATTATCATAGGTAGCACAATAATACTACTACAATCCACATTATGCACATTTGCAAGAAATGACAAAGCACCAAATTTAGCGATGATTTCATTTATATCTGGATCAATTATCAATATAATATTAAATTATATATTTATTTTTATTTTTAAATGGGGTATGTTTGGAGCAGCATTTTCGACTATACTTGGGCATTTTTTTGGATTATTAATAATTTTATGGCACTTTATATATAAAAAAGGTGATTTATATTTTATAAAAATATTTAGTTTTAGGGCATTAAATCTTGCGATAAAAAGTGGCATATCTCCATCTATGACAGAATTTGCTTTTGGATTTACAATCGTACTGATGAATATATTTTTGATAAACTTAGAAGGAGAAAAAGGCGTAGCAATCCTTAGTATCATTATGTATATTGGTGCAGTTTGCTTTGGAAGTATATTGTCAATCTCACATGGATTACAACCAATAGCAAGTTATAATTTTGGTGCAGGAAAAATAGATCGCACACTAAAAACACTAAAAATCGGTATGATATTTGCAATAATTATGGGTGTAATGATATATATAATCTTATTTTTTGGGATTCCATATATTGCAAAAATCTTTCTAAAAAGTGATACAACAATACTAGATGATTTAATATTTGCTGTAAAAATATATTTTCTTGGATATTTATTTCTTGGCTCAAATGTAATAATCGCTGCATTCTTACAAGCAACAGGCAGGAATATAAGCTCTATGATTGTTTCAGCTGCACATAATTTAGTATTTATGATGATACTTTTGCCTATTTTTGCATATTTCTTTAGAGTAAATGGCATTTGGGCTAGCTATCCAGTATCGCTATTTTGTGCTTTTATCATTGGAATCTATATTTTAAAAAAAGAACTAAAATACTTCAAATCTAGGGAATAAAATGCAAAAGATAATCTTATTTGATATGGATGGAACACTAATAGATTCTACAAATGCTATCTATCAAAGCTTTTTACAGGTATTTAATGATAATAATATGCCATTATTGAAAAAAGATGAAGTAGCAAGATTTATTGGATACACACTAAATGATATGTTTAGATTCTTTGGAGCAAAAGAAGAGAATATAGAAAAATATTGCCAAGAATACAAAAACCACTATATAAAAATATGCAACAAGCACACAAGCCTGCTACCTTCTGCGCTAGATTCTATAAAACTAGCAAGCACTTTTGCGATTTTGGGAATCGTTACGACAAAGTCAAGCAAATCTAGCAGGGAATTACTAGCAAATTTTGGTATAGACAAATATTTTCAAACAATTATTGGCAGAGAAGATGTAAATCACACCAAACCGCATAAAGAGCCGATACTAAAAGCTCTAGATTCTATAAATTTAAAAATTAGCAATGATAGAATCTATATGATTGGTGATACTATACTTGACTTAAATGCAGCAAAAAATGCAGGGGTTGTAGGCATAGGAACTTTAAGTGGATATGGAGAAAAACAAGAATTAGAAAAAATAAGCCCATATATATTTCAAAATACACTTGAGGCAGTAAAATTTGTGCAGAATCTATAAAATAAATATATTTAATTCTTATTCTTCCAAAAATAAACATAATTTAAAATCTTTTGCAGACAAGCAACCAAAAACTATAGCTTAATGTTATATAATTAACCATTTAATAAAAAATCTAATTATATTTTTTATTAAAATAGTTTGATAACATTAATCTTTAGGAGTGGATTATGCTGGAAATTAGATGGCACAGCCGTGCAGGTCAAGGAGCAGTAACCGGAGCAAAAGGACTAGCTGATGTGGTATCTGGGACTGGAAAACAAGTCCAAGCATTTGCATTTTATGGTTCTGCAAAAAGAGGTGCGGCAATGACTGCATACAATAGAATTGATGATGAAGCAATAATAAATCATGAAAAATTTATGAGTCCAGATTATGTATTGGTTATTGATCCAGGGCTTACATTTATCACAGATATTTGTGAATTTGAAAAAAAAGATACAAAATATATCATAACAACACATTTAAGCAAAGAAGAATTGTTAGCAAAAAAACCAGAGCTGAAAGATAAACAAGTATTTATTGTTGATTGCATAAAGATATCACAAGAGGAGATAGGCAGTCCGATACCAAATGCGCCTATGCTTGGAGCTTTTATAAAAGTATCTGGATTGCTAGATTTAGATTTCTTTTTGCAATCTTTTAAAAAAGTTTTAGGTAAAAAGCTTCCTCAAGCAGTTATAGATAAAAATATGGTAGCTATCACAAGAGCTTACAACGAAGTAAAATAAGGAGATATTTATGAAAAAAGGTTGGAATGAATTTGAAATAGGATCTGTATTATTTCCATTTGAAGATTCTGGAAGTGAAAATCTTTCTAAACAACAAGAATCTAGAAACTACACAGAAAATAACTCTTACAAGGCAAGTGTAGCACACTGGAGAGTAAGCAAACCTGTATTCAATAACGATCACTGCATAAATTGCTTTACTTGCTGGTTGTATTGCCCTGATAGTTCAATACTTGTTAGAAATGAAACAATGCAGGGTGTAGATTATATTCATTGTAAAGGTTGTGGAATTTGTTCAAGTGTATGTCCTACAAATCCTAAATCACTACTTATGTATAGCGATTATGAAGATAATGATGAATTAATCAAACAATGGCCACAAAAAGAAGAAAAGAAAAAATAAGGGGGAGAGAATGGCTTTAAAAATGGAATTGCAAAAAACAGAAGTTTGGGATGGAAATATGGCTGCTAGTCAAGCTTTGCGTCAAGCACAAGTAGATGTTGTAGCAGCATATCCTATTACACCATCTACTCCAATTGTTCAAAACTATGGAAGTTTTGTATCTAATGGGTATATAGATGGAGAATTTGTAATGGTAGAATCTGAGCATGCTGCTATGAGCGGCTGTGTAGGTGCTGCTGCTGCCGGAGGAAGAGTGGCTACTGCTACAAGTTCTCAAGGTTTTGCATTGATGATTGAAGTATTATATCAGGCATCTGGAATGAGACTTCCAATATTATTAAATCTAGTAAATAGAGCTTTGGCTGCACCATTAAATGTAAATGGAGACCACTCTGATATGTATCTAAGTAGAGATACAGGATGGATAAATCTATGCACTTATAATCCTCAAGAAGCTTATGATTTTAATCTTATGGGCTTTAAAATTGCTGAAGATTTAAGAGTAAGAGTGCCTATTATAATAAATCAAGATGGTTTTATATGCTCACATACTGCACAAAATGTAAATCCTTTGAGTGATGATGAAGCCTATAAATTCATAGGAGATTATAAAAAATATAATGCTATGCTTGATTTTGATAAACCTGTCACTTATGGCTCACAAACAGAAGAAGATTGGCATTTTGAACATAAAGCACAATTACACAATGCTATTATGAATTCAAAAGTTGTTATTAAAGAAGTATTTGATGAGTTTGCAAAACTAACTGGTAGAAAATATAATATTGTTGAAAAATATGATAGCGATGATGCAGATTTAATAATAGTAGCACTTGGAACATCAGTAGAATCTGCAAAATTAGCAAGTAGAAAAATGAGAGAAAAGGGATTTAAAACTGGTGTCGTATCAATAAGAACATTGCGTCCATTTCCATATATTGAGCTTGGAGATGCACTAAAAAATGCAAAAGCAATAGCAACCTTGGATAGAAGCCTTCCAGCTGGTGCTATGGGTATGCTATTTAATGAAGTAGCTGCAGCAATCTATCAAGCACAAGGAACTACACATCCTATCATCTCAAATTATATATATGGTTTAGGTGGAAGGGATTTAACCCAAAAACATTTAGAATATGTTTATATGCAATTAAATGAAAATGCAAAAGCTAAAAAACTAACACACCCAACACAGCAATTTTTAGGAATTCGTGGAAAAAGTTTAGGATTTTTTTGATAGGAGATAGCAATGACAAGAGAAATTAAAAATTTAAAACAATTTTCAAATGTGGCAGAGAGATTTGAAGGTTCGCATTTATTATGTCCAGGTTGCGCACATGGTATGATTGTCCGTGAAGTGCTAAATGCGGTTGAGGGTCCTTTGCTTATTGGAACATCAACTGGTTGTCTTGAAGTATCAACTGCCGTATATCCATATACTTCTTGGAATGTGCCTTGGATTCATATTGGATTTGAAAATAGCTCTACTGCTATATCTGGTGCTGAAGCCATGTATAAAGCATTGGTAAAAAAAGGTAAATATAATGGAAAGAAACCAAAATTTGTAGCATTTGGCGGTGATGGCTCTACTTATGATATAGGATTCCAATGGATTAGTGGATGCTTTGAGCGAGGACATGATATAACTTATATTTGCCTTGATAATGAAGTATATGCAAATACAGGCGGACAAAGAAGCGGTTCTACTCCGCTTGGTTCTTCAACTTCAACTTCACCTGCAGGAAGTGTAAGCTATGGTAAAAAAGAAAAGAAAAAAGATATATTGCTTATTATGGCTGCACATGGAGCACCATATGTAGCTCAAGTGGCTCCAAATAAATGGAAAGATATGAATAAAAAAATAAAAAGAGCACTTGATACAGAAGGACCAACTTTTATCAATGCAATGAGTGCCTGCACAACAGAATGGAGATTTAGCTCTAATAAAACGGTGGAAGTTAGTGATTTGGCTGTAGATTCTTTAGTATTTCCACTATTTGAAATTATTGATGGAAAAGAGTTAAATATCACATATAGACCAAAAAATATCATTCCTGTTAGAGATTATCTAGGTGCTCAAGCGAGATTTAAACACCTATTTAAACCAGAAAATGAACACATAATCGAGCAATTACAAAAAGATGTAAATAATAGATGGGAATACCTCCAAAGAAGAGAGGAAGCAAAAGTATAATTTTTATTAGAATCTAAAAAGATTCTAATAAAGTTTTTATTCTTTATTATTATTATCCCATGAGATTTTTATCTTTCCATCTTCTACCTCTGTAGCACACATTCCCATGATATTGTATCCCGCATCGACATAATGCACTTCACCTGTTACACCGCTTGAAAGTGGAGATAATAAATACATAGCAGAATTTCCAACCTCATCAATACTTACATTTTTCTTTAAAGGTGAATTTACTTCATTCCATTTTAATATCAATCTAAAATCACCTATACCGCTTGCAGCAAGAGTTCTAATAGGACCAGCTGAAATTGCATTTATTCTAATATCTTTATTTCCCAATTCATATGCTAGATATTTGACGCTAGATTCTAATGCAGCTTTTGCAACACCCATAACATTGTAATGTGTGATATATTTTTGTCCGCCTAGATAGCTAAGTGTAACAATTGATGCTCCTTTATTCAATACTGGCAACAATTCCCTAACAAGCTCGATTAAAGAATATACAGAAATTTCCATTGCGATTTTAAAAGCATCTTTTGTAGTATCTAAAAAATCTCCATCCAAAGCCTCCCTTGGCGCAAATGCTACACTATGGACCAGAAAATCAAGTGATCCAAAATCTTTTTTTATAGATTCTCGTAAATTGCTAAAATGCTCTTTTTGTGCAACATCAAGCTCATAAATATATTTGCTATTAAATTCACTAGCGATAGGCTCTACCCTTTTTTTGATACTATCATTTACATAAGTAAAAGCGAGATTTGCACCTTGGTTAAAACAAGCTTTTGAGATTCCATATGCTATTGATTTATTATTTGCTACACCAACAACTAAACCTTTTTTATCTTTTAAAAACATTTTTACTCCTTAATTATTTGATAAAATTTATCTACATCTAAACTAGCACTACCTACCAAAACACCATCACTAATTTTTAAAATATCGCTTGAATTATTTTCATTAACACTGCCTCCATAAATAATAGGTGCATTGCTAATATCACGCAAATATCTCACACACTCGCCAATTTGCTCTAAAGTCGCATTTAGCCCTGTGCCAATAGCCCAAATAGGTTCATATGCTATTATTAGATTCTTATAATTTGTATCTATGGCTTTTAATTGAGATTCCAAGAACTGGAGATATTTATTATTTTTTCGCACATCCAAACTCTCGCCAATACAATAAAAAATCCTAAAATTTTTATTCTTAAAATAATTAAATTTTCTTGCACATATATCATCATTTTCAAAGAATAGATTCCGCCTCTCACTATGACCTATCAATATAGTATCAATATCAAACTCTTCTAAATGTAATAATGATGTCTCACCTGTAAATGCTCCGCTATTGCTATCATTGCAATTTTGCGCCCCTAGCGTGATATATTTGTAATTATTTTGCACTAATGAAGTATTTGATGGAAATATATATATTTGTTTATTATCACAGATTCTAGAATCTAATTTAGAATCTAAAGCATTTAAATACTGCAAACTTGCATTTCTAGTCAAATTGGATTTAAAATTTCCAGCTATAACTTTCAATATCGACTACCTTATGTAAAATTATTGTAGAATTTTATCTATTCTTAGCAAAGTTAAATATAAAAAAGGTTTTGCAATGGAAGGTATATTAAAAGAAATAAACAACAAAGTAAAATTAAAATTAAGTATGTTATTAAACAATATTACGCCATCAAAAATACCAAAATTTGGAATACAAGATTCTAATAAAATTTTATTTTTTATCTACATGCAAAACAACAAAATAGCACTTATTTCTCACAAAGATGATAAAAAAAGCGATGAAATCATAAAGGTTGGAATCCTAAATGATAAATTCACATTTTATCCAATCAAACAAGATTCTATATATTTTGGAGAAAAGTTTGAATTGCAAACTTCTAGATTCTGTGAAAGCATTTTAAGTAATAAATTAAATATTATTACAAATAAAATATACAATGATATGGAGTTTTTCCTTGATAAAATCATAGAATATGAAAAAATATATGAAAATAAAATAGATAATATAAAAATAAAATTAGATTTGCTAGATAAAACAAATATCATTTCTGCAAATGATATATTATACAAAGAATATAGCAAGCAAATATTAGAAAAATTACATCAACTTGCAAAAACAAATATAAAAGATTCTTATCTAAATATATTTAGCATATTATATCCAGATGGAATATATAATATAGAGCATTTCATGCTACAAAAAACAGCTCTTAATGCAAATATGCTAAAAAATTACTACAACAAATCAAATCTAAGCAATCCAAATATAATAGAAAAAATAAATATAGAAATAAATAATCAAATATTAGAGATTAATTATCTAGTAAAAAATATGCATATTAAATGCTCTACAAATAGCCAGATTTATGCAGATTCTGAAGTAATAATAGATTCTATAAATGGTATCAATTTGCAACCAAATGAAATCTTGTATTCAAATAATGAAATAAAAGCAATCATAAATAAAGATAATCTTGTTATTAAGAATCTTACAAATAAAAATATCAATATAGATAATATAAAAAGCATATTTTATATAGAGAATCCTATACAGCCATTTATTCAAACTATAAATTCAAATATAAAAATAAATGCAAATACGGAAATAAAAATAAATATCGATAAAAAAAATATAGTCATATCAAATCTAACAGATACTAATATTCAACAATATTTCATTATAAATAGCATCAAACTAGCTTATACAATAGATGATGAAATAAAAAATTTAGTAGGCACAAGTAAGTATAAACTATATGATATTATTAATTTATAGATTTTAGCCATTCTTTTATAATACTGCCTACATTACTACTATCTACTATTGTTTTATTGCACTCATCTTTATTGAATAAAGATTCTATATTTTTATGTATTGGTAAAGAAAATTTATTAGATATATAATCTAGAGCATCTTTATCACTACAAGCAGAATCTAAACCTAATGCTTTTGCTATAGTTGGTGCAAATTTGCTCCATTGTGCTGTTGATACAATAATAGTTTTTATTCCATCATTTTTATAAGCATTTAGTGCAGTAGCAGTATGTGGATCTATGATAATATTTTTTTGTGCATATTCTTTTATGATGGCAAGAGTAGCATTGTCATCACTTTTATATGTATCAAAATACAAATTAAGCTTTGCTAATTCATTATTGCTTATTTCATATGATTTATTTTTATCTAGATTCTCCATTAATTCTTTTGTTCTTTCATGACCATACAGATGAAACAATACACGTTCCATATTTGAGCTTTTTAAAATATCCATAGCAGGAGAATTTGTCTTTAGTAATTTGCGATTTCTTATATCATATTTACCTGTTTTTATAAAATCAAAAAGGACAGAATTAGCATTTGTAGCAATGATAATTTTATTTATTTTTATACCCATTATTTTTGCATAAAATGCACCCAAAGCATTACCAAAATTTCCACTTGGAACGATGATATTAATAGATTCTGTATTGTTTATAATATGATTTTTTAAAAGATAAATATATGAATATATATGATAAATAATTTGGAATATGATTCTTCCAAAATTTATTGAATTTGTAGCAGAAATGCAAAAATTATTTTTATCCAAAAACTCTCTAAAACTCGTATCATTAAGTAGATTTTTTAATATACTTTGTGCATCATCAAAATCACCATCTAGTGCTAATACTTTGATATTTTTTGCATCATTTGTAGTCATTTGCAATCTTTGGACATCGCTTGTGCCATCTTTTGGATACATACAAATTGCATAAATATTTTGTGCATTTTTTACTGCCTCTAGTGTTGCAGGTCCTGTATCTCCGCTTGTAGCTGTAAGTATTAGATATTTTTTATCTTCTTTTTTTACTAAATTACATAGCATTCTGCCAAATGGCTGCATTGCCATATCTTTAAATGCCCTTGTTGGACCGGTATATAATTTTTGAAGAAATAAATTATCATCTAGCTTAGCAAAATCTAGTGGAGTATGTGGATTATCAAATGTTTTATAAGAAAGAAGCGCATCATCAAGGAGACTAGAATCTGCCCCTAAAATCTCAAAAATATATTTTGTCAAATCATTATATGATAAATCTTTTATATCATTAATATTTATCTGTGGAATATTTTTTAAACTCCATAGTCCATTAAAGCTAGCAATAGGATTTAATATTGCCTCATGCAAGCCAATATTAACACATCTTTTTTTGTCATTTCCTCTTGTTTCTATTAACATCTACAATCCTTTATTTAGATTCTTTTAAAAAAGCTCTAAGTTTATTATAATCTTTGCGACTTAAATACCTACTCTTTCCTATAGGAAGAGCATTTAGCTCTACAAAACCATAACTCACGCGTTTTAAATCAATTACATCAAGTCCAAAATAAGCAAAAAATCTTCTTAGCTCTCTATTTTTCCCCTCTATTATTCCGACCTTTATTTTACTCCAAGATTTAGTCTCTCTTGTGATTTCAAAAAAACTAAATGGTGCAAAATCCATTGACTTAATCTTGCTATATTTATGCGCTCCAGCACTTGCATCACTCAAGCTCAAACCATCATTCATCGCATCTATGACTTTTTGATTAATCTTGCCATTTATTTTTAGATTGTAGATTCTAACTAGATTGCTTGTCATTAGCTTTGTTGCAATATCCTTAGAATCTGTAAGAAGTAGCAATCCACTTGATGCAAAATCTAGCCTACCTACTGGAATATAATTTCTAAATTTAGAATCTAATGTATCATAAATTACTCTTCTATCTCTATCATCACTTTTGCTTACAAGTTCATTTTTTGGTTTGTGATAAACAATCACGCTATATTTTGTGCTATCTTTTGGCCTAATCTCTCTGCCATTAATAAAAACTTTCTCTTTTGTGATAATATCTCCAAAAGTTGCAACTTTATGATTTAGCTTTACCTTACCATCTTTTATAAGTTCATCAGCTTTTCGCCTAGAAAAGTCTGTATTATGTGAAATCCATTTATTTAATCTCATTATGCAATCTTAAAGTTTTTTATCTTTTCTTTAAAATTATCATTAATCTTATAATTTGAATACAATAGATATGAAGTATTTTCATCTTGCACTCTAAATACAAGCCTCTCTTTGCCATTATTTTCTATTGCAAGATTTTGTATATCTTTTAGATTCTCATATGTAAGATTGCAAGATACATCTAAAATATAATCTAATATATCTTCTATAATATCATTTTCAATAACTATCGCAGAATCTTTACTATCATCATTTACTTCTACAAACTCAATATTTACTTTCTCGCTTTTGGCTTCATCTAAAGATATAATTTTTTCGATTTGTAGTGATATCAAGCTATCTCTAAGGCTTGCCTTACACTTTAAGCATATAGGCTCATTTTTTGGAGCATTTTCTATTTGCTCTAAATGCTTTTCAAAGACTTGAAGCCAAATATTACCAACCTTATCTACTATAAGAATCTCTGCAAAACGATTCCCTTTTTTGCTAATCTTAGATTTAATATCTTTAATAATCCCAACAATTAGCAATCTTGAACCTTCTTTTAGGCGGTCTATATCATAGCTTAAGACAACACCCTTTATGCCATCAATCTCGCTACTAAAATCATCAAGCGGATTCCCGCTCATAAAGATTCCAAGCATCTCATATTCAAAATCTAGCAATTCCATCTTGCTATATTCATCTTCATGTATGATATTTAATGCCAAATTATTGCTTGTATCATCAAAATCTTTAAATAACGAATCATTTGAATTTATTATTTCTAGATTCTTAGAATTATTTTTAACTACATCAGCAATTAAATCAAGATTATTTACAATACTCTTTAGACTATATCCCAAACCACGCAATGTGCCTGATTTTGCTAAAGATTCTATGACTTTTCTATTGATGATTTTAGAATCTACCTTGCTTAAAAAATCCTCTAAAGTATCAAATTTTTTATCTTTTCGTGCTTGTAAAATCAGCTGTATTGGTTTTTCACCAATTCCCTTAATAGCGCTAAATCCAAATATGATTTTTTTCTCTCCATTTATAATATCAACACTAAAATCTTCCATAGAGCTATTAATATGTGGTGGCAATACATCAATGCCTATATTTCTGCATTCTTGTATATATTGGTTTATCTTATCAACATTATTTTTTTCACTTGATAATAATGCTGCCATAAACTCATGTTTATAATAAGTCTTTAAATAAGCTGTCTGAAATGAAATCATCGCATATGCAGCAGTGTGAGATTTATTAAATCCATACCCTGCAAACTTCACTATAAGCTCCCATAATTCATCACTCTTTGTTACATCAAATCCATTATTTTTTGCACCACTTAAAAATTTAGCTTTATTTTCAGCCATAATCTTATTATCTTTTTTACCCATCGCCCTACGAATCAAATCTGCTTCACCAAGAGAAAAACCACCGATAGTTTGCACTATTTGCATAACTTGCTCTTGATAAACAATAACACCATATGTACTTTTTAGAATCTCTTCTAATTCAGGAAATATATATTGTGTTTTTTTAATACCATGTTTTCTATCAATAAAATCATTTACCATTCCAGATTCCATAGGTCCAGGGCGAAATAGAGCAAGAACAGCAACTAAATCATCAAAACTATTTGTCCTTAGCTTTTTATTTAAGGCTTGCATTCCGCTAGATTCTATTTGAAAGATTCCTATCGTATTGCCATTTTGTATCGTTTCATAGACTTTTTGGTCATTTAAATCAATAGTATTAAAATCTATTTTATTATTAATAAGCTCAAATGTCTTATGAATCACACTTAGAGTTTTTAATCCCAAAAAGTCAAATTTTATCAAATCAACTTTCTCTAAATAATCCATAGAATATTGAGTAGCGATCTTATCACCAATCTTGCATAGTGGAATCTTCTCCCATAATTCATTTTCACTATTAATCACAATAGCAGCAGCATGAGTTCCTAGATTTCTTTTTTGATTTTCTAATACAAGTGCGGTCTCCCACACATCATTTAATGTCTTGTCTCTAGCAATAATTTCAGAAATTTTTGGCTCTAACTCAAAAGCTCCCATTTTATCTTTATCTGTTTTTTCACCTGTTTTTAGCTGGATTTTTAATTTATTTGGAATTAGTCTTGCAAATTCATCAGCCTTTTTATATTCAACTCCAAAAACCCTTGCAACATCTCTTATTACAGATTTTGCAGACATAGAGTTAAAAGTTACAACATGTGCAACATTATTCTCACCATATTTCTTAACAACATAATTTATAATATCGCCTCTTTTATCTTGACAAAAATCCATATCAATATCTGGCATACTAATTCGCTCTGGATTTAAAAATCGCTCAAATAGCAATACATGCTTTATTGGATCAATATCTGTAATCTCTAAACAAAAAGCTACCAAACTACCTGCTGCACTTCCTCTACCTGGTCCAACTGGTATATTTTGTCTTTTTGCTTCTCGCACAAAATCCCAAACAATAAGCATATAGCCTGAAAATTTCATTCCTTTTATGACTTGCATTTCATAATCAAGTCTGTCTCTATATATTTGATGATTTTCTTCTTTTACATTTTTTAATCTATTTTCAAGACCTTCCTTGCATTTGTATTCAAAATAAGAATCATCATCTACAAAATCTAGCCCTTCATTTTTTGCATATTCTTTTGTAAATTTAAAAGTAGGTGCGGTTGGTGGCATATTTTTGGTAATGATATTTCCATTTGGATCTTTTATCTCAATACTTTTTAAATCTATAATCAAATCACATTTATCGACTAATTCTTGTGTATTTGTAAGCGCATCTGGAATATCAACAAATAATCTCTCCATTTCTTCACATGATTTGACATAAAATTCATTTACAGAATGTTTTAATCTGTTGTTATCACTCAATATTTTTCCTGTAGAGACACACATCAACACTTCTTGTGAAAATGAATCTTTTTTAGATGTATAGTGAGTATCATTTGTAGCAATTATTTTTATACCTGTTTGAAGAGATAGATCTATTATTTGCTCATCTATAAATCTTTGTTCTAAGATTCCATGACGCATAATTTCTAGATAAAAATCATCACCAAAAATATCTTGATATTCTAATGCAACTTTTTTTGCATGCTCAAATCCTCTAGCATTATTTCTTTGACTGATTGTGTTTAAGTGATAATTTACTTCACCTTGAAGGCAAGCAGACGAGCAAATAAGACCGCTAGAGTGTTCTTTTAATATTTTTTTATTTAATCTTGGATTCTTATAGAATCCATTTATATAAGCTTGAGAGCTAAGATACATAAGATTCTTATAGCCTACTAGATTCTTTGCATATAGACACAAATGGAATCTAAGTGGATTTTTAGAGCCTAAATTCTCATCATTATGTATATATGTCTCAATACCAATAATTGGCTTTATGCCTTCTTTTAGCATATTGATATAAAAATCAAGCGCACCAAACATACAACCATGGTCTGTTAGGGCAACAGATTTCATATTTAGTTCTTTTAATCTTTTTGCTAATTTTTTAATCTGGTTTGCACCATCAAGCAAGGAGTATTCAGTGTGTAAATGTAAATGTGTAAATTTATTCAAAAATCCATCCTATAAAAATTTTGATAAAAATTATTTGCCAAATGTATCAAAAAATTTTGCAACAAGCACTAATATTACAACTAGTGGCGCGATATATTTTACGATAGCATACCATATATTAAACAGTTGCCTACTCATAAATCCACGAGCAAATCGATAAACTATTTTTTTATCAACTACAAATGTTAAGAATATCAATGCCAATAACGCCCCAAGTGGCATAATTATAGCTGCTGTTATAAAATCCACCCATTCAAAAAGCTGTTTTCCATAAAATGTTAAATATTTCCCATAATCCTTGCTTAAAGATAGTATAACTACGATTCCAATCAAAGCTATCACAAAACAAAGAATATAAGTAATTTTTACTCTACTCATTTTATAGGTATGCTCTAAATAAGCTACAGGAGGCTCTAAAATGGATATAGCTGAAGTGATTCCAGCAAAAAGCACAGCTGCAAAAAATAAGAATGAAATAATCCAGCCATAAGCCATATTTCCAAAAACGATAGGAAGTGATACAAAGAGCATTCCAGGACCTGCATCTGCCTCTTGTTGGTATTCAAATAAAAATGTAAAGATAATTAACCCAGCAATAATTGAAATAATTATCCCAGAAATCGCTATCCAAGTAGCAGATGTGAGTAGATTCTCACCTTTTTTGGCAGATGAGCTATAAGTGATTATTGTGCCAACTCCAAGTGATAAGGAGAAAAATACTTGACTTAATGCGAGTATTACAACACTAGGGGTGATTTTATGAATATCAAATTTAAACAAAAAATCAGCAGCCTTACCAAATGATGGCAGAGTGAGAGCATAGAAAAACAATCCTATAAAAATCAAAAATAATAGTGGCATTAAAATGAGATTATATTTTTCTAATCCATTTTTAACACCTTTGGAAACAATAAATCCTGTTAAAAATATACATACAAAAAATGAAGCTAAAGAGATAAAAATATTCTCACCCACAAAACTATCAAAAATATTTTTAGATGTAGTTGCATCGCTAGGAAGGCTAAAACTAACTATTACTAAATAGTAAAACACCCAGCCAAGCACCGCAGCGTAGAATGTAAGGATAATAGGACCGCCTAAAACCATTATACCTGCTTTACTCCAATGTTTTTTGGTGGTGGAATCTAGCTCGTTAAATGCTGAAATTACATTTTTTTGTGTTTTATTACCAATAATCATTTTTGCCACGACAATAGGGATTCCAATAATTAATGTTAGCATTATATACATAATTACAAATGCACTACCACCAGATACTCCTGCTATATATGGGAATCTCCAAATATGCCCAAGTCCAATAGAGCTACCTAAAGTGGCCAAAATAAATCCTAGTTTAGTAAAATTATTCATCTTTTCACTTCTTTAAATATTAATTGAACTAAGGCAATATGATATATAAAAAAATATTTATCATTGATTAAATATTTAAATTTTTAAGAAATTATGCAATATTGGATTATTGTATTGATTTAAAATACTCACTTAGTTTTGCATCTTGTGCGCCTTGAATCTTAGATATTGCATTTATACTACTTGAAAATAAAAGTGAGATTCCAGTAGTAACATTGCTACCAATATTATTTGCACCGCGTATTCTTGCAAATCTTGCAGAAATAAATGGAGAAAAAGCCAAACCATTATTGATACTTACATCAAGTCTAACACTAAGATTAAAATTATAAAGCAAATCATTCCCTCTAAACCTAGAATATCCTACATATTGCCTCATAAAACATTGATATACAAGCTTTAAATCATCATTAATTGGAGTATTAGCTCTTAGTCCAGTTTCTATTGCTCCTTTTATGCTGCTTGGTTTGTATGTTAGATCAACTTCACCTACACCTGCAAAATAAAACTCATCAATATACTTGCCATCTAAAAATTTCAACCCTGCTTTATAACGCAAATATTGATTTCTTGAGCCATCATTTTTTTTTGTAAATTCTGTTTGATATTTACCATCAATAAATGGACCTAAAAATCCATCATCAAAAAATAAAACTTTGCGTGTATAACCGGTATTAAAAATTAAATTATCCGCTGTTTCATTTCTAGTTGTATCTTGATATTTTGGATTAAGAATGATTAATCCATATTCCGCATATAATTTACTTGTTATCCTGCTATTGACAAAATTATGCTCTAGTGCCAAATCTGCTATCAAATTAGCAATGGTTGAGTTATCTCCACTAAATTGATTTATACCAAAATCTCTATATTCATCACTTACATTTATCGTAGTATTTGAAAAGTCAAGTGCAATTCTTCTTATATCAATTTTTAAGAGCGTCTCTTCTATTCCACCAATAAATCCAGTAATAATATCTTCAATATAAGTATTTGGAAATACTTGCTTTAGTAAAGAGAGATTAGAATCATCTTTAGCATTATTTTCTTTGTTTTGATTTGTATTAAAAAAGTCATCTTGTAATTTAAGACTTGAAGTATCTTTGTCTAATGGTGGATTCTGCAAACTTATAGAATCATCTGCATAAACAAACAATAAAATGGTAAAAAAAATAACTAAAAGTTTCAATTACTCGCCATTAAAATATAACAAACTTGAACCCCAAGTGAGTCCTCCACCAAAAGCATCCAATAATAATAGATCTCCTTTTTTAAGCCTACCATCTTTATAAATATCATCCATTGCCATAGGAATACTAGCAGATGAAGTATTGCCATATTTATTCACAGTTACTACAACTTTAGAATTATCAATCCCTATTATATCACCAACTGCATTGATGATTCTAAGATTTGCTTGATGTGGTATGAAATATTTTATATCATTAATATTAATATTATTTCTAGCTAGAATCTCTTCAACATCATTTGCTAAAGTTTTAACTGCTATTTTAAATGTCTCATTGCCTTTCATTTTTACATAACTTTGTGTTGCTTGTATGTTTGATACATCAAATTCACTAGAAAAATTCAAATTTGAACCCAAAGAACGTGGAGTCATTAAAAAATCATTATATTTACCATTTGCACTAATATTAACATCAATGATTCTCTCATTTTCATTATTTGTAGCACCAATTACTGCTGCTCCAGCACCATCACCAAATAAAATACAAGTGCTTCTATCGCTAAAGTCTAAAATTGAGCTAAATTTTTCTGCACCTACAATAAGAATATTATTATAAGCATTAGATTCTATGAATGATTTTGCAAGAGATAAAAGATATACAAATCCACTACAAGCTGCAGCTATATCAAATGCTGGTTTATTTTCTATTCCAAGTCTATTTGAAATAAGACAAGCATTTGAAGGCATACTTAAATAATCTGGAGACAAAGTGGCACAAATCACTAAATCAATATCATCTACTTTTATACCTGCACGACTTATTGCAAGATTTGCTGCTTTCACTCCAAGCTCGCTTGAATCTTCATTATTATCTGCAAAATAGCGAGTTTTGATACCTGTTCTTTTTGTAATCCATTCATCAGATGTATCAATTATTCTTTCAAAGTCCTTATTGGTGATGCAATTTTTTGGCACATAGGAAGCTATAGATTTCATTGATGCATATTTTTTCTCCACTTTAAGCCTCCTTAGAGCTATTTTATAAAATTACTTGCTATTTTATCGATTACTTTAGATTCTACAGCATTTATACCTTGATAGATGGCACATTCAATTGCTCTTGCATTGCTTTTACCATGACAAATGATGATATTTTTACTTACACCAAGTAATGGAGCGCCACCATATTCAGCATAATGAGTTCGTTTTTTTAATGATTTAAATGCTCCAAACATAAATATAACCCCAATTTTTGCAAGAAAAGATTTTTTTATCTCTTCTTTTAAAATCTTATTTATAGCTTCTGCAACACCTTCACTTGCTTTTAGCACAAGATTTCCTGAAAAGCCATCACAAACTACAACATCTACACTTGCATTAAAAATATCATTTCCTTCAACATTACCTTTAAAATATGGAAACTCTTTTAGTCGTTTAAATACTTCTTTTGTTAGCTCATTGCCCTTATTATCTTCTTCTCCATTAGAAAGTAATCCAACCCTTGGATTAGAATATCCAAGCACTGACTTTGCATATTCATAGCCCATTCTTGCAAACTCTACTAAATTATCAACTTTACAATCCACATTTGCACCAGCATCTAAAATAATACTTGCTTTACCATCGATTCTAGGCATAGTAGTGCAAATAGCTGGACGACTTACTCCATTTATCCTACCAAATCTAAGTGTCGCAAGACTCATGCTAGCACCGCTATGTCCTGCGGATATAACAACATCTGCTTGATTATTTCTAACAATTTCAATTGCTTGGTAAATAGATGACTCTTTTCTCTTTAATGAATCTGTGGCACTATCTTCCATCTTGATATAATCAGGACAATGAAAAATTTCTATATTATTGCTAGAATCTAAATGGGGCTTAATTAGCCTTTCATCACCTACCACAATAGCTTGAAAATTCTTTGATTTTAATGCCTGCTTAACTCCCATTATGATTGGTTCGACGCCATTATCGCCACCCATAGCATCTATAACTATTTTAAGCATTGCTCTTAAACTTACTTATAATTTCCAGTCTCTTTGCTAATTGTGTGCGGCAACTTCCAATTTCCATTTTTATCTTTTATTGGTGTAGCAAGCTTTACTTTATAATGAGTTCTTCTTTTTAAACCTCTAGTTTTACTAACTCTTCTTTTTGGAACAACTGCCATTTCTTCTCCTTATTCTTTTATATGATAATCAAGCTGCATAGATTCCAGCTCACTTTTAAAAATAAATTCTAAATCTATATATCCATCAAAAAATTCAACTACATCAAAATAATCTCTATTTTTATGACTATCCCAAATGCCATCTTTGGCAAAAAGTATAATATTATCATTTATACTTTTTTTAAAATCTTCTCCGCTTAAATCACAAACAAAATCCATTTCACCAGTGATAGTAGAATCTATTTTTATCAAACCATTGCTAAGTTTTGATAGATTCCCTGTTACATTGATTTTATAATTATCACTCAATAAATCTAGTGAAAATTTTCTAGGACTTGATGTGATTTTTCTAGCTTCTATTTTCAAGATTATTTCAAAATTACCTAATTTCAGTTTGTGTAAAAAAGAATGCAATTTCATTTTTTGCATTTTCTAAGCTATCACTACCATGCACAGCATTTGCATCTATATTTTCTGCAAAATCAGCTCGTATAGTTCCTGCTTGTGCTTTTTTTGGGTCTGTATCACCCATCAACTCTCTATTTTTCTTAACAGCATTATCGCCTTCCAATACCATTACGACAACAGGACCGCTTGTCATAAAATTTACCAAATCATTATAAAATGGTCTTTCTTTGTGGATTGCATAAAATTCACCTGCTGTGTTTCTATCAAGCAGTATTTTTTTCATAGCTGCAATCCTCAAACCATTACTTTCAAATCTATCAATAATCTTACCAATAATATTCTTTTTTACTGCATCTGGCTTTATTATTGAAAGCGTTCTTTCCATATATAACTCCTGCCTAAAATATTAAACTTAGGATTCTAGCACAATAATTTTATATGCACTTTAAAACTTAAAGATTATTTTATATTTGATTACAAAAATCTTGGATATTTAAGAAAGTATAGAATCTTGAAATATTCAAGATTCTAAAATATTACATAACAGATACAGAATCATTCCTATTTGCATCTGATATATCATCTCTACTTGTTGCACCTCTAGCACTCCATACGATACAACCTTCAGTAGGACAAGCACTAGCACAAGCTGGCATTTCATTATGCCCTACACATTCCACACATTTATCTGCATAAACATAATAGATTCCCTCATCTGTTGGATTATTATCATCATCTACAATCGCACTAACAGGGCATTCATCTATACAAGACCCACAAGAAATACACAAATCTGTAATCTTTACAGCCATTTTAAATCTCCTCCGCAATAAGTTTATGTTTTGTTTGGCTAAATGCCATCAAAAGTATAACAATTTACATACTTAAGCTTTATAAAATTATTTAATTTTTAAATAATCTCTAATTTCATCTACTTTATTTGTAGCTTCCCAAGTAAATTCGCTTAGTTCTCTACCAAAATGTCCATATGCTGCAGTTTTTCTATATATCGGTCTTAGCAAATCTAGAGATTCTATAATTCCTTTTGGTGTTAGTTTAAATACTGCTCTTACGCATTTTTCTATATCAGCTGAATCTATTTTAGAATAACCATGAGTATTTATATAAATAGACACAGGTTCAACAACTCCAATAGCATAAGAAATTTGAACAGTTACCTTAGGACTTACTCCTGCTGCAACAAGGTTTTTAGCTATATATCTAGCTATATATGCTCCGCTTCTATCTACTTTGCTAGGATCTTTACCACTAAATGCGCCACCACCATGAGGACAGCTACCGCCATAAGTATCAACAATGATTTTTCTACCAGTTAGTCCAGCATCACCCTGTGGTCCGCCAATAACAAACTTTCCTGTTGGGTTGATGTGATATTTTATGTTATCTTGCATGTATTCTTGTGGTATTACTTTTTGCACGATTTCTTCTATTACAGAATCTTTTAGATGATTATATTTTACATCTGGAGCATGTTGTGTTGAAATAACAATAGTATCGATATATGCAGGCTTTCCATCTTTGTATTTGATAGTAACTTGAGATTTTCCATCTGGTCTTAAAAATGGCAATATTCCATCTTTTCTAGCTTTTGCTAATCCTTCTGTTAGTCTATGTGATAAATATATTGGAAGTGGCATAAGCGTGTCAGTTTCATCACAAGCATATCCAAACATTAGCCCTTGGTCTCCTGCACCAATCTCGCCATCTTCTCTATCTACACCTTGATTTATATCAGGACTTTGCTCGCCAACTCCATTTAGGATTCCAGCACTTCTATAATCAAAACCATATAAAGAATCTGTATATCCAATGTCTTTTATAACTTCTCTTGCTATATCTTGCATAGGAACATAAGTAGTAGTTTTTAGCTCACCTGCAATCACACCAAAACCATTAGAAAGTAGCGTCTCACAAGCTACTCTTGCATTTTTATCTCTTTGTATAATATAGTCTAGTATAGCATCGCTTATTTGGTCTGCCATCTTGTCTGGATGTCCTTCTGTTACGGATTCTGAAGTAAATAAAAACTCATTTTTCATAAATTCACCTTGTATTTTAAATTTTTGTAAAATTCTATCATTAAAATATTAATTTTTTAAGAAAATGTTTTAAATATTTTTAATATTTTGGAATGTATAATTGCTGTGCTTTAAAAATAACTTTAATAATATTTTTTAAAGTTTAAAATGCTTAACTAAAAATTTTCAAAAATAGGAGAAATAAATGCTAGTGACTAAACAAGCTCCAAATTTTATTGCGGAAGCTGTGAAAGCAGATGGTATGTTTGATGATAAATTTGAACTATATAACAATATAGGCAAAAATGGTGCGGTATTATTCTTTTGGCCAAAAGATTTTACTTTTGTTTGTCCTTCAGAAATTATTGCATTTGATAACAGAGTAAAAGAATTTCAAGATAGAGGTATCAATCTAATTGGTGTTTCTATAGATTCTAAAGAAGTGCATTTTGCATGGAGAAATACAGAAGTAAAAAATGGCGGTATAGGTCCTGTTAATTTCCCGATAGTATCAGATATCACTAAATCAATTTCAAGAGATTATGATGTTTTATTTGGTGGTGCTGTTGCATTAAGAGGCACTTTTTTAATTGATAGAAATAAAATTATCCGCCATGCAACAATAAATGACTTACCACTTGGAAGAAATGTAGATGAAACACTAAGAATGGTTGATGCACTACTTTTCTTTGAAGAGCATGGTGAAGTATGTCCAGCTGGTTGGAATAAAGGTGACAAAGGAATGAGAGCTGATGCTAAAGGTGTAGCAGAATATCTTGCACAAAACGCTAGCAAATTATAATCTTTTAAATAAATTCTTATGGATTTGCCATAATTATGGCAAATCTAACCTCCAAATAAACAAACTTTAAGCTAGTAATCATAAGATAATATAAACATTTCATTGACATTTTATAAACATTTTATAAAAAAAGGGGGGGGGGAGGGTTTATGATTAGGATTCTGGTGTTTGTTTTATTGTTTCTTTCAAATAATATATTTGGCTTTGAAATTTCTGAATTTTGTCCTAGTGGTGGTAATTGCACAATTAAAGGGACGCTAAATGATGAAATCAAAATTAATACAACATATAATTCAATTATAAACTATGCTACATTTACCAATAATAACACTAGCTTCATCTTACAACAAAACAATAGTCTTTCTAATTTTATAAATTATGGAAATATGAATACATTTTGGACAGCAAGTGGCAGTACTGGCACTACAAATATCTATAACTATGGCATATTAAATAATACTTCTAGTAATGCTAATTTCGCCCTAAGTGGAGCAAATGTAAAGATTTATTATTTTAATATGACAATAGATGAAAATTCAAATGCCTTTAATAGCATCACTGGAAATTTATCTAGCAAACCTCATAATGAAAGAAACTCACATATTTTAATTAATATTGGAAGTAGTGGTGAATTATCTCTTGATAATAATGCAAAGATAGTGTTAAATTTTGGAGATTCTTTTGAGATTGATAAAAGCTATGATATGACAAAACTCATACTAAAATGCGACAATAGCAACAAGATTGACGCTTGCAACAACTCATATGATAAAACCAAAGATCAAGTTATCACAAAAATATCAACTTATAATGATAAATTATATAAATTAAATATTAATGGAAATAATCTCTCTGTATCACTTGATACATCTTATGCCTCTGCTAATGCAATATATAAAGCAAATTTACTCTCAATAAATACTATAAAAAATCAACTAAATCAAATCTTGCAAAATAAAAAAACGATAGAAAACACACAAAAACATTCAAGATTTAGAGCTAGAAGAATCCAAACAAATGAAACAAACATAGAATCTGATTCTACTACCAATGCAAATGATGAAAACTATTTCTTGTTTTCTCCATTTATTTCATATCAAAATATATTTGATGGTGGTAAATACAGCGGACTTGGATATGGATTTATCAGTGGATATAATGCAGATTTAAATGATGATAATTTGTTTGGATTGCACTTTGGATTTATTGGGGGGGGGGTGGAAAAGTAATACTGCATTTAACTTCAAAAATACATATTATGCAGGATTCTTAGGATTGCATTATCAATATAGCTTTATAGATTCTATGTATTTAAGACTAAGACTTGAGGCATTTTATCATTACAATAAAATTACAAAAAACATAATTGATACTTCAAATACAAGCAGCATATCCCCAAGCACAAATATCACATTTGGTAAAAAATGGGATAATAAACTAGGCATTGAAGGAGGATTTGATTATATTGCCATGATAAATTCCAAAGTAGAATCCATAGATGGAATATATGACAAAAGTTTATTTAATATCGCATATATCGATATTAATGGCAATTATGATTTAACACTTGGTTCTTGGGAGATAAATGCCACTCTTGGAAGTAAGATTTTAATCACTCCCTATCCTAAAACTATTCTAAGAGTATCTGGAGGTAAAGATGTCGCAATTCATGAAAATATATATAGCATTTATGCAAATATAGGGACTTCATGGCAAATAAATGACATCATAGCTTTAAATCTTAATTATCTAGGATTTTTTGGTGATAGAATGATGAGTAATAGTGGATTTTTTAATATAAAAATATGGTGGTAAAAATATCAGAGATTCTATTTGTAGAATCTCACTCTAAAATTACCTTATAAATAAAATCTACTTTTTCTAGCAACTTATCACTACTTTTTCTACCAAATGGAATCTTTTGCACGATAGCACCTCTATTTTGCAGTTCATTTATAGTTTGAATAGAATCTGTATAATAATTATCAAAATACAAGATTCCAGATTCTATATTTTTAATATCTTTGATAAATTTGGCATTTGGCTTTAGATTATATACTTCATATTGTCGCTCTTTAGGAGCCATAATAGTATTTATATCCACGATATATGCATTAGTGTAGTTATTAGAATCTTGTGTAATAAATTCAAATTTTGCCCTTGAATTATCACCAAGACCAATTGGAGATACATTTTTATCAAATAATGCAGTGCTAAATACAGCAAAACTAAACAAAATAAATACAAAGCGATATTTACTCTCAATCCTAAATATCATAAAGCAAATAAAGCTAATAATAAGAGGATAAATAACAAATATAATATATTTTGTAAAATATATTGGACGCAAAAAGCTTGCAACAAATGGAATAATAATCATTAAAATACAAATTCCAAGCAAGAAATATATGATTTTCTCTCTATAATTTATTGAATATAGCACAAAAACAATAAACAAAAATACGCTTATTCCGCTACCTAGAATCTGAAATGGAATGATAAATATATCATTTAAAGTTGGCATTTGTATCCAAGTATTAAAGCTAGAATCCAAAAGTGAATGATTAAATGCAGTGATATAAAAATATGGCAAAAGAGAAAGCGCGATTATACAATCAAGCATAAAAAGTAATAATATTTTTTTGATATTTTTTAAAATAAAAATACTAATAATAAAACTAGAAAATATAAAAATAGAACCAAAATAATGTGTATTTACTAACATAATAGACAATAAGACATAAATTATCATATCATGAAAACTAAATTTATTATAAAGATTAAATAAATAATAACAAATAAAAGGAATTAAAGTAAGCTCCAAAACATAGCCTCTTACTTCGTGTGCCGCACCAATTGCAACTTGTGAGATTGCCATAAATAATGCACCAAATAATGCTATAGCAGAATCTTGCTTGGTATGATTTTTTAGAAATAAGAAGATTCCAAGTGGTGCAAATGCGCCTATCACAACCGATAATAGCCTAGCAGACTCTATTGTATATCCAAAGATTCCTAGCCATATTTTTAATAAGAAATTATAAAATGGTGGATTTCCAGGATCTTTAAATACGCTTAGAAAACTATCGCTTGGATATGCAACAACTCCAACAGAATACAATTCATCTCCCCAGAGCGATTGTGTGCAGCATTGATTAAGTCTCAAGCAAAATCCACATAACATAATAAATGCTAATATAAAAATATGGTGCTTTTGTGCTAGATTCTTCAAAACCACAGAATCTATTTTAAATAATAAAATAATAGTAATCCAAAGAAATAAATATGGTGGAGCAATAAATAATTTTACAAGACCTATCCATATATTTTCAATATTGTTTATAAAAGCACTAGATTGATTAAGTTTGAAATTTGATAAATCTATGATAAATGCCCCGTTATTTTGGCTAGATTCTATAGAATCCTTATTTAGATAAAAATTCCTACTTCCAATATTTATACTAATAAACTCAATATCATCCAATGCAATCTTAGAATCCACCAATAATCTTAGATTTGTTACACCAGATGTAATTACATTTCTACTCATGGCACATATTGTATTTTTGGTGATACTATATGGATAAAATGCAATTCCTTCGCCTTTTTCTAGATATGTTAGATTTATATTTCCAGAATCTAAAAGCAGATGATAAGATTTGCAATCTTTTGCAGAAATACTCACATCAACATGTGCAAATGAATATTTCAAAGAAGCATAATTTCCACTATATACAAATTTTACTACCATTACAAAAAATGCAATAAAAATACATAATGCAAGATAGATTCTCATCAATTCTCCTTAAATACAAAATATTTTGATAATAAAAAATTCACTACCATGCCAAAGGCGATGCCTAATGCTTGCGATAAAATATCTTTGTAATAAAACTGCCCTAAAATGAAATTTCTAAAAATAAATAATACAAGCAGATTTACACACAAGCCAAATATATTTGCATTGATATAAAGGAGATATTGCTTGAGACTTAAGGTTTTTTCTTTAAATGTAAAGAAGTTATTTAAAATATAGTTTTGGCTAACAGCTATGATAAAACATACACAAGAATTTAGCATATAATGAAAAGCTAATTTTGATAAAACAAAAAATATCACTAGATTTGTAATCGTGCCAAGAGTGCCAACAAAAGCAAATTTGATGAATTTATTCATTTGCTAAACCTTAAAAGCAAAGTTTTTAAAATTGCCTCATAAACGATGGCTTTACTCATTTTTGACTTGCCTTGTGTCCTATCACAAAAACAAATTGGGAATTCAACTATTTTTAGATTTGCTTTTTTTGCTCTATATTTCATCTCTATTTGAAAGCAATATCCATTAGAATCTATTTTATCTACATTGATAGCCTTGATTGCTTTTAGAGTATAGGCATTAAAACCTCCTGTAAAATCCATAATCTTACAACCAAGTATAATTCTTGCATACAAGCTACCACCAAAAGATAGAATCTTTCTAAATAGATTCCAGCCAACAATACTTCCACCTTTGACATTTCTAGAACCAATTACTACATCAAAAACTTCCAAATAAGATAAAAAGCTAGATATGTATTTTGGATTGTGAGAAAAATCTGCATCCATTGAAATAAAATAATCATATTGATATTTCATACCTATTTTAAAACCACAAATATATGCTTTGCCAAGACCATTTTTAGATTCTTGAATGAATAAATGCAGATTTGGATATTTTTCTTTTAGTGAATTTACAATAATGCAAGTATCATCATTTGAATTACCATCGATGATAAGAATATTTATTTTTGGGTGGAGATTAAATATAGAAATTATTAAGTCTTTAATATTGCAAGCTTCGTTGTATGTAGGAATTAAAATTAAGCTATTTTGTTCCTGCCCCCCCCCTATTCAATGCTATATTCATATTTTTTCCTTAAATTTTATGTAATACTAATTTACCATTAGAATCTTTTATAAATTTTACTTTATTTTCTTTAATAAGGCTATTTGAAGCACTTTTAAAAAGCTTTTTACTAATGCCTAAATATTCAAAAATCTCTTTGCTACTAGAATCAAAATTTAATTTTAACACACCACTGCATAATTTATCTAAAATAATATTTTTTGTGAGATTTATATTTGATACCAAACCCAAATCAACTTTGCCATCTTGTCTAATTTTTTTTATGATACCTTTGATATTATCACCAATATTGATTTTTGTGTTTATATCATTATTGTGAATCACTCCAAAATATTTATTATTTACTACACAATTAAAACCAATATCAGTTTTTAGAAATGGGAGAATATCGACATTTTTTATTTTTGAATGTATGTTTAATTTCTCAAGATAAGAAGCTAGATTCTGCCTTGCAATAAGCCTATTTTGTTTATCTAAAGTTAGTTTTATCACTACTTTTTGCCCGATTTTTAGATGTGATGGATTCTTGCTTGGCATAAATAAATCCTTTGGGATCCCAAGATCTAGATATGCTCCATTTTCCACTATATCAATAATTTCTAATGATAAAATATCACCAACAAAACCCTTTGGCATCGTAGTAATAGCTACCAATCTATCCTCGCTATCACTATATACAAAAACCCAAACAAGACTATTTATAATCACCTCATCGGTGATATATCGATTTGGAAGTAAAACTTCATTTTTCATTTCATCTATCAAATAAGCACCAAATTTGCTAAATCGTGCTACTTTTAGATATTGCATTTGCCCTACTCTTATGATAATTCTCCTATGATATTGATTATTTTATATACATCAAAATTATCTAATATATCTAAATAATGAGCTCCAAATAGTGCTACTAGTGGCACTAAAACTATACTAAAAATCATTTTTTCTGTAGCACTGCCTGTTTTAAATCTAAGAGCACTAGGCAACAATACAGCTTTTGCTTTAGAAAATGGAAAAAAATAATAAGGGATTCCACTAATTGTAAGCATATCACCTATTTGATGAAGAAAGATTCCAAGGCTAATGGCAAAACAAACAAAGGCATAAGTTTTATAATATGGAAGCAATACCAAGCCAAGTAATATTATTATAAATGGAAAGATAAAAAAATGTGTAAAACCACGATGAGTAAAACTAAAACTAACTATATGAGAAATGATAGGAAATTTCCTACCAATAAAACTTCTTGGCTCATCAATATCAGGTAAAAGAGAGCCAAAAACAACTAAGGGTAATAAAATAATACTATTTACTTGATTATGCACTAGAGCTATTGCACCAAGCCCACCAAGCAATCCAAGTGCCATATGTGACTTTGCTAACATTATTTTATCTTTTATACTTTTATAACCTCTAAAAAGAAGAGATAGATTATCTCTTAGAAAATTGAGGACTTCTTCTTGCTTTTCTTTTTCCGTATTTCTTACGTTCAACAACCCTAGAATCTCTAGTTAGAAGACCTTTAGGTTTTAAAATAGCCCTAAAAGAAGTATCGTATAAATTAAGAGCTTTTGAGATTCCATGTCTTAGAGCTTCTGCTTGAGCACTATAACCACCACCAAAAGTAATAGCTACAATATCTAATGCTTTTTCTTGTGAAGTTAATACTAGTGGTTGGATAACTTTCATCTTAATTGCTTCATGTCCGCCAAGCCATTCATCTAAGCTTTTACCATTAATGCTTAAAGAACCTCCGCCAGCCTTAATCCATACCTTTGCTATTGCACTTTTTCTTTTACCAGTTGCATAAACTTTTGTCATATTTTATTAGTCCTTTTTACTTTGTTTGCTTATTTGTGCAGTGTGTGGATGCTCACTTCCACTATAAACCTTTAGCTTGCCAATCATTTCTCTACCTAATTTTGTCTTTGGAAGCATACCTCTAACGGCTAATCTAAATAATTTTTCTGGGTGCTTTTCTAGCATTTCTGCGAGTGTTTTTGATTTTGTGCTACCAAAATATCCTGAATGTGTAAAATATTCTTTATTATTTAGTTTAAGACCGCTAAACTTTGCTTCTTTAGCATTGATAATTACTACAAAATCTCCACAATCAACATTTGGAGTATAACTTGGCTTATGTTTTCCTCTTAGGTAAATAGCTGCCTTTGTTATCAATCTACCAAAAATCTCATCTTTTGCATCTAGCACAATCCAATTCCTCTGTATTTCATTTTTTTTCATTGCAGAAGTTAGATTCATAATAATGCCTTTATATTAGTTTAAAATGTGGTATTATAAAATATAAAACTGAAAATTACATTAATTTAAGTTAATATTAATTTATAAAATGTTGTTCTTGGAATCTAAGTAAGTTTGAACAATGATCGCTTATTGAATATGCTTTGTCATACTCTTCTTTTATGATATTTTTGATTTCTTCTTTTTGTTCCATAAAATCATCATCCAATATTGTATCAACGACCAAATAAAGCTGAATATTTTGCCTTAAGATATCAAATGCTTTCTTTTTATCTTGATTATATAAATTTTCATCATTTTTATACGCAAGCAATTGCAGGATAATCCTATCATATACCAAAGTTGCGAGATTCTTTGGCTTTATTGTATCAAATAAATATTCTTTTGCATTAGATGTTAATTTTTGTCTATCTGTGTTGTTCATATATATTAATACTGGAATGATTATAAATAGTCGCTCAAATTTTACTCCAAGTGCGCGCGTCTGAATCTTGATTAAGATTCTATCTATAAAACTATATTTATAAAAATCAAAAAAGGCTGAAGTTGCGGAATTAAACATATTTTTACCCAATATTCCTCTTTAATATATTATCTTATTTCCCATTTTATTCTAAAATTATTTGTGTTCCTATACCATTTGTAGTAAATAATTCTAATAGTATAGAATGCGGGATTCTACCATCTATGATATGGACTTTTTTTACACCATTTTCTACACAAGATAAAGAAGCATCTATCTTTGGTATCATACCACCTGTAATAGTGCCATCATTTTTATAGATTCTCGCATCATTTGGTGTAATTGTAGATATTAATTTACCACTAGAATCCAAAACTCCTTGCGTATCTGTCAAAAATATCACTTTATTTGCTTTTATTGCTTTTGAAATTTCGCAAGCTACACTATCTGCATTTATATTAAATCCAGGGTGTTTTATATTATCACCTGAAGCAATTGGTGCAATAATTGGCACAAAACCATCATCTAATAATTTTTGTAAAATATTTATATTTACTTTTTGTATCTCACCTGTATATCCAAAAACTTCAAAATCTTTTGGCTTAGCTTCTAAAAGCATAGAATCTTTGCCACTAATCCCTACTGCTTTTACTCCGTGATGATTGAAAAAAAATGTCAATTCTCTATTTATATCACCGCTTAAAACCATCTCGACAACTTTCATTGCTTCTTTTGATGTTACTCTTATGCCATCTATAAATTTATTATCAATTTTTAAAGTCTCTAGCATTTGAGTGATTTTTGGACCTCCACCATGCACAATAATAGGCTTAATTCCAAGCATATACAAAAGTATAATATCACATGCAAATTTTTCTTTTAATTCAAGATTCTGCTGTGCTGCACCGCCATACTTGATAACTATCACGCTATCTCGAAATTCTTGTATAAATGGAATAGAATCTACTAATATATCTGCTATTTTTATCCTACTTAACACCTAGATTCCTAACAATAAAATTTTTAAAGTATTTTAATCGCTTTTTTTGTTATTATATCTCAAGATTATAAACAAAAAGGATTCTTCATGAATATCGTATTACTTGATGCCCAAACCCTAGGAAATGACAGATTGGATTCTATAGCAAAATTAGGTAATTTTAAATCATATGATGTAACAAAAGCAGATGAAGTATTAGAAAGGGTAAAAGACGCGGATATAGTGCTTACAAATAAAGTTGTATTAGATAAAAATATTTTAGAAAAATTGCCAAAATTAAAGCTTATTTGCATAACTGCCACAGGAATGAATAATATTGACTTAGAATGTGCAAAAAAGCTAAATATAGAAGTAAAAAATGTAGCAAATTATAGCACACAATCCGTAGCACAACACACGCTTATGATGGTATTAAATCTTATTGCAAAACAAAATTATTATGATGATTTTGTAAAAAGTGGCAAATGGGCAGAATCTGCTATTTTTACACATATAAATAATAACTTTGAACTCTATGATTTAGAAAATAAAAATTGGAGCATTATAGGATTTGGCAATATCGGACAAAAAGTGGCAAAGCTAGCAAGTGCATTTGGTGCAAATGTGAAATATTATTCTACAAGTGGCAATAATAACAATGCAAATTTTGAAAGAATTAGCAATCTAAAAGATTTATTAGAAAATAGCGATATTATCACTATACACGCACCACTAAATCAAACAACAAAAAATCTAATCACAAAAAAAGAATTAGCTTTGCTAAAAAAAGATTCTATTTTGATAAATGTAGGCAGAGGTGGGATTGTAAATGAAAATGATGTAGCTAGTGCATTAAAAGATAAAGATTTTTATTATGGTTGCGATGTGCTTGAATTTGAACCTATGATTAAAAATCATCCATTTTTAGATAAAAATATTTGGCATAAATTGCTATTATCTCCACATATTGCTTGGGCATATAAAGAAAGTAGAAAAAGATTAATTGAAGGTGTAGAAAAAAATATTATGGATTTTATAAATAAGGATTAATAAAATGTCAAAAGTAATACTCATAAAAAACGATTCTATCGGCGAGCGTGGCGAACTAGGAAATAAATTAATAATAAATTTCTTAAAAGCTCGAACTAAGATTCTGCCAAGTAAAATATTTCTATTAAATCGTGGAGTATTGCTTGCTACACAAAATCAAGATGGAATCTTAGCATTAGAAATACTAGAATCTAAAGGTGTAGAGATATTTTCTTGTCAAACTTGCTTAGAATTTTTTGATTTGCTAGAAGAGCTAAAAGTAGGAAAAGTAGGAAATGCAAAAGATACACTAGAAGCATTATTAAATGCAGAAAATACAATCACACTTAGCTAAAAATTATAAATAAAGGCTTATTAATGATAATTGATGATAAATTACTAGAAAAATTAGAGAATCTTAGTGCAATAAAAATAGATGATGACAAAAAAGAAAATATTAAAAGCGAGCTAAGCGATATTTTAAATTTTGTTGAGAATCTAAACAAACTAGATATAAAAGAGAATCTAAATATACAAAAATTTGATACTCCACTTAGAGAAGATGAAGTGATTTCATCTGATGTTGCAGATTTGGTGTTAGAAGAAGCGCCAAAAGAGAGTGAAAGATTTTTCATCGTGCCAAAAATAGTTGAATAAATCAAAAGATAAATGCAAAATATAGATGTAAAAATAGAAGATTCTTGGAAAGAAAACCTAAAAGATGAATTTCAAAAAGAATATTTTTTAAAGATTCGAGAAAAATATCATCAAGCAATTAAGGTTGCTACCATCTTACCACCACCAAAATTCATTTTTTATGCATTTTCATTAGTAAAATTTGACGATGTGAAAGTTGTGATTTTAGGACAAGATCCATATCATAATATAGAAAACAATATTCCTCAAGCACATGGATTATCTTTTAGTGTGCCTTATGGGGTAAATCCACCGCCATCTTTAAAAAATATTTTTAAAGAATTAAATAGAGATTTGGGGGTTAAAATACCAAAATGTGGGAATCTAAGTAATTGGAGCAAAGAAGGTGTATTATTACTAAATTCAATTCTTAGTGTTGAATATAAAAAACCTCTCTCACATTCTCATTTTGGCTGGGAGATTTTCACAGATAAAATTATTGAAACTCTCTCACAAAAAAAAGAGAATCTCATTTTTATGTTATGGGGAAATTATGCTAGAAGTAAGAAAAACTTGATTGATACTTCAAAGCATCATATACTAGAAGCCCCACACCCATCGCCACTTGCAAGGGGATTTATAGGTTGCTCACATTTTAGTAAATGCAATGAAATATTAAAACAAAATGGAATTAAAGAGATAGATTGGAATCTATCCTAATTATTAGTTGATATTTGTATATACATTTTGCACATCATCATCATCTTCAATTTTATCAAGCAATTTTTCTAGCTCTACCATTTGATTATCATCTAAATCAATAGGACTTGTAGGGATATATTGCAAACTAGATTGCAAAACTTCTATATTTAGATTTTTTAATGCCCCACCTAGTTCGCCAAAATCTTTATAATTTGCATACAAAAATACACCTTCATCGCTTTTTTGTAAAGATTCTAGCCCATAATCAATAAGCTCTAATTCTACATCATCGAGATTTAACCCATTTGCATTGATTTGAAACACTGCTTTTCTATCAAACATAAAATCTAGTGAGCCATTTGGTATCACTTGTGCGTTGTGTTTATTGCAATAGCTTTTGATATTTGCTATCGTCCTTGTCGCATTATCGCTAGCACATTCAATTATCATCATCACACCAAATTGTGCTTTTGCCTCATATATTATTTCACTAAGTTCTGCATCCTTGCCACTTGCTCTTTTTATCGCAGCTTCTATATTATCTTTTGGAAGATTCTGTGCTTTTGCATTTAGTATTGCGGCACGAAGTTTTGCATTACTATCTGGGTCTCCCCCACCATCTTTTGCTGCTAGAGTGATAGCTTTTGCGAGTTTTGGAAAAAGCTTTGACATCTTATCCCATCTTTTTTCTTTGCTTGCTCTTCTATATTCAAAGGCGCGTCCCATTTAAAAATCCTTAATTATTATAAAATTAATTAAAAATTATATCAAAAGCATAATCGTTCTAAATAAATAATATTTTTTTGACGATTATGGAATAATTTTTAGCACAATATTACAAGGAATAAAAAATGAAAAGGATTTTAATTCTAATTGCAGTATTTGCAACATCGAATCTATTTGGTGCTACTATAAAGCAAACTACGATAGGATATACGTATGTTGAGCTAAATAAGGCTTCTTATCAAGCAGTAGAGATTGGAACATCTGTAGTAGTAATCACAAAAAAGGGCATAATACGACCATATACAGGAGTAGAAATCAGTGCGCCGATATTTTTTGATTCAAAAGGCACTAATTTGCAAGATGCAGACAATAAAGGCACTGGATATGGCGTAGCATTACAAGTGCCACTCATTTTTGGGCTTGATATTAGTGGATTTTATATTCAAGCAATGGGTGGATACAATATAAGCTGGCTAAATGATAGTTTGAAAAATATCCCTTCTGGTGCGCAAATAGGTGCATTAAAAACAGCAAAAACAAAAACAATATCTCAAGGATTTATCTATGGTGGCGGACTTGGATATTCATTTACTTCAAATTTCACAATTGGAGTGAGATTTTTAAAAGGCTCAATGAAAAATGAAATCATAAATGAACCAACAAGTGCAGCAATAAATAAACAATACAAGACAAACTATACAAAAATCATGGCATTAATTGGCTACAACTTTTAATCTAATTTTTATCATTTTAACTTCAAAGATAAGAGGTTAAATGGCTGCTAGCTAGAATCTTTATAGATTCTTATTTAGAATCTATTTTGTTTGAGATAATAACCTTATCTATCAAATATCTAGGACGAGATTTGCTTTCTTTATAAACTTTACCTAGATATTCCCCAATAATTCCAATACTAAGTATTTGAATCCCGCCTAAAAAGTATATAGGCACTACCACAGATGCCCAACCTGGCACAGCAGAATCACTAAAAATCGCAATATAAATGCCATAGATTCCAAAAATGCTACTTACAAATGCAATCAAAAATCCAAAGACAAAGATAATACGCAAAGGTGTTATACTAAAACTTGTAATACCATTCAAAGCCAAACCAAGCATTTTAGCTAAGCTGTATTTGCTTTTTCCAAACTCACGCTTTTTTACATCAAAATATACGATAGCACTTTTTAATCCTATTTCTAAAACAATGCCTCTTAAAAATAAATTCACTTCTTTAAATTCATCTAAAAATCCTAAAGCCTTATTACTTAAAAGCCTATAGTCAGCATGATTTTTGATGACTTTTACACCTAGAATCTCCATCATTTTATAGAAAAATATGCTACTCCATTTTTTAAAGAAACCATCACTAAATCTATCTTTTCTCACGCCAAATACAATATCGCAGCCACTTTTAAAATGAAGTAAAAATTCATCAATCCTATCTATATCCTGTTCTAAATCACAATCAATAGAAATAGCACAATCGCATTTATTTCTAGCATATTGCAATCCTGCTAGTAAAGCATTTTGATGACCTACATTTTTGCTTAGTTTTAATGCAATGATATTATTTTTATCTATACAAGTTTGCAAAATATCAAAACTAGAATCTACACTTCCATCATCAATAAAAATAATAAAACTATCTTTACTTACAATATTATTTTGTTTTAATCTATCTAGTTTTACACAAAAAAGATTAATACTTTTTTGCAAAATCTCTTCTTCATTAAAAAGCGGAATAACAATAGCAAGTTTTGGACTTTGAAATAGGGGGGGGGTAATCATATTTTTCATTATTTTACCCTATATACGCTAAAGTGGATTGGTAGCATTGATATATTATTGCTTAGAATTATATCTTTTGATTGATTCATAATGATTGATTTTAAAAGTGATTTTATTCCAAAAAATGGTATATTAAAGCCATAATCACTATAAAATAATAATTCATACTCACTAGAATCTAAAGCAATGGTAGAATATGGTGTCCATACGACTAAATCACCACTTTGTTTTTGTAAAATATCATTACTTTTAAAAACACTATATTTTGAAGTAGAATCTTCTTTTCCAAGCAATGCATTATCAATTGGCAAATCAGATTTCATATCAAAATCCTCTATTCCTTTAAACTCTAAATTTTTAATAAAACTATGATACACCTCGCCGCTACTTGCACGATTTACGCCATCTAGATAGATATTGGTATGTGGATTTTTACTGATATAAGAAGCAAGAAAATCTATTGTATTGGCAAAATTATTTGGCACAGCTTTGTAATGATTAAATTGATATATAAATGCAGGAAAGCTATTAAATAACCAAATAAAAGCACAAATAACAACAATGCACTTTATAAATAAATATTTGAAATACTCTCTTAAATAAAATGCAATAGGAATTATCCCAAAAATATATGCTGGAAGTGGATAATGAAAGCTATAGATATTTAATGCAAAATATGCCAAAGAATGCAAAAAACTCGCAATCAAAGCAGAATCCAAAATAGGATTGATTTTGCAATGCTTAAAAACAATAAAATAGAATCTAAAAACAAGCAAAGCAAAGATTCCAATAAACAAAAATGGCTCGCTAAGTGCATAGTTTGTGATATTTTTCAAAAATACAATTATCACATTATATGGAGTATCGCCATAATTTCCACTATTAGTTTTGATAGCAAGCACAAAAATATAATAAAAAATTAGCCACAAACCACAGCTAATAAGAAGCAATGCACTAAGTATGATTGGATTCTTGTTAGATTGTTTGTATAAAATTTGCTTATATGAAAATAATATATAAAAAAAGCAAAATCCACCTAGCATTATAAATGCTACTTCTTTATAATAAAGTGCGAGATTTGCAGATATCAAAGCTAGTATAAAAAATATAAATTTATTTGTATTTTGAAATTTTATAAATGAAAAAATAAAAATTGCAAAAAAGACGCTCTCTAATTTCTCTGGGACAAAAAGTCGCAAAAATGCTGTGGCAAATGCAGGAGAAAAAAGAAGTATTACAATCCAAAATAAACTATAAATTTTATTTTGCAAAAAATTATTTAAAGCTACAAATAAACAACAAACTAAAATAAATGCAAAAATACTACTAAAAATATAAAAAATATTTACAGAGATTCCAAAAATACTATAAATGATATTTAATTCTTGTGCATCAAGTGGATAGAATCTCCCAATTTCTGGCAATATAAAAAATGGTATTTGCTTGCCAATAAAAAGTGTAGATAATAAAGTATGATCATCAATTACGCCAAAATTTGAATAAATTGCAATATTTATAAGATAGAATAAAATTAGTAAATAAAAAAATACTAATAATATATTATTGCGTAATTGATTTTCTTGTTGCTGCCCCCCCCCAATTTAGACCAAAAAATTTCAAAGCCAAATCCTTTTTAAAAAAATTGTATAAATTTATCAAATATTAGTTTTATCACACTTTAAAAAATCATAGATTATTTTTAAGGTAAGATTCTACCATCAAGTTAAACTAAGGGGCAAAAATGGTTGATAATATCTTAGAAAATAAAAAAATATTGATTTTAGTTACTGGCTCAATTGCAATATACAAAACCCTTGATTTAATAAGCAAATTAAAAAAACTAAATGCAAAAACTGCTGTTGTAATGAGTGATGAGGCGATAAGTTTTATAACCCCGCTTACTTTTGAATCTCTTAGTAATAAAGAAGTCTTACACAAAAATTCACAAAAATACGACACACAAGACTCACCAAATCATATAAACTACGCATCATGGGCTGATATAGCGATCTTAGCTCCTGCTAGTATAAATAGCATTGCAAAATTAAATTATGCAATAAGCGATAGCATAGTCATTACGACTTTGCTTGCTTGCAAATGCAAGGTTTTGATAGCTCCAAGTGCAAATATAAATATGATGGAATCTAAGCAAAACAAACAAAACCTAGAATCTTTAATAAAAATGGGATACAAAATACTTCCACCAAGGGAGAGCTTGCTAGCTTGCAATGTAGTAGCAAAAGGCGCTATGGCTGATATAGATGAAATCATCTTTAATATAAAAAAAGAATTTAAAACTGATAATTTTTGGGAAGATAAAAAGATAGTTATTACTGGTGGTGGAAGTATTGAACAAATCGATACAATAAGACATATCTCAAATAATTCAAGCGGGATACAAGCCTCTGCTCTTGCGCTTGCATTTTATTATCTTGGGGCAAAAGTAAATCTTATATCTTCAAGATTCCCATTTATCTTACCACTTGATATAGAAATAACAAAAGTAAATTCTAGCAATGATTATAAAAATGCCTTGCAAGATACAAAAGATTGCATTGTCATTATGGCAGCAGCAATTAGTGATTATAAAGTAGAAAATCCAAAAAATGAGAAAATCAAAAAAAGCGATATAGGCAAAATCTGGAATCTAGAATTAGTGCAAAATCAAGATTTATTAAGTCAGATACAATGTAAATTCAAAGTTGGATTCAAGGCTGAAAGCCACAAAACAAATGGTGAAATAAATGCCAAAAAAATGCTAGATTCTACTACAGAAGGTGGAAAAGATTGTGATATGGTGATTTTAAATATCATTGATAATGATAATAAAATAGGCGACACTCACAATGAAATCACGATTTTAAGCAAAGATTATAAAAAGAAATTAGACAAACAAGATAAACTAACTCTAAGCTTTGAAATAGCAGCATCTATCAAAGAAAAATTGCAAAAATATGATAAATAGAATCCTAAATATTACAAAAATTGTAAAAAATTTTGAACAACAAACCAACTACAACAACACTTTGCCCTTATTATTGCAGATTCTGGATAAAACAAAAAATGGATACAAACTAAAACTTGGCAATAATATAATCGAGGCTAGAAGCGCAAAAGAATTGCAAGTTGGTAGGAATTACCTAGCAACTATAAAAGAAAATAAAAATGGTGAAATAATCATATCAAATCTAGTAAATAGACCAAAGATACTTGAAGTAATAAAAGATTCTACTCTCAAATTTGAGATAAATGAACTAAAAGAACTTTTTAAAGATTCAAAATTCATGCAGAATCTAAGTGAGAATCTAGAGCAAAAAATAAGTCTTGCAAATTCCAAAGATGATTTTTTATTCCTCACACACTCGCTAATAGCACTAAATAAAAAAATAATAAATTTGGTAATAAAAGATAAAAACAAAGAAATATTGCTACAAATAAAAAAAAGAAAAAAAGATAAAATTGAATTTAGTGCTGTATTTAACAATCTAGGAATCATCAATGGAAGCATTTATACAAATCAAATACTTATAATAAAAACACAATTTAATCATATAAAAAAAATCCTAGAATCCAATATCAAAAAACTAGAAGGGCATGAAAACTTTGATGAAATACATATATTATATGATGAAGATATGGAAATATTATTTGACTTATATGGTGATAATATTTTAGACATAGAAATTTAATATATTTACTTTCTATTTAGAAAATAAAAAGCAAATATAAGATACAATATCTATATTAATTCTTAAATAAAAATAATAATTAAATAAAAATCAAGATGGGAAAGATGATGAATAGACATGGATTTTCAATGATTGAATTAGTATTTGTGATAATAATACTTGGGGCTTTAGCTGGAACTGCCACAACTTGGCTCCTTCAAACAAGAATGGATTCTCAAGTGGCAATGACTAGAAGCGATATTGCTACGCTTTTAAAACAGGTTCCAGCAAGAGTTATTGCTGAAAATATCGCTATCACAAATACACCACCACAAGGCTACAATAACTGGGGTGAATGGCTGATGGATACACCATCACTTGATAAAAGCAAATGGCAACCTACTCAAAATGGATTAGTTGCTATATCTTTTATTGAATCAAATACACAAAATAATAACATTGTTACTTGTCCTGGTAATTATATTTTTTTGGATTTATCGACTGGAAAACTACATTTTAATCCAAAAATGATTAATAAAACTGTTACATTTTGTAGATTACTTGCAGAAAGCTATAGCAATGGTGCAAATCGGGAAATAGATCTTGTAACAAATAACAAAACCGTATTTTAAGAGAATCTATAATTCTTATAAGTAGTAGGCAATAAATAGTCTTTAATATTGATTAAATCTTTATATATTCTATTATCATAACCTATTTTAAATAGTGCATTTAATGCTTGTAATTGAATTTGACTTAATGTAATAGAATCTTTATTTGCATACATATTTAGATATGTATCAAGCTCATCTTTATTTACCCTTACTCTATTTTCAAGCATGCTAGATAATATTTTTTTATTATTTACAGCAACTTTTACAGCATTACTTAGAATCTCTTCTATCTCAATTGCACGAAGAAGTGGAATTGAGCGAGATATTGCCATACCACCAAGTGGAAGCGGTAAAGTATCTTTTATAAAATCTACCCAAATATCCCATAAATGTGCTTCAACTTCAAGCGAGCTATCAAAATTTAGTATTGATTCATGTATTAATACGCCTGCATCAACTTCACCACTCAAAACACTTTGTTCTATTTCTAAAAAATTTTTATAGACAATCCTTGCATTTTTATACTTCATCTTAAAAATCATTGCATTTGTAGTCCATCTGCCACTTAATGCAACTTTAAAATTATTTTTTAAAATTTTGCCTTTCTTTTTTATTAGTTTTGGTCCATAACCATTGCCAAAGGACATAGCCGTATTTAACAAAGCATAATTATCACGGATAAATGGATACAAACCAAATGATATAGCAGAAATTAAATATTTAGAATCCAATGCACCTTCATTTAGGCTTTCTATATCAAGGGCAAGATTAAGAAATCTAATTTTTTTTGACCCAACCCAACCAAAATAAATTGCATAATACATAAAAATATCATCCGCATCTGGAGAATGTGCAACAATAATTTTACTCATGAGGAATAAACCTTCTTTACTTAAAATTCAAATTAATTTTAACCAAAAAATAGATAGAATCTACAATCATTTTTAATTTTAGGAGTAAAAAATATATGGCTGACAATGACAAACTAAAAGCCGTTGAATTGGCTTTAAAGCAAGTTGATAAGGCTTTTGGTAAAGGGGCTTTAATACGACTTGGTGATAAACAAAAAGAAAAAATCGAATGTATATCAACAGGCTCTCTTGGACTTGATTTAGCACTTGGAGTTGGTGGGATTCCAAAAGGTAGAATCATAGAAATATATGGACCAGAATCTAGCGGTAAAACAACACTAAGCCTACAAATTGCAGCAGAATGCCAAAAACAAGGTGGAATCTGTGCATTTATCGATGCAGAACATGCACTTGATGTTTATTATGCAAAAAAATTAGGTGTTGATGTTGAAAATCTCTATGTATCACAGCCAGATTATGGAGAACAAGCATTAGAAATTTTAGAAACACTAACTAGAAGTGGTGGAATAGATTTGATTATAGTAGATTCTGTTGCAGCACTTACTCCAAAAGCAGAAATTGATGGCGATATGGGAGATGCTCATGTAGGACTTCAAGCAAGACTTATGAGTCAGGCATTGCGAAAGATTACAGGTGTAATCCATAGAATGAATACAACCGTTATTTTTATTAATCAAATAAGAATGAAAATAGGCAATATTGGCTATGGAAATCCAGAAACAACAACAGGTGGAAATGCTCTAAAATTTTATTCAAGTGTAAGAATCGATGTTAGACGCGTAAAAACACTAAAAGTAAATGAGCAAGCTATAGGAAATACAGTAAGAGCAAAGGTTGTTAAAAATAAAGTTGCCCCTCCATTTAGAGAAGCAGAATTTGATATTATGTTTGGTGAGGGTATCTCAAAACTAGGAGAATTAATAGATTATGGCGTAAAACTAGATATCATTGATAAAAGCGGTGCATGGTTTAGCTATAAAGATAAAAAAATGGGACAAGGAAAAGAAAATTCCAAAATTTTCTTAAGTGAAAATGAAAATATTGCAAAAGAAATTGAAAATAAGATAAAAGAGCAAATCGGTGCAAATGATGAGATTATGGAATTTATAGATGAAAATATTGAAGAACAAAAGGATAGCTAATGATTTATATTGATGATATTTTTGCTGATGAAGTATTAGATAGTAGAGGAAATCCAACAATTAGGGCTACAATAGCACTAAATAATGGCATAACTTGCAATGCAATCGTGCCAAGCGGTGCATCTACTGGAAAAAGAGAAGCTTTAGAGTTAAGAGATGGGGATAAATCTCGATTCTTAGGCAAAGGCGTCCTAAATGCTTGTAAAAATGTAAATACAACCATTGCAGAAAAGCTAATCGGATTATCACCATTTAATCAAAGTGAAATTGATAATATTATGAAAAATTTAGATGGTAGTGATAATTATTCAAAACTTGGTGCAAATGCAGTGCTTGGCATATCTATGGCTATTACAAAAGCAGCAGCATATGCACTAGAGATTCCACTATATAGATATATTGGTGGGGTAAATGCAAATATACTTCCTGTGCCTATGCTAAATATCATCAATGGCGGAAGCCACGCAGATAATACGGTTGATTTTCAAGAATATATGATTATGCCGCTTGGATTTAATACTTTTAGAGACGCACTAAAGGCAAGTGCTGAAGTATATGGTCATCTAAAAAATATATTAAAAGAAAATGGACATATAACAAGCATAGGTGATGAAGGCGGATTTGCTCCGAATCTAAAAAACAATGAAGAGCCAATTGAAATGATATTAAAAGCTATAAAAAAAGCTGGATACAAAGATGGCGAACAAATTGCAATTGCCCTTGATGTAGCAAGTAGTGAATTTGTAGATAACAAAAAAGAATATTTTTTGAGTGCTGAAAATAGAAGATTGGATTCTAAAGAATTGGTTAGTTATTATGAAAGTTTATGTGCAAAATATCCTATCGTATCAATTGAAGATGGATTAAGCGAGGATGATTGGGAAGGTTGGAAGTATCTAACAGATAGGCTAGGAGGTAAGATTCAGCTTGTTGGCGATGATTTATTTGTTACAAATGAAAAGATTCTACGTGAGGGAATCGATAAAAATATCGCAAATGCAGTGCTAATAAAGCCAAATCAAATTGGTTCAGTTACACAGACTATGCAAGCTGTGCGACTTGCTCAAAGAAATAAATATAAATGCATTATGAGTCATAGAAGCGGTGAGAGCGAAGATACTTTTATAGCTGATTTTGCAGTAGGGCTAAATATGGGTGAAATAAAAACTGGTAGCACAGCAAGAAGTGAGAGAATTGCAAAATATAATAGATTATTAGAAATAGAAAATGAGCTTGATTATAGCGAGTATTTAGGCTGGAGATTGTTTAAATAATAATGCCAAAAATAATTAATGAAAAAATAAGCATAATTGACAAGATAAGATTATACAAGCCATATATCATTGCTGCTATAGTTGTGATAGGGATTTTTATTTATATATTTATTCTACTTTTTGGAAACAAATCTTTATTTGTTCTACTAGAGTTAAAAGAAGAGCAAAAAGAATTACAAAAAAGCGTGCAATTCTATCAAAAGCAAAATGCTTATTTGCAAAAAGAGATTTTTGAAATTGCTGGAGAGTAATCTTTGAAAAAAAGTATTTTATTTTTTGGATTAATTGTAAGTATATTGCAATGCAGGGATAATCCATTTGATCCTATTGTAGTGCCAAAAGATTCTGTGCGTCCATATTATGGGGAGACAAGTGTATTTGATAAAGCTGAAATTACTTTGCCTAGCAGTGCAAGATTGATAAAAAAAATAGAAGTTACATACCAAAATATTGACGGCTCAATCGAAAAAAAAAATATTGATGTAAGTGGTAGAATCGATTGGAGAATGCCACTTACAATATCACAAATATTAAATGAAGAAAATACAAATAAAATCACAAAAACACAAGACATAACAATAGAAAATAACAAACTATCTCTAAAATATGAAGGAAAACTACTTAGAGATTTTATAATGAAAGAACCAAATAGAATCGTGCTTGACTTTAGCAAGAATCTAAAATATTACAAAACAAATAAGATTATTTTAAATAAACCATATTTTAAGTCACTAAAATATGGCTTGCATGATGATTTTTTAAGAATTGTAATTGAGCTTGATGGAAGCTATATTTATAATATAAAACAAATGCAAAATGGAATCACAATAGATGTGCAATAACATCATTCTTATAGGATTTATGGGTTCTGGCAAAACTACCATAGGAAGAAAACTAGCACAAAGGCTAAAGCAGATTCTAATAGATACAGATAGTCTTATTGAAGTCAATTATGGGATGAAAATTAGTGATTTTTTTAAAAATTTTGATGAAGAGAAATTTAGAGAAATAGAGAGAAATCTCTGTATTTGGTGTCAGAAAAATTTGGATAATGCCATAATTTCTACAGGTGGTGGAATGCCAACAATCTATGATATGAAAAACTTAGGCAAAGTTATATTTTTGGATACACCATTTAATGAGATAAAAAATAGAATCTTAAATGATGGAGTAGAAAATAGACCATTGATAAAAGATATAGATTCTATTCAAATGCTATATGATAAAAGATTGCAAATCTATAAAAATATGGCTGATTACAGCGTCAATACTTTAGATTCTAAAGAAAATATAGTAGATAAAATTTATCATTATTTGAAAGGTTGAAAATTGAAAGCAATTTTAAGTGTCAGTGATAAAACAAATATAGATTTGTTTGCAAAAGAATTATCTTCTCTTGGATATGAAATACTAAGCACAGGTGGAACTTTAGCATATTTACAAAAACACAATATCGATGCAATTGATATAAGCAAATATACAGATTCTAAGGAATTATTCTCTGGAAGAGTAAAGACTTTACACCCAAAGATTCATGGTGGGATTTTATTTAGACGAGATAATGATGATGATGTAAAAAGTGCAAGTGATAATGGAATTTTTCCTATTGATTTGGTATGTGTGAATCTATACCCATTCAAAGCTACCACGCAAAAAAGTGATGATTTTGATGAGATTATAGAAAATATCGATATTGGCGGACCAAGCCTTATTCGTGCTGCTGCAAAAAACTACAAAAGTGTGCTTGTGGTAGTAGATTGTAATGATTATAATAAAGTGATATCAAATATAAAAGATAAGAAAGATTCTATTGATTTTAGAAAAGAACTGATGATAAAAGCATTTTCTCACACCGCAGAATATGATTCATTTATAGCAAATTACATGAATGAACGATTTAATAATGGATTTGGTGAGAGTAAATTTATCGTTGGCAAAAAATATATAGATACAAAATATGGCGAAAATCCACACCAAAATGGTGCTTTATATGAATTTGATGATGCTTGGAGCAAAAGCTTTAATATTTTAAAGGGTGAAAGCAGTTTTAATAATTTCTTAGATATTAATGCCGCTACAAAAATAGTAAGTAGCTTTGATAAAAATGCAATATGTATCATCAAACACGGGAATCCTTGTGGATTTGCAATAAAAGAAAACTTGATAGAATCTTACATAGCTGCATTAAAATGTGATAGCTTATCGGCTTATGGTGGGGTGATTGCAATAAATGGGGATCTTGATATAAATTTAGCAAAACTTATAAATGAAACTTTTTTTGAAGTAATTATTGCAAATACCATTACAAAAGACGCACTAGAAATATTTAGCAATAAAAAGAGAGTAAGATTATTTGAACTAAATAATATAAAACTTGACAAATTCGATTTTAGGCATATTAATGGTGGATTCTTGCTTCAAGAACAAGATGAAGTATTTGATAGCGAGGTGCTAGATTCTAAGCAGATGGGAAATACAAAAGCAAACCCAAAAGAAATGCAAGATTTGCTTATTGCATATAAATTAGCAGCTCTTACAAAATCAAATTGTGTTACTTATGTAAAAGATTGTGCTCTTGTTGGCATTGGTATGGGGCTTACAAGTAGAGTTGATGCAAGTAAAATCGCTTTTTTAAAAGCAAAAGAAATGGGGCTTAATCTAGTTGGATCAAGCCTAGCTAGTGAAGCTTTTTTTCCTTTTAGAGATAGTGTTGATTTAGCAAGTGAATTTGGAGTAAAAGCAATCATTGAGCCTGGTGGAAGCATAAGAGATGATGAAGTTATAGAAGCTGCAAACAAGCATAATATTGCACTATATTTTAGTGGCAAAAGACATTTTTTGCATTAAGAAAAAAATATGGAAAATATTAGAAATTTTTCAATAATCGCTCACATAGACCATGGAAAAAGCACGCTTGCAGATAGATTGATACAAGAATGTGGAGCTATTGAAAGTAGAGAAATGAGCTCTCAAGTTATGGATACTATGGATATAGAAAAGGAGCGAGGAATAACAATAAAGGCTCAAAGTGTAAGACTAAATTATACACTTGAAAATAAAGAATATATACTAAATTTGATAGACACCCCAGGGCATGTTGATTTTAGCTATGAAGTATCTAGATCACTTAGTTCATGTGAAGGTGCATTACTTGTTGTTGATGCAAGTCAAGGTGTAGAGGCACAAACTATAGCAAATGTATATATAGCCCTAGAAAACAATCTTGAAATCATTCCTGTAATAAATAAGATTGACCTAAATGCTGCAAATCCACAAAAAGTAAAAGAAGAGATAGAAAATACAATAGGGCTTGATTGCACGCATGCTTTAGAAGTATCTGCAAAAAGTGGAGTTGGTATAAAAGAATTGCTAGAAACAATAATCTATACAATACCACCACCAAATGGCAATAAAGATGGCAAACTAAAAGCATTGATATATGATTCTTGGTTTGATAATTATTTAGGTGCTTTGGCGTTAGTTAGAGTGATTGATGGAAATATCAATATTGATGATGAGATTCTAGTAATGAATACAAATAAAAGTCACAAAGTGCTAAATCTTATGTATCCTCACCCACTCTACCCTAAAAAAACAAAGACTATTAAATGTGGTGAGATTGGAATTGTCTGTCTTGGATTAAAACAAGTAAATGATATTGCTGTTGGCGATACAATGACACACAAAAATAATAAAGCAAATGAACCAATAAGTGGATTTAAAGAAGCAAAACCATTCGTATTTGCTGGAATCTACCCTATTCAAACTGATAAATTTGAAGATTTACGCGATGCATTAAATAAATTGCAATTAAATGATTCATCGCTTATTTTTGAGCCAGAAACATCAATAGCACTTGGATTTGGCTTTAGGGTAGGTTTTTTAGGGCTTTTACATATGGAAGTGATAAAAGAACGTCTTGAAAGGGAATTTGACTTAGATTTGATTGCTACTGCACCAACTGTGCTTTATAATGTCTATCTTACAGATGGCACTATGACACAAGTGCAAAATCCTGCAGAATTACCGCCTGAACAAAAAATATCTCGCATAGAAGAGCCTTATGTAAAAGCCACTATTATCACACCAACAGAATTTTTAGGAAATGTAATAAAATTAGTCCAAAATAGACGCGGAATCCAAGATAAAATGGAATATATCACAGAAGATAGAGTGCTGCTTTCATATTCAATCCCTACAAATGAGATTATTATGGATTTCTATGATAAATTAAAATCATCTACAAAAGGATATGCAAGCTTTGATTATGAGCCAATAGGATACAAAGAAGGCGATTTAATCAAGCTTGATATAAAAGTCGCAGGAGACGTAGTCGATGCGCTAAGCATCATTGTAAGTCGCCAAAAAGCCTATGAAAAAGGTAAAAACCTAGTAAGCACGATGAAAGAAATCATACCTAGACAGCTTTTTGAAGTAGCAATTCAAGCAAGTATTGGGAATAAAGTCATAGCAAGAGAAACCATAAAATCAATGGGAAAAAATGTTACTGCTAAATGCTATGGTGGTGATATTACAAGAAAACGAAAATTACTTGAAAAACAAAAAGAAGGCAAAAAGCGTCTAAAATCTATAGGAAAAGTAGAACTTCCACAAGATACATTTCTTGCGGTATTGAAGATAGATTAGATTCTAAGATTTAGATAGTAGCGATACTTAATGCAAGAATCTATTACTTAGCGAATACGCATAATAGTGTATAATAAACCCATTTTACTAAAAGGATAGAAATGTTTGATTATGGTATTAATTTTTGGGCTAGGGATGATTTTATCATAGAAGATGGCAAGGTAAAATTAGGAGCAAATCCAAAAATAGCAATCATTGATATTGTAAATAAAGCAAGAGAAAATGGCTATAAAGGTCCGCTTATTATGAGATTCCCCCATCTTATACACAAGCAACTTGATAAGTTATTTGATTCATTTCATTCATCAATCAAACAATACAAATATAAAGGTAAATTTAAAGCCGTATTTCCACTAAAAGTCAATCAATTTCCAAATTTTATATTACCACTTGTAGAAGCATCACAAGATAAAGATTATGGACTAGAAGCTGGAAGTAAAGCAGAATTGATCATTGCTATGGCTTATACAAATCTAAAATCTCCAATAACAGTAAATGGCTTTAAAGACAAAGAAATGATTCATCTAGGATTTATCGCCTCAAATATGGGACATAATGTCACACTTACAATAGAAGGCTTAAATGAATTAGAAACAATAATAGAAGTAGCAAAAGAGATGAACCCACCATATCCAAATATAGGACTTAGAATAAGATTGCATTCTATGGGTAGCGGAATTTGGGCAAAAAGTGGTGGAATTAATTCAAAATTTGGACTTACTTCAAATGAATTACTTGAGGCGATAAATCTTCTTAAAAATTCAAATCTAATATCGCAATTTACGATGATTCACTTTCATATAGGAAGTCAAATAAGTGATATATCACCACTAAAAAAAGCACTTAGAGAAGCAGGAAATATTTATGCTGAACTTAGAAAAATGGGATGTGAGAATCTTAGTATAGTAAATATTGGTGGCGGACTTGCAGTAGAATACACGCAGCATGCTGGGTTTAATAATAAAAACTACACTCTAGCAGAATTTAGTGCTGATGTTGTATTTAGTTTAAAAGAAATTGCAAAAAACAAAAAAGAAAAAGAGCCAGATATATTTATAGAGAGTGGTAGATTTATTGCCGCATCACACGCAGTATTAATCGCTCCTGTATTAGAGCTATTTTCACAAGAATATGATGAAGAATCTTTGCGACTAAAAGAAAAAAATCCTTTATTGATAGAAGAATTGCTAGATTTATACAAAAATATAAATGAACGATACGCGATAGAATATCTCCACGATAGTTTAGATCACATGGAATCTTTGCTAACTTTATTTGAACTTGGATATATTGATTTGCAAGATAGAAGCAATTCTGAAGTATTAGTGCATTTGATCATAAAAAAAGTAATTGATACGTTAAAGCATAAAAATCACAATGAAATACTAAGAATCCAAGAGCAGATTCAAGAGCGATATTTACTAAATTGTAGCTTCTTTCAAAGCATGCCTGATTATTGGGGATTGTCACAGAGATTTCCAGTAATGCCACTAGATAAACTAAATATTCGCCCTACAAGAAGTGCTAGTCTTTGGGATATCACTTGTGATAGTGATGGAGAGATTAGCTTTAATAAAAATATGCCATTATTTTTGCATGATGTAGATGTAAAGCAAGAAGATTATTTTCTAGGCTTTTTCCTTGTTGGTGCATATCAAGAAGTGCTTGGAATGAAACACAATCTTTTCACGCATCCAACAGAATTTAGTATAGTTTTTGATGAAGATGAGCATTGCGGATACAAAATAGAAAATCTACTTGAAGCACAAAATATATTAGATGTATTAGATGACTTAGATTATGATACAAAAGATATTGAGAGGCGATTAAAACAAAGGATAGATGAAGTGCCTAATTTAGATAGTGAGGGCAAAAAAGAAGTGTTAGGGCAACTTTATATAATGCTTAGTGAAAATGGCTATCTAAGGACAATAAGAAAAAATCCTTAAAAAAATAAAGGGCAAAATATGGGAATCTTTAACGATATAAAAGAAGATTTTTTAAGTATTAAGAAAAAAGACCCAGCAATAAAATCAAATATAGAACTATTTTTCAACTATCCGGGGCTTATTGCGATAGTTCATTATAGAATAGCACATAGATTATACAAAAGAAAGTTTAGATTATTAGCACGAATTGTTATGGGATTTACTCAATTTATCACGCATATTGATATTCACCCAGCTTGCATTATTGGAAAAAGGATCTTTATTGACCATGGCATTGGTATAGTGATCGGTGAGACTGCGATTTTAAAAGATAATATCACAATTTATCAAGGTGTTACACTAGGTGGTGTTACACTAGAAAAAACCAAACGTCACCCGACAATTGAAAGTGGTGTTACCATAGGAGCAGGAGCAAAAATACTAGGCAATATTACTATTGGGGAAAATGCAAAAATAGGAGCAAACTCTGTTGTGATTCGTGATGTGCCACCAAATTCAACTGCAGTTGGGATTCCAGCAAGAATAATACAAAAAGGTAGGATAAAAGATTCTCATGCGATGGATAAGATTCCAGATATTGATAGGCAATTATTTAATTATATGCTTCGCAGAATCCAGATTCTAGAATCTAGAATTGATTGCAAAGATTGCAAACAAGAATTACAAAATTTAGATAATCTCTATTATAATTTCATAAAATCTATAAAAGATTAATCAATAATAGAATCTATAAAATATCTAGGACGAGATTTGCTTTCTTTATAAATCTTGCCTATATATTCACCCAAGATTCCAAGTCCAAGAATTTGGACGCCACCTAAAAAATACATAGGCACAACCACAGAAGTCCAACCACTAATAGTTCCACCCATAAAATAAACAACCAACGCCCAGATTCCAAAAAATAAAGATGCAAGAGAGATAATAGCACCAAGAATGCTTAAAATTCTAAGAGGTTGCACACTAAAGCTTGTAATTCCATCAAGTGCAAAACTAAGCATTTTTAAAAATGGATATTTGCTACTGCCTGCTACTCTAGCATTTCGCTTATAAAATATATGACAAGATTTATACCCAAGAAGCGGGATGATACCACGAAGAAATAAATTTACTTCTCTAAAAGTTAAAAGGGATTTTATTGCACGATTAGATAAAGCACGATAATCAGCATGATTTTTTACGATTTTTACTCCCAAAAAATGCATCAAATCATAGAAACTCTGTGCGCTAAATCTTTTAAAAAAGCTATCACTACTTCTATCATCTCGCACACCATAAACTACTTCATAGCCATCTTTAAATCGCTCAACCATAGAATCTATCGCATTTATATCATCTTGCAAATCACAATCAAGGCTGATAGCTAAATCACATTTATCTATTGCATATTCTAGCCCCGCCAAAAGGGCGTTTTGATGACCGCAATTGCGACTTAGATTTATGATTATGATATTTTCTTTTTTTAGTGCTTTTAAGATCTCTAAAGTTTTATCTTTTGAGCCATCATTTACAAAAACTATTTTGCTTTGCTTATTTATGATTTTATTATTGATTAAATTTTGTATTTTAGAATCTAAAGATTCTACGCTTAAATTTATGATTTCCTCTTCATTATAACAAGGCACAATAAGATAAATTGTAGGATTTAATTCTTGTGAATTTTTCATTTTAATAAACCTTTAGGCACTGAAATTTACTAAAGATTTTAACAAAAAATTTCACAAAAATTTCACATTATTTATATTAAGATACCAAACACAAATTTTTATCAAAATAATCAATAAGGGCAAAATGTAGATGAAACTTTTTTACATTATTTTATTGGCATTATTTTTTGCATCTTGTGCATCACCATATACACAAGAAGAATTAAATAGTGAATTCAAACTTGATGATTTTAAAAATAGCTATGATTTAAGAGATGAAAAAACAGATTCTTTATTTGATATTTTTAATGATGATGAACTAAAAAAATTAATAGACATGGCATTATTAAAAAATAGTGATATTTTTATATATGATAGCAGGCTTAAAATCGCAGAATCTCAATTAAAAATCGCAATATCAAATCTAATGCCAAGTGTAAATGGCAATATTGGATATAGATTTAATGGAGATTCTAGCATTGATACAAGTTTGATGGCATCTTGGGAACTAGACTTATTTGGCAAATATACTAATGCAAAAAATGCTTATGAAGAGCAGCTAAATATAGCAAATGAGAATCTTGAATTCTTTAAAATCTCTTTAGTTAGCGATATTGCACTTGCATATTTTAATCTTAAAATATTTGCAAAGTGATATTTTGCTTACACAAGAAAGAATCACAAACTACAAAGAATTAGTTAGCGTAATGAATACTATGTATGAAAGCGGATTTATAAATTTTAGTGATTTTATGGAAAACAAAGCATTATTACAAAGTGAAGAGCAGAATCTAAATAATCTTTTAAATGATTATGAAAGTAAGAAAAATGAAATAAGGATTCTAATAAATGATAAAGATTATGAATTTACAGATTCTAACTATGAATTTAGTATTCCAAAATTCTATGTAAATTTAGATAATAGTGCGGATATAATACTAAATCGCCCGGATATAAAATCACAAATCTCAAATCTAAATGCAGCAATATATAACCTAAACTCTACTAAAGCAAGTGCATATCCTACCATACAAATAAGTGGCTCGCTTAGCAAAGCACTATTATCACCTAATGGAATAACAGATCTAGCATATCAAATACTAAGCTCGCTTACTTTACCATTATTTTCAAGAATGGAAATATATGAAAATATCAAAATTAGCGATTATACAAGACTTGAAGCTTATTATACTTTGGAAAAAGCGATATATACAGCATTAAGTGAAATAGAAAATGCTATATACGCACTAAATGCAAATAAAAATACACTCAATACAAGCTTACAAATGTTAGAAGACAATGAAGAAATTCTAAGCACATTAAAACAAAGCTATGAACTTGGATTAATAGATTTTAGCGAATACATACAAGCAATAAATAGTCATTTATCTATGATGAAGAATAATAATGCATCATATTTTAATACTATTAGTGCGACAATCTATCTATACCGATCTATTGGTGGAAACAAAAATGATATAAGGAAAAATGATGAATGATATTTACAACAATATAAAAAAGAAAAAGACAAATAAATTTAAATTACTAATTATTGCTATTATAGTGATTACAATCATCGTGATTGCTATATTTGTTTGGCTTAAATTAAATGAAAAAGAAGAAGTTTATATAACACAAAATCCTGTATTACAAGATATTTCACAAGATGTTAGCGCAACAGGAACACTAGATCCAACAGATACCGTTGAAGTAGGTAGCCAAATCTCTGGAACAATACTAGAAGTATTAGTAGATGTAAATGATGAGGTAAAAAAAGGGCAAACAATAGCTTTGATTGACCCAGAAAAATTAAATCAATCAGTAGATAATTTTGTAGCACAACTACAATCTGCTAAAGCAGAATTATACAGCTCGGAAGTGCAGCTAGAAAATAAACAATGGAATTATGAAAATTACTTGAATCTTTATGAAAAAACAAATGGAAAATCACCATCTCAATTGCAACTAAAAACTGCAGAATTAGAATATAAAAATGCAAAGGCAGATATAGAGGTAAAAAAAGCAGCAATTGCTCAAATAGAAACATCGCTAAAATCTGCGAGAATTGATGTAAAAAACTCAATTATTACAAGTCCTACAAATGGAATTATTTTATCAAGAAGTGTTGATCCTGGGCAAACTGTGGCGGCAAATTTTTCTGCACCTACGCTTTTTATCATTGCAAAAGATTTAAAAGAAATGAAGCTTATCTCAAATGTGTTAGAAGCTGATATTGGAAAAGTAAAAGTTGGGCAAGATATAATCTTTAGCGTAGATTCCTATCCAAATGAAGAATTTAGTGCAAAAATAGCAAAAGTAAATTATGCAGATTCATCTTCTACATCAAGTAGTTCATCATCAAGTTCTAGTAGCTCAAGCACAAGTTCTAGCTCTTCAAATATAGTGAGCTATGAAGTAACAACATATATTAAAAATGATAAATTATTACTTCGTCCAGGGATGAGTGTAACTGCGACAATAAAAACTGATGTCCAAAAAAATGCCCTAGTAGTGCCATATCAAGCATTGTTATATAAGCCAAATAATAATTCTATACAAAAAAATGGAAATAGCAGTAACTTTATAATGGGCGGACCTCCAAAAAGAGAAAGAAAATCATATTCACAAATTAGCTCAAAAGAAAAGATTTGGATTTTAGAAAATGGAATCCCAAAAGAGATTGAAGTAGAGATTGGAATCTCAAATGGTAAAAATGTCCAAATATTATCAAAAAATATAGACACAAATACGCAAGTTATATTGCAATCTCAAACAAAGTAAAGTCAAATGTTTATTGAATTATCAAACATTACAAAATACTATGGCGAAGGAAGCAATACCTTTCAAGCACTAAAAGGTGTAAGCCTAAGCATAAATCAAGGTGATTTTGTAGCACTTATGGGACCTAGTGGTTCTGGAAAAAGCACTACATCAAATATACTTGGTTGTTTAGATGTTGCAACAAGTGGAAAATATATCTTTAGTGATGTTGATGTATTTAGCTTAGATAGAAATGAAAGAGCAATGCTTAGAAGATTCTACATTGGTTTTATATTTCAAGGTTTTAACCTACTTCCAAGAACTACTGCATTAGAAAATGTAGAATTACCACTACTATATCGTGGTATGCAAAAATCAAAAAGAAAAAAAATAGCACTAGAAGCATTGGAAATGGTTGGATTAGATGGATTTGAAGATCATACACCAAATAAGCTAAGCGGCGGACAACAACAAAGAGTTGCTATTGCTAGAGCTATTGCTAGCAAGCCTTTGTTTTTACTTGCAGATGAGCCAACAGGGAATCTTGATACAAAACGAAGTATAGAGATTATGAATATTTTACAATGGCTAAATAGAGATTTAAAAATCACTATATTGATGGTAACACACGAAAGTGAAATGGCTAGTTTTGCAAGTAGAGAAATACATTTTTTAGATGGTAATATTGATTATACAAAAGGAAGACATTAATGATATTTAATGCTTTTTTACTAGCTTTTAGACAAATTAGCAGGAATCCACTTAGGGCATTTTTAACAATGCTAGGGATTATCATTGGAACAGGAAGCGTTATTGTAATGATTAGCTTAGGAAATGGCACAACACAGCAAATAAAAGATAATATAGCAAGTCTTGGAAGCAATATATTAATACTCACACCATCACGAGGACTTGATACATCTGGACAAAGTCTTAGGAGATATTTCAATCAACAAGAAGTAGATTTGATAAGAGATAGAGTCTATGGTATAAGAGCATTATCACCTATGGGTGAAGGAAGTGCTTTAATACAATATAAACAAAATTCTAAAGAAACAGCAACATATGGCGTTATAGGTGAGTATTTTATCGCTGGAAATTGGAGTATGGCAGAAGGTAGAGAATTTAGAGATGATGAGTATAAAAGTGGTGCAAATGTATGCATCATTGGAGATAGTGTAAAAAATGCTTTATTTAAAAATAGCGATCCACTTGGAGCAAAAATCAAGGTAGGAAACAAAGAAGGAAGTATTATTTGTGAATGTGTTGGAGTATTGGCTGCAAAAGGTCAAGGTGCTATGGGTAACGATCAAGATGATGTGATTGTTTTTCCACTAAAATCATATCTAAGAACTCTAGGACGAGAAAAAACATCTATCAATAATATAAATAGAATTACCATATCTCTTGAAGATGGTATAGATTCTAAACAAAAAACACAAGAAATCAAACAAGTGCTAAATGAAATAAGAAATATAGATAATTCAAAGAGTAGTAATTTTGAGATAATAGATACTAAACAAATTGAAGAAACACTTGAAAGCACAACAAAAATGCTAACACTATTTCTTGGAACTATTGCTGGAGTAAGTCTAATAGTTGGTGGAATTGGTATTATGAATATTATGCTTGTATCTGTAACAGAACGAACAAAAGAAATAGGCACTAGACTCGCAATAGGTGCATTGGAGAATGAAGTATTGCTGCAATTTTTAATAGAAGCCATTGTTATTAGCTCATTTGGTGGATTAATTGGTGTAGTATTGTCTTTTATTATTTCATTTGCACTTGCAAATGCTTTTGAACTACCTTTTGTATATAGCATTTCTGTTGCAATTATTGCATTTTTATTTTCTGCATTTATTGGAATCTTATTTGGATATTTGCCTGCAAAAAGAGCATCTAAATTAAATCCGATAGACGCACTAAGGCATGAATAATTTCTCATACTAGATTAAAATCTAGTATGATTAGAGTTTCGTTAATTAGTAGATTTTAGCTTTAGCAATGCTATGCTTTTAGCAAAATATTTTTGTAACATTGCAAACTATATTAATCTCTTTGAGATAATTTTTGAAATTTATATTTTAGCTCATCGATGCTCTCGACATTATCAGGGTCTGCTACTATCGCATCTACAGGACATACACTAATACAAGCAGGCTCATCATAATATCCAACACATTCAGTGCATTTATCTGGATCGATTAAATATATAGGATCATTTTCATCAATAGCCTCATTAGGACATTCTTCTCTACACGCATCACAAGCTATACATTCATCATTTATCATTAAAGACATAAATATTTATCTCCTTACAAAAGTTTATAAGTTGGATTTTTAGCATAAAAATCAAAAAAATACTAAAAATATTAAATTTAATTGCTAATTCTCTATATATATAGCAATCTTATTAGTAACAATATTTGTTTTTAAACTATCAATCATCATAAAATCAATATTGCTAAAAATATCACTAGGAATATCAATACTAGAATCTACAACTACTCTAATCCCCAAATGTATACAAAAATTAAATAATATTTCAAATGATTTAAAATCTAATATAGAAGAATCTAAAATAATCATATCAGCACCATAGATAGCAGATTCTAAGATTTGATATTTTGAGATAATAATATCTTTGTGAATGATGATAAATGGAGTATATCGCCTAAGAGTGGCAATCAAAGAAATATCTTTTAGCGAAGTTGTATCTGCGATAATTAGACCTAAATTATTAGGCAAATTAGAAATGCTAGATTCATCTTTGATGCATTTTAGTTTTATGATATCATCTTTGATAAAGAGTGAAAAATCAAAATCAAATGCACGGGGTGGATATGGATTAAGTGATAAGCTCCTACCAAGCAAATCAAAATCAAATTCTTTATTTCTTTTTTCGACATTGCTTTTTGTTTTTTCTATCAAGCTTTCTATTTTACTTTTTTTAGAAAAAACACTAGATATTACTTCAAACACTTCCTTATATGCTCCAAATGTTCTTTTATTTCTTTTTCACTCTCAAGAGTTTCTTTGTCTATTTTATTTATTACGTCTAAAGCCTCGCTACATCGATGTAATTTATAATAACCCCATGCAAGAGAATCCAAATATGCAGGATTATCTGGCTCCTCTTTTAAGGCATTTTCTACATATTTTATACCTTCATTTATATCTATATCATAATCAATTAGCAAATATCCCAAATAATTAGCAAATGTTGGATTATTATTATCTTTTAGAGCAATTTTAAAATTACTAATCACATCATCTAATACAGATTTTTTATCTTGTGCTTCTTCAAAATCAATAATAGCCATCATACCATAATAAAAACCATCATCTTTTTTATCTAGTAGTTGCTTTAATACAATCCTAGCATTTTTATAATCCTTAATAAATAAATATTTATCAACAATTGGCTCTAAATTTAAATCATGCTTATTTGCTAAAGACAATGCCAAATCTAGATTGTCATCAATGATATAAACTCTATATAAATTACTAGCATTTGTGCTATTTGGATATTGTTCATAATAAGTAATAAATAAAGGTTTTAATTCTTCTAAACTTTTAGCATTAACAGATAGTTGAGTAAAAGATAATTGGGTTATGATTTGAGCAAAATCGCTATCTATTGTTTCTTTGAAATAATCTTTTATAAAAGGTAGGCTACTAGCAAAATCATTCAAATATATATTAGTAGAAGTGATAAGTAGAAGTGTGTGCTTATCTTTTTCTATCTCATATGATTGTATTAGGTATTTTTGTGCGGTTTTATATTCTTTTTTTAGTGCATACAATCCGCCTAAAGTTTTAAAATTAATTTTCTTTAGATCGTCTTTGTCCTCTAATTTTATAATTTCCTCATATGTCAAGATCGCTTTATTGGTGTTTCTTTGCATCATATATATATTGGCAAGTATATATTTTACTTGTAAATTTTTGTTATCAATATTTTGATATTTTTGAATATAATTAAGTGCATTTGCAGTATCACCAATCATCATAGATAGCTTTATTACTTCTTCTAGATATTCGAGTTTGTTTGTAGAGTTATAAATCTCATTATAAATTTCTATTGCACTTTTATAATTACCTACATCAATAAAAGATAAAGCTTCAAAAATCTTATCATCTTCAAGATTCTGCCCATAAACAAATACAAAACAACAAAACAATAATGATATTATTTTTTTAATACACCCATGCATTCCCTAAAAGCTCCTTGTGGATTTTTCTTAAAAATATCCCAAAATGGAAAACTAGCACAATTTTTTGGTCTGCACTCATAAATACTGCACTCTCTATTAGAATCTAAAAAAATACAATCAGCGCTATCTTCATTATCTTTTAATGCATATCTATTGCCAACTTTGCGTAAATATTGCATACCAAAATCTTTAAGACTCATATTTAGATATTGTGCTATTTTTTGTGCTTCATCAACTTCCAAAAAAACATACCCATCGCCAATACAACACTTTCCACCGCATTCTTTACATTTACTCTCATCAAATACAAAATCAAAACCATCTTTTTGTATCATAGTATTTGCTCCAAATTTGATACCTTAATGCTAAAAGTATTACAAAGTCTAAAAATCTCTTTTGCCTCATTTGAATGCTCTTTATCTATAAAATTATACAATGGAGCTAGAATCTTTGTTTGGCTTTTTGAGATTTTACATTTTATCATAACTAAATTTGCATTTTTAGATACTTTAGGATAGACAAAAGCCATTTCATCTACATTAAAATTAGTATCACTAATAGCATTAAAAACATTTTTTATCTCTTTTGCATCATAACAAAATATAAAAGTTCCATTTGGCTTTAAAATAGATTTTACAAACTTAAGTAATAAATGAAGTGGAAGATTCTCACTCTGCCTTGCTAAAAAAATAAATTTATTTTTAGAATCTATGATATCTTTCCTATAAAATGGCGGATTTGAGATGATAAAATCAAATTTTTCTTTACTAGATTCTAAACCAGATTCCAAAATATTGCCAACAATCATATCACAAGCAATATTATTTTTTTTTGCATTAATCAATGCAATTTTTGCCATCGTATCATTTATCTCACTTAAACTAAGCTTTATTTTAAAATCTCTAGCACACAAAAGCCCCAAAACCCCACAACCTGTGCCAATATCAAGCAATTTTATATCATTTTTTAAAAATCTTTTTATAAAATGATATAAAAATAAACTATCGCTATTATAACAATATCCATTTTCTAGCTGATATAAATCTAATCTCTTTTTATCCATAATGCAATATCCCTACCAATACTTTGTGTTTGCAGAATCCTGCCATTAAAATCACTAAAAAAATTTCTACCTTTTTGCATATTTGGAGATAAAAATACAAGCAAACAATCAACCCTATCTTTTATAAATTCAAAAAAATTCGCCCCACCCTCACAGATATTAAACCCATTTAGTGCAATTTTATCGATATTATTTGCAAATACAACTTCTCTATTTGCTTTAAAAATATTTAGATTCTTCTCCAATCTATTTTCTCTACCAATGGCAATTACATTAGGTGCATTTCCACAAACAAGCCTAGAATCTAGTAGAGGATTATCAGTTAGGATTGTTTTTTGCGATATGATTATATTATTTGCAATGGATCTCATTTTGTGTGAATAAATCATAGAATCTTTGCTTGAGATTATTCCATTTTCAAAACTGCCATTTAGTCTTTGTGCGATTTTATAAAGTATAAATGATGATTTCTCACACATACACAAAAATGGAAATAATAAATCCCTGCCTTTATTTTCTAAGATTCCATATGTTACTTTTATACTGCTTGATTTTAAAATATCTATTCCACCGCTTGCAGGTTTATTTATATCTTTATGAGATATGATAACTTCACTAGGTTTTAAAATACTTAATAATCTAGCACAAGATGGCGTTTTACCGCTATGGGCACAAGGTTCAAGTGTAACAAATATTTTTGTATGATAAAAATATCCATTGTGGTTTTTTACTAGATAATCATAAATTTCAAATGGATTTATAATTTCATTTATTTTTGTATCACCACTTAAGTTTATAAATGCAGTTTTTAATGCAGCGAGTTCAGCATGAGCACCACCAAAGACTTTATGAGATTCTAAAGCAATAATGGCATTATTAGAATCCAAGATCAAAGCCCCTACAGCAGGATTTGGCAAAGCTAGTGCTTGGGATTCCCAAGCCTTTGATATAGCAATATCCATATAAAAATCATAATTTACCAAATAAAAACACTCTTAGCTTTTTTAATATCACTATATTTATAATAGGTAGAATCTAGATAAAATCCATTATCATCACTTTCTTTTAAGATTCCAATAATTTTTGTTTTATCAAGTAATTTTATCTCGATGGTATCTCCAATTGATAATTTAAAATGATTTGGTTTTTTTAAGATTCTCTCTAATCCTGGTGAGCTAATCTCTAAGAAATATTCTCCATCAATGGGATCATAAACATCAAGCAATGGCGAGATTAAATCATTTATCTTTTGGCAATCATTATGATTTATGCCATTTTTAGAAGTAATAGATATGCGAAGAATATGTGCGTCATTTTCTCTTAATACTTCAATATCATATAGAAAATAACCATTTTTCTCCACAATCTTTGTGATTTGGGATTCTAACTCACTATCAATCATTGCTATCCTTTTTTTGGATTTGCTTAAATATAGAATCTAATCTATTTAGAGTTTGCATTTCTTTATCAAATTCATAACTAAGATTTGGTGTTTTATACCAATCAAGCGAACTTTGTAACTGCTCTCTAATGAAATTATTTGCTTTTTTTAGAAGTTTTAATATTTCTTTTTGTTCGTTTTCATCAATACCTGTTGTATCAAAAAATACTTTTGCATATTCTTTGCCACCCTTGCACTCTACTCTAGTGATACTTAGGCTATTTAATCTAGTATCGCTTAGAGTAAATAAAGATTCTTGCAAGATTTCTTTTAGCAATGATTGTATTTTTAATAATTTTATATTATTCATATTTGTTGTTGTTTTGCAACTTCTTTTATCACTTGCAGGCTATCACCTACTTTGATATCATTAAAAGAATCTATCATGATACCGCATTCATAGCCTTTTGTTACTTCTTTTACATCATCTTTAAATCGCTTTAGCGATGAAATATTACCTGAATGAATTAATTTATCTTTTCTAAATAGATTTACTTTTGAATTTCTAAAAATAGTGCCATCAAGGACAAAACATCCAGCAATCACATTTCCTTTTCCTATGCTAAAAATATCTCTTACTTCAAGATTGCCAATGATTTCTTCTTCTATGATTGGAGACATCATTTTTGAGATAATGAGTTTAACATCATCTATTAGATTATAAATAACTGAATAGCTATTTATGCTGACTTGTTGCTCTTTTGCTTTTGATTTTAGAATTGATAGAGGTTTTACATTAAATCCTAAAATATAACAATCGCTAGAACTTGCAGCGATATCTATATCACTTTCTGTAATATTTCCAACCGAAGAAATAATAATATTTACTTTTACCTCATCATTGCTTAATGCTTCTAGTGAGACTTTTAGTGCTTCTAGTGAGCCTTGAGTATCGGCTTTTAATATAATCCTAAGTGGCTTTAGCCTACCTTCTGCAACAACACTACTTAATTCATCAAATGATACTTTTGTGCTTTTTGATAATTCTTTTGTCCTTAAATATGATTTTCTCTTATTTGCATATTCTTTAGCAATAGAATCGCTCTGAACTCCAACTAAAATAGACCCTGCACTAGGAACTTCATTTAACCCAACTAAAAGTGCAATTTCTGATGGATTTAATTCATTTGTATTTTGACCATTATCTTTTATTAATGCTCTAACTTTTCCATATGCAGTATCAGCAACGATACTATCACCTACTTTTAGTTTTCCTTCTTGAATTATTGCTGTTACTACTGGACCTTTTCCTTTATCAAGGCTTCCTTCTAACACAACTGCTTTTGATTTTGCTGCAATATTTGCTTTTAATTCCATGATTTCAGCTTGAAGCAAAATCGTATCTAATAGATTATCTATTCCTTCACCTGTTTTTGCACTCACTGGAACAAAATCATATTCTCCACCCCAATCAGCTGGGTTGTATCCTAGTTCTGCCATTTCAGCTTTTAGTTTATCTGCATTTGCATCTTCTTTGTCCATCTTATTCATAGCAATAATAATTTGCACATTAGAATCTTTTGCATGGGCTAAAGCTTCTTTGGTTTGCTGTTTTACACCATCATCTGCAGCAATTACAATGATTGCAATATCTGTCACTTGTGCTCCACGAGAACGCATGCTAGCAAATGCTTCGTGACCTGGTGTATCAATAAAAGTAATATTTTTACCATTTTTATTGACCATATAAGCACCAATGTGCTGTGTGATTCCACCATGTTCTGTTTTTGTAACTCTGGTGTTTCTAATATAATCAAGTAATGATGTTTTACCATGATCAACATGCCCCATAATAGTAACAACAGGTGCTCTGCTAACTAATTCTACATCATTTGTATCATCACTAAGATATTCTAATTCTTGCGTAGCTTTTGATAATTCTATATTCAAATTAAATTCATCAGCCAAAAGTTCTATTGTAGTGGCATCTAAGAAATCATTTTTAGTCACCATTTCACCCATTTTAAATAGCTTTGAGATAATATCTGTAACTCTTAGATTTACTTTATCTGCAAATTCATAGACTCTAATTTCATCAGGAATGCTTATAGTTCCTTTTGTATTGTCTATAGATGATATATTATTGTTTGAAGTATCTTTTTTGTGATTTCTATTTTTGCTTTTTTGTCTTCCTCTACCTATATTGTCTAAAAACCAAGGATTTGCACGTTGGATTCTAACTCTATCTGTAATTTTTTCTTCTTTTTCTTCATCATTTTTATTATCTATTTGATTGATATCAAACATCATTACTTCTTCTTCATCATCATCGATTCTAGTATCACCTAGATTTCTGTTGATATCAATTTTTTGTTCATTTCCTTTATGGCTTTGAATCTTTTTATGCTCTTTTGATTTTTTCTTTGGTTTTATATCTGCTTTTGGAATATCTATTGGGTGCAATATATTATCTTTTGCTTCTTTTGCTTTTTCTATATTTTCTAGTAAATTTTTTTGTGGAGCAGAATCTTTAGTATCATTTTTAGATACAATAATTATCTTTCTAACTTCTGGGCTTTTTACAACAGATTCTACTTTTGGTGGTTCTTCATCTTTGATATTTTTTGTAGATTCTACTTTTTTCTCTATTACAGGTTCTTTTACCTCTTCTTTTTTAACTTTAGGTGTAGCTTTTTTTGTAGCTGTTTTTTTTGTTGTAGATTCTGCTTTTGTTTGCTTTTTAGAATCTGCAATAGGCATTGCAGGCACTATGCCTTGTGTTATATATTTATAAATATCTTCTGCTTTTGTTTCTTCAACACTGCTATTAACACTTTTTATTTCAATACCAATCTCATTTGCTTTAATTAAAACTTCTTTGGCTTTAATGCCTAATTCTCTTGCAATCTCTCCAACTTTTACTTTTGGTAATTGTTCTTTTGCCATTTATAAGCTATCTCCTTAAAAAAATTCACATTTTTTTCATTATTACTAATTTTTAAAATCTTACAAATTTTATTAATTATTTTTGGTTGCATCAGGCAAGTATCGCATATATAAAAACTTCTACCACTCATAGTATATAAAGATAATATACCATCTTTAATCTGCAATCGTAAAAGAGAATCTTGATGTAACCGCCTTCTGCAACAAATACACATTCTAATTTTTATCATTATATCAAAAAGCCTATTCTATATTAAATCCAATATTATCAAATTCCAACTCCAATACTCTAAATTCTCTAAACTTATTACTCAAGCTTTTAGCAAGATTTGGTGCATCATCACGATAACAAATATTTAAAAATGTCGAACCACTACCTGATAATACACTCATTAATGCACCTCTTTTTAGTGCTTCTTTGCGAACTGCAAACAATGCTGGTAATAATGCCATTCGCTTATCTTGATGGATTTTATCTTCCCCTGCAATTTTTAACAGATTCCATCTTTTTGATAAAAATATACCAGCAAGCATTGATGACCTAGATATATTAAATACTGCATCATTCAAACTATATTGCTTTGGCAATGCTCTTCTTGAATAACGAGTAGATATTGCTTTATTTGGGATAACAACAACAGCTTTTATATCATTTGGAATCTTATGTCTTATATAAAATACTTTAGAGTTTTTTATCATAGCAATATTAAAGCCCCCATTTACTGCTGGTGTAATATTGTCTGGATGTTTTTCGTATTTTATTGCTTTAGATAGTATCAAATCTCTTGTATATGATACTTTTAGTATCTCATAAGCAGATATTATCGCACCAACTACAACAGCAGAACTACTGCCAAGACCACGAGAAATTGGAATCTCATTTTTCAAATGAAAAGTAAAATCTTTTACATCTCCACCTAATTCATAATAAATCTCTTTAAAAATTTTTATAAAACTATTATCTTTTAAAAGCTTTGGAATATTGCTACCTTCGCCATCAATCTTGATACTTTGCACTATTGATGGTGAAATTTCAAATCTATTATACAAGCTAAGAGATAATCCAAGAGTATCAAAACCCGGACCTAGATTTGCACTTGTAGCAGGGACCCTTACTATCAATCAAACTCCTATTGTGGCAGGTAAAATATAAAGCGGAAAACAAGAATTGCTAAACCTAGTAGCATCTAACACAAAAGGCAATTTAAATACTGCATTTTGTTTGGATTCTAGCTTGATTGTTTTTATATCATTATTTTCTTTTAAAAAGTGGATTCTACCATAAGCCTCTATAAAATCATCTTTAGTAAAATAGAAAGAATCCACACAAAAAAGCTCTATATTATTTATTATGCTTAATGTTTGTAAAAATATATGTGTGAGCTTTAATGCACTAAAATTGCCAGGACCATTTGCATAAAATACTCTATTTATACAATATTCATTCATCACTTCACTAAATAATTGTGGCAGAATATCACTTGTTTTACCAATAGATTCAAACTTTTTTATCAGTTTATTATCAATATAGATTCCAAGTAAAATTGGTGATGAAACACTAATTAGGCAAATATCACACTTGTGTTGTTGCGTATTCAAGATTTTCTTCTTGCACCTCATCTTCTAATGTTATGATTTCAAATGCATCACTTTGTGATAGTATTTTTTTTGTCAAAAAATGATTTAGCTTGTGGCTACCTGCAAATGATATATAAGTCCCCATTAATGGCATACCAAGAATACTCATATCACCAATTGCATCCAAAATCTTATGACGAACAAACTCTTCTTTATATCTTAGACCCTCTTTATTTAGGATTCCACTCTCATCAAGGACTATGCAATTTGAGAGATTCCCGCCTTTTGCAAGTCCAATTGAACGTAAATAATTTACCTCTTGTAAAAATCCAAATGTCCTAGCTCTTGCAATTTCATCTTTATACGCTTGGATTGAATATGTAAATCTATAATGCTGCTCTTTTATTGATTGATGAGAAAAATTGATAGTAAAATCAAAAATAGTTTTATTACTTGGCTCGACTTTTACAAATTTTTCTCCATCATTAATTTCAATAGTTTTTTTAATAGCAATAGCTCGTTTTTTTGCACTCTGCTCTACTATACCTGCTTCATCCAATAGCATGCAATATCCAATAGAGCTACCATCCATTATAGGCACTTCTTCATTATCTAATATAATTCTAAGATTATCTATACCATATGCATGTATTGCAGATAAAAGATGTTCGATTGTAGAGATTCTTGCTTCACCATTTCCAAGAACAGTTGCCAAAGTGGTATCTATGACATTATCTGGAGATAGTTTTATGCTTTTACCCAAATCACTTCTAAAAAACACTATACCGCTATCTTCATTTAGAGGTTCTAATATCATTTTTACAGACACGCCTTTATGAAGTCCAATACCAACTAACTCAACGCTATTTTTTATAGTTCTTTGATTCATTTGTAAATACCTCAAAAAAATAATAAATCTATAGAATCTAAAGCGACAAAATATCTTTAATATTTAATTCATTATTATCTTTATATATTAGATTTAATTTATATTTTAACATATTAGCAGTGATGATATTACCTTGAAAAGTAACTTTTCCTTTTGTAATTTTAGATAATATCAAAAATTCACCATCACATTTTACATCACCATTGCATTCACCAAAAATACAAATATTATTTTTACCTTCTATCAATGCTCCGCTATTTACACGATTAAAAACCAAAATATCACCGCTATATATTATACTCTCACCACTTCTAACTAGTTTGTTAATAAATTTTGATTTTATAGATAAAGGATTCTCCTTTAAAGCAGAATCTTCTTGCTTAGTATTTATTTGCTCTAAAATCTTTTTACTTTCTTCTTTGTTGTCTATAAAATTTAAATGTTTATTTTTAATATAATCAACATCACTAGAATCTAAAAAATCTTTTACTATATCGCTTAGATAATCAAATACAAGTAAATATCCTTTAAAAAGTGGCAAATTCTTTTTTAAGAATGCCAGCAGTTCATCATCATTATTTTCACCTAATATATGAAAGATTCTAATATTTTGTTGATTTATCTTTGGCATCATTTATTCTCTATAATATTCATTGCTTCACTTAAAACATCATTTATATTAGTCTTAAGCCATCTACTATCCATAAATTCAGTGCTTAATACAAAAACACCTTGGATTAATACTCCAAAATGTAAATGATCGCCAAATGCAAGACCGCTAGCCCCTGTCCTTCCTATGATATCACCTTGTTTTACTACATCATCTTCTTTAACATAAAATTCACTTAAATGAGAATACAAGGTATAAATCCCAAGCCCATGATCTATAACAATCGTATTGCCATAGATTCCAAGACTTTCTTTTAATACTACAACTCCATCATTTGAAGCAAAAACTTGTGCATTTTTGATACTTGCTAAATCTGTCCCTAAGTGATAGGATTCTCCAGCTGGCTCTTTATCTAGTGTATATTTTCTATGGTCACCAAAAATCCCTACAATAACAGAATCTTTTAGAGGTTTAAATGCATTAATTTGATATGAATTTTTTAAGTCCAAATTCAAAATCTTATCATAAATCATATTTTCATCATTATTTCTAATTGTCTCATTTGCGTATTTAAACATCTCTAATCTTGATGAAAAAGCATCAATTGGTATAGTGCCTGCACTCTCAATAACAGAAACTATTTTATTGTCAATAAAACTATCTTTTAGGCTTAAATTAGATACGCGATAATTTCTAGAATATCTAGCAAAACCAATATTTGAACGTTTTATATTACCAGCCTTATCTTCGACAATGATTCTACCTCTAAAGCTTGGATTGTGTATTGACCATGGAACAATACTTACATAATAGCCATCTTTTATAAACGGAAAAGCCACAAAGTTTTGATATCCATTACTAATAGATATACTTGCTAAATTATCATCTTTTGCAAAAAATACAACTGCTGCACTTCCACCATGAGCAATTTTATTACTCATAGCGATGATTCTTGCTTCTGGTGGAATCCTATCTACAATAATCTCAAATTCTTTTTGTGTTGTATTTCCAAGAAAAAAATTATGCTTGCTATTATCAGTAGCTTCGATTTTATATTTTAAAATATCACCATCTGTAATATTTATTTTTGGAATTGGTAAATAAAACTCAATATCTTTTTTGTTATCTTCAATTTTTTTATCAATAAGAGTTATAATTTCGTCATTTCTAATGAAACTAACTTTATAAGATTTAATACCACTAGAATCTAGCAATTTAACTGGCACATTCCATTTTAGATTCCAATAAGTAATATCTGGAATCTCGATATTTGGGGGAGTTCGTTCAAATTTTGGAGAAGTGTATATAAAAATACACAAACAAGCAATCAAACTTAAAATAATGTAAAATGGAATATTGCTATTTTTCTTGAACATATAAAAACTAACCTTTGATAATAAATAAAAGAGGATATTTTAGTCTTGATTTCATTAAAAATACTTGATAAATAAATATAGTTATTTCATCTGTGATGCTATTTGTTCTGTAGTTTGTAAGATTTCTGCAACTGCCCTAAATAATTCTTGTGGAATATAATCATCAATCTCACACAATCTATATAAATCCCTTGCTAATTTTGGTTGTTCTCTAATTGGGATATTGTATTCTCTTGCTATCTCTTTTATTCTAATTGCTAGTAAATCTGTGCCTTTTGCTATTACAATTGGGGCAATATCTTCGTGCAATACAAACTTTAATGCGACTGCATAATGCGTAGGATTTGTGATAACAATAGTTGCTTTTGATACATTAGATAGCATTTTTCTTGAAGACATTTTTCTCATTGTTTGGCGGATTCTGGCTCGAATCTGTGGATTCCCTTGCAATTGTTTGAATTCATCCTTTACTTCTTGTTTTGTCATCTTTAAGCTTTGAGTGTATTGTCTTTTACGAACATAAAAATCAAGTGATGCCATAAAGAAAAATAACACAAGCAATATAGCACCAAGTATCAATGCCTTATCTTTCAACCATATTAATTGAGAAAAAATATTTAAAAATGCGATATTTGGCAATTCTTGCAAGAATCCTAAAAATACAAAACAACCAAGACTTAAAGCGATAGATACTTTTAATGTAATAAGAAAGCCATCTAATAATTTTCTTATTGAAAGTAGATTTTTAAATCCTGTAATCATATTTATCTTTGAGAATTTTGGAATAATAGTTTTTATAGTAAATAAGAATCCAAATTGCAAGACATTGCCAGCAATAGCAGCAATCACCAAAACCAAAAATATTGGAGAAATGATAATAATACTTTCTTTGATAATAAAAATAGCTAGATTTAACATTCCTAAATCATTAAAATTATCTAGCCTAAAATTCATAACATAAACAAATAAATTTTCTATTCTTCTACCTAAAAATGGCAATAAGAAAAATATAATACCAAGTCCAAATAATAATGCTAAAAATCCTGTTACTTCCTGACTTTTGCTTACATTTCCCTCTTCTCTAGCTTTTTGTTTTTTATAATCACTAGGGAGTTCTGTTTTTTCTTCATTTTGAGCCATATTATTCCCTTAATATTTTTATGGCATTTTCATAATCTTGCTTAGTATTTAGATTCATAAATTCATCTGTAGAAAAATATATTGACTTTGTATTGCATGATGATAAAAAATCAAGAATCTTAAATTCATTATTTCGTAGAGATTGAGCAATCTTATCTTTTATATCTCTTTTCCAAATCCCAATCAAAGGGTGCATCTTATTAGAATCTTTTGCATAAATCACATCATGAGTATTGCTATTATTTATCAATGTATTAATTGTGTGAATTCTTATGAAAGGATAATCTATTGGAATAAAAAATATTTCATTAATATCTAGAGTATTAAAACAATTTAAAATGCCAAATAATGGGCTAAAATACTCTAAATCTTCTGTGATGATTTGAATAGATTGCGTATTTATCTTGATATTATTTTTTGATATATCATCATATAAGATTCTAAGTATTTCATCTTTTTTATTTTCTTTTAGGGAAATTGCTACATTTGAAAATATTTGTGATAGCTTTGTGATTTGGTAAGTGATAAGCCTATTAGTGCCAAAAGGTAAAATGCTCTTATTAGATCCCATTCTAGAGCTTTTGCCACCACACAAAACTACACAAGTTTTTTTAATCATACAAATTTTAAAATCCTAGCAAGAATATGTGCTTACAAATTCAAATGGATGTGGTCTAGCCTCCCATGGCCAAATTTCTGTTTCAAATTTATAAGCTTTATATGTTTGTAAAAATTCTTCACTAAACACATTTCCATATTTTAAAAACTCTCTATCTATAAGCATTTCTTCTATAGCACTTCTTAATGTATGAGGAAGTTGTTTTATATTTCGTTCCCTAATTTCATCAAGAGTTAATTCAAATAGATTTATATCCATAGGCTCGCCCGGATGAATCTTATTTGTTATACCATCTAAACCTGCCATAAGCAGTGATGCAAAAGCTAAATAAGGGTTACTTGAGCTATCTGGGAATCTAAACTCCATTCTCTTTGCTTTTTCACCGCTATTATATGGGATTCTAACACTTGAACTTCTATTTTGTGCAGAATATGAAAGAATGCTTGGTGCTTCAAATCCTGGAATAAGTCTTTTATATGAATTTGTAGAAGCATTTGTAAATGCAGCAATACTTCTTGCATGTTTTAAAACTCCACCTAAATAAAACAATGCTATATCACTTAAGCCTTGGTATTCTTTACCTGCAAAAAGATTCTTGCCACCTTTCCAAATACTAATATGTACATGCATGCCACTTCCATTATCTCCATATAGTGGTTTTGGCATAAAAGTCGCAGTTTTGCCATTTAGATGAGCTACCATTTTTACTACATATTTTAATTTTTGCACATTATCTGCTGCTTCTAACAAATCACCAAATTTTACACCTATTTCACCTTGAGCTTGTCCCACTTCGTGATGAACGACAAAAGTCTCTAATCCTACTTGATTTAGCACTTTTACCATTTCTGCTCTAATATCTACCATAGTATCAATTGGTGGAATTGGAAAATATCCACCTTTTGTCCCGCTTCTATGTCCAATATTGATACCACCTTCAAACTCTCTATCTCTATTCCATTCACCCTCTTCTGTATCAATCTCATAATATTGGCAATTTATTGTATCTTTCATTTTTATACTATCAAATACAAAAAATTCATTTTCTGGACCAAAAAAAGCAACATCACCTATACCTTGTTCTTCTAAATATTTGACTGCTTTTTTTGCAATACTTCTAGGACATTTTTCATATGGTTGATTTTTGTAAATATCCCAAACATCACAGAAAACTACAACAGTAGTATCTGCAGTAAAAGGATCTAAAAAATATCTAATTGGATCTGGTATAAGCAGCATATCAGATTTATTTATTGGTTGCCATGCTGGAATCGATGAAGCATCAATTAGCAATCCATTAAAACTTTCTTCATTAACAACATTCATAGAAAAACTGATATGATGCCAAGTTCCCTTAATATCAGTAAATCTAAAATCTACAAATTCAACTTCATTATCACTACAAAATTTAAAAAATTCCTTTATTGCATTTGTTTTATCTGCCATTTTATTCATATCAAGCTCCTAATTAAAGATTTGGAATCTTATAAAAGTTTAGTTTAATAAATAATAATTATTTGATAATAAAAAAATATTTTAGAATCTAAAATTATTCTTTAAACTTATCAATAATAACAGTAATACCGCTTGTAAGATTTCTAAAATATATTATATCTGGTGAATGCTCGTATATAAAATCATTTCCACCAAAGCTAAATTTCTGTGCTATTACGCCATTTGCATTTAGACTTTTTCCAATACCATCAAAAATATCTTTTTTGCTTAATATTTCTTCAAATAAAGTATCATAGCCAACATCACCAAAAAAAGCTTTGCTAGCAACCCATTTTGGAGCACAATCATCAATAAAGCAAATTTCTCTTTCTTTTATGATAAATTTACCTATTGATTTGCCAAGTTTAAATAATTCAAGAGTGATTTCTGGAGTAAGGCTTAAAAGCCCAAAATCATAAAAACTAATATTTTTACTTTTTATCAAAACTAATTTTAAATCTTTTTGATCGATTCTTGTTTGCTCCTTTGGTAAAGATGGAGTTCCACAGGAGCTAAATAAAATACCAAAAAAAATGATCAATAAAAGATTTTTCATAGTCTATATTTTATACATCACTTAATATTTTATGCCATATTTTACCATCTAGTTTTAATTCCATAGTAATTTGGCATAATCCATCTTTATAAACAGTCTCAATAATCTCTGCATTTTTTATAAGTGCTTCGACTTTTGTTTTTACAACAGAATTAATTAATACCATATCTCTAACTGTATCTTGTGCATTTAAGCGGATTCCATACATTTTTTCACCAATTTGTCTATAAGCATCAATGATTGCTGCTCTTTTTGCAAGAGCCAATGCTTGAGATGGCGAGATTGTAGATTCTGGTGCAACACCCATTCCAACAGCACTTAGTTCTATTGTATTATCTGGTGTTAAAATCGGTGCATTTTGAATCATATTTTTATCATCACTATTTGGTTTTGGTTGCACAGGTAGAGTAGAATTCTGTGGTAAAGATTGAGTGTATGGAACTACTTCATTTGGTGCAATATAATTTGGCATATAATCATTTCTTTGATCTCTAATATAAACATCAACACTTGGATTGTTTGGAACAATCTCACTTTGAGGCAAATTATTTTGTGCTTGCGGTATATTTGGAATATTAGCTTCTCCAACATTCAATCTATCTATATTCATTACTCTACCATTATCATGCGTTAGCATATTTGGAGTATATGGATCTTTAAGTGGTGGATATACTGGTGCCTCTATTGGAGAATAATTTGCAGATGGTGGTATCATTGAAGTATCACCTTCTTCGCTAAATGCAGCACAACCTGACATTAATATTAAAAAACTTGTCGCTATCCCTATTTTAATCTTTGACATATCCTTAACCTCGTATTTCTAAAATTTTGAAACATTAAAGCAAATTATATTCCATTATCAATCAAATCTCACTAAATTACCTTGTTTTAATAATACTATTTTATCTTGAATCTCTCGTAATATCTTTGTTTTTTCCTCATATGATATTTTTTTATCTAATTTAATTATTTTCATTTTTTTTGTATATTTACTAATGATAAACAAACGCAATTGATTTTTAAATTTCTCATCATCTAAAGCGATAATAGAATCATTAAGCAAGATTCCAATCAATCTCTCATTTTCTATATCACCTTTTATCAAACATTCAAATTCATTTGCCTTGAACTCAAATACATCACAATCCACATACTCAAGGCTAAAATCAAGTAAATTTGGATTTTGCATAATGGTTTTTATGATGATTTCTTCTACAATTTGTGTGCTTGAGTTTTGAGAAATAATAGATTCTGTATTTTTTTTATTTTTTGCTTTTAGTAGATATGGTGCTATTTTTAATCTATTTGCGATAAATAATCTATACTCATCTTGAAGTATTGGAGTTAGAGTTTTGTAAAACTCTAGAATCTCATTTAATGCTTTTTCTTTTTGAAGTGGAATCTTTAAATCAAATTTATTTGCTATATGATTGATAATGAATTCTATAAAAGGTATTGGATTATTAAGCAAGTTTATCAACTCTTCTTTTTTATTTTCTAGCACCATATCAGCAGGATCTTTATTGTCTTTAAACAATACCACTCCACCACTTTTATGTGATAATAATAATGCTGCTTTAAAAGCGGCATTTATCCCTGCATTGTCCCCATCATAACAAAGCAAAATATCACCACCACTTTTGGATAGTAATGGTATATGCTCTTTACTCAAAGCTGTTCCAAGTGTAGCTACACTATTGCCAAAACCAGCTTGAAAAAGCATAATAACATCGATATAGCCTTCTGTTACAATTATCTTTTTATCTCTAAAAATACTTTCTTTTGCAAGATTATATCCATATAGGATTCTAGATTTATTAAAGATTTTACTTTGAGAAGAATTAATATATTTTGCTACATTTCCACTTAGCGCTCTGCCACCAAAACCTATTATTTTATTGCTTATAGAAAATATAGGAAACATTATCCTAGAATTAAATTTTGCAAAATATGTATATTTTCCCTTACCAATCATTCCAATCTCTAGCAATTTATCAAATGGCATTTTATTTTGATTTAAAAAGTTTATAAAATCATTACTCTCACCACTATATCCAAGAGAAAATTTTTCTATCGATTGACTTGATATTCCTCTATCATCAAGATATTTTAATATTTCTTGATTTGCATTTAATTGCTTTTGATAATATTTGCTTATTTGTTCTAGTATATTTTCAATACCAGAATCTTTAGTGTGGTTTGTATTTGTATATGATAATGTGAAATTATACATAGAGGCAAGTTTTTCAACTGCCTCATAAAATTCAATATTTTCTTTTTGCATTAAAAAACTAATACTATCTCCGCCAATACCACAGCCATAGCATTTAAAATATCCTTTTGCAGGACTTACTACAAAACTCGGGGTTTTCTCATTATGAAATGGGCAATTTGCTGTATAATTTGCACCTGCACGATTAAGCTCGACATAATTAGATACAACATCAACAATATTTATGATTTGTTTTAATTGTTCTATAGAATTTTGTTCAATCATTTATTGATTTTAGATTCCTTAAAGAAACTATTTAGGATAAAACATCTTGTGAGAATCTTTGCATCAATAGGCTACTTTAATCGATCTCACTTTGACTTCTCCTATTTACCATTTTTTTGGTAATAGCCAAAAACACTTATTCACTCAAATTTTTTTTGATAGACACTTCCTGCACTAAGCAAGGAGTGGATTATTATGTCTTATCTAGAGAGGAAACCCTC
>NZ_NXLO01000004.1 GCF_003364295.1 Helicobacter sp. MIT 99-5507
ATCACTTCTTGCCATTGCCACTTGCGCATCTGTCCTTGTAGTTACGAATCTAGGCACAGCAACAGCAGCAAGCACACCTAAAATAACGATAACGAATACCAACTCAATCATTGAGAAACCACTTCTTTTCATTCTAAACTCCTTGTGAAATAAAATTTCTTTTAACTCTAGTAGAGTAAAAGTAAATAGAATTTAAACATTTTTTTTTTTGAATACTTCCTTAAAAAGCTAATAATTATTTAGAAAAATTTTGCCTAATCACTTCATACACAGCGATACTAACACTATTTGCTAGGTTTATACTTCGTGCTTCATTAAACATTGGTATTTTTACTAGATTGTCTTTATTTGCTTCTAATATACTAGAATCTAGTCCCCTGTCCTCTCTTCCAAAATACAAAAAACATTCACTATCAAAATCTACATCAAAATAGTGTTTAGTCGCTTTTGTTGTAAAAAAGAAATGATTTTTATCTATTTTATTTTGTTGCCAAAAAGATTCTAGATTATCCCATTTTAACAAATCAACATCTTTAAAATAATCCATACCAGCGCGCTTTAAGCCCTTTGAATCTAGTAAAAAACCAAGTGGATAAACAAGATGCAATCTTGCATTACTAGCAATGCAAAGTCTGCCAATATTACCTGTGTTTTGTGGGATTCTAGGTTCTACTAAAACTATATTTATCAATACTGCACTCTTTAATTAAAATCAATTACTACTTCATAGTTTTTTCTATCTTTAATGATATCAAATGTAAAATTTAATTCACTACATAATTTGCCTAATATTTTTATGCCAAGTTTTGAGCTAAATAAATTTATATTACTTCCTTGTGTATTTTGTATTTTTATGATTTTAGAATCTAGTGAGATTTTTATCGTGCTTTTGCTTTGTGCATATGCAATCGCATTTTCAAAAATGGACATAAGCATTTTTAAAAATAGATTCTGTCTTGTATGAAGTATAAAATCATCACCAATGATTTCGACTTCTAATTCTCTATTTTTTAATAATAAATCAACTTTTGAAATAATATCTTTTATACTTTGTATTACGCTTATATCTGTTTTCTCATCAAAATCAAAGATATTAAAATAAAGCACACTTTGAATCTCAATATACAATCTTTTTATATCTTCATTGATATCATCAATAAAAGCATCTTTTTTGTATTCTTGATTGTGTTGGAATTTTTCAACCCTTGCTTTTAAGATAGCAAGTGGAGTTTTTAGCTCATGTGTAGCAGTGGCAAACAAATCTTTATCTTTAATACGAAGTTCTTCAAATCGATGAATAAGCATATTTAGTGCAGATTCTATTTGTTTTATTTCATCGCCTACATTTTTTCCATTTGTGTAAAATTCATTTCCACTTTTGTAATTTTTGCATTGATTTGCAAGGTAATTTAGCGGTGATAAAAGCTTTCGTATAAAATAGATTCCAAGTATTCCAATGATGATTAAATATATCAAATGTTGCAAGATTAATTGCATTGCTGTTTCATAAATATGTTTTTTTACTGCAATATCACTACTTTTTAGATTGAAATATGTTCCATTTGGAAGTTTTTTTGATACGGCTATCTCGCCTTTTTTTGGCTTATATCTCTCTTTTGTAAAGAAAAATAATATTTCTCTTCCACCGATTTTTTCTATCACAGAAGTCATGTGCGGAATGTGATATAAAAAATCTAGATTTGTTTTGTCATTGTATTTTTTGACATAATCATAGCTTTCATTTATAGAATGCCATAAAAGTATTTCTAAATCTTGTCTTTTTTCGTTATTGATATATATGATTGCTAGTGTGATATTTGTAAGAAAATATATACTTGTAAGCATTAGAAAAAAAATCGTGATTTTATTTGTAAGTAGCCTTGATTTAATCAATCATAAATCCCCTTGTCTTAATTGTTTTTATGATTTTTGGATTAATCTTTTTCCTAAGTCTTGAGATTAGTTCATCTATGCTATTTGAGAGTATATTTTCTGGGTGAAGATATAGTGCATCTATGATTTCATTTTTGCTAAAAACATATCCTCTTTTTGATAAAAGTAAAAATAACAATGTATTTTCATTTTTGCTTAGCATTATTTGTTTGTCATTTCTTGTTATTTGTTTTGTTTCTAAATTTATTATCGTATCTTCAAATATAAATTCGCTAGATTGGAATCTGCGTCCAAGTGCTAAGATTCTTGCTTTTAATTCTTTATTATCAAATGGCTTTTCTAGATAATCATCAGCACCTTTTAGTAGCCCGCTTACTTTATCATCTACGCTACATAATGCACTAATGACTAAGATACCCATATTTGGATTTTTGTTTTTTGCATATTTTATTATGTCACTCATGATATCTATGCCACAAAATTTTCTATCAAGCACTAAAACAGCATAAGAATATGAATCTAAATAATAAATAATGTCGTCTTTAGTGCTAACTGCATCAACATTAAATCCATCAAATTGTAGATTCTCCCTAAGTAATTCAAGTAATATTTCTTCGTCATCAGCAATTAGGATTCTAAACAATTATCTCTCCAAGGCATCATATATAAACATTTTTAAATAATCTTTTCCAAACATTGCATATAATTTATTTATTATTCTATCTTTATTGTCATCATTTATCATAACTTCTATTTTGCCATAGTCAATTCTTCCTGTGACTTTTTCTTTTGCGCTTTGTAATAATTTTGTATTATATTGTTTGCATGGAAAATAATAAAATACATCAAATTTATCTTCAAGCAAACAATCTATGATTATATCTTTATACTCATCTCTAAAATAAATACATAGAATCTTATCCATATAATTTCACCTTTTTTGCTAAAGTTTTAAATGCTGGTGGTAATATCAAAAGTGTTAAAATACTTGATGTTGCAAGTCCGCCAAGTATTACTACTGCAAGTGGTCTTTGTATCTCGCTTCCAACTCCATTTGATAACAATAATGGAAGTAGCCCAAATCCTGCGATAAATGCAGTCATCAATACTGGTCTTAATCTCCTTTGAGCGCCAATTCTTACAGCATCATCTATACTATATCCACTTTTTATCAATGAAATAAAATAACTCACCATTACAAGTCCATTTAATATTGCAATACCAAATAATGCGATAAATCCAACAGAAGATGGCACAGAAATATATTCACCTGTAATAAATAATGCTATAAGTCCACCTGTTACTGCAAATGGTATATTTAATAAAATCAAAAGCGCAATAGATATGGACTTAAATGTAAAAAATAATATAAAAAATATTACAATAATACTAAGTGGAATAATAGTCATAAGCTTTGCTTGTGCTCTTTGCTGATTCTCAAATTGTCCGCCATAAGTAATGCTATATCCTTCATCTAGCTTTATAGTAGAATTTATTTTTTGTTTTATTTCTTCTACATATCCACCTAAATCTCTACCTTCTACATTGCTTCTTACTACACTATTGCGATAGGTGTTTTCTCTATTTACTTGCACTGGACCTTCGATTTGTTTTATATCTGCAATAGCATTAATTGGCACACTTTTGCCGCTTTTTGTAACCAATTCTAGACTTTTGAATTTATCTATATCATTTTTTATGTTTTTATCCATTCTAATTATTACAGGTGTTGTTATAAATCCTTTTGGTATATTTGCAACCATAATGCCATCAAGCGATGATTGTAAAAATTTTTGAAATTCTGTGATACTAATGCCTAGATTTGCTAGATTTGTTTTATTTGGCGTAATTTGTAAATATGTGAATCCTTCATTTATCGCTGTAAATATCTCACTTGAACCTTTTATACTTCCAAGCAGTTCAGCAACTTCATTGCTAAGTTCATTTAATCTATCAATGTCACTTCCAAATATTTTTATAGCTATATCACCACGCGCTCCAGTTAGCATTTCAGATGTCCTCATTTCAATAGGTTGGGTAAATCCAAAGCTAATACCTTTAAAATTGACTAGAGCATTTTTTATTTTTTCTTGAATTTCTTCTTTTGTTTTTACTTCCCACTCATCTTTTGGTTTTAGCACAATAAAAGTATCGCTTTGATTTAATCCCATAGGATCAAGCCCTATCTCATCGCTGCCTGTCCTTGCAATAATACTTTTTATCTCACTTACTTCACTTAGTAATTGTTTTTGGACTCTTAAGTTTAAATCTTTTGATTGTTCAAGTGATATTGATGGAGGCGTCTCAATGCTAAGTATTATATCGCCTTCATCAAGTGTTGGCATAAATTCGCTACCAATAAATAAAATAAGACTAAAACAAGCTGCTAAAAATATCAATGCAGATGCAAATACTATCTTTATATGTTTTAGTGCAAAATTTAATAATGGCTTATATAGTTCTAAGAAAAATTTATTTATTAAGGTATCTTTGTGTGGTGTTTGTTTTAGTATAAATGAGCTTACTACTGGAATCACACTTAGTGATAATAAGAGAGAGCCAAATAATGCAAATACTATTGATATTGCAACAGGTTTAAATAGTTTTCCTTCTAATCCCTCTAAACTTAAAAGTGGCATAAAAAATAAAATAATAATCAAGATTCCACTAAATACAGGAAGCGAAACTTCTTTTGCAGCACGATATATTATATGTAATCTATCGAGTTTGCTTTCTTTTTGGCTTAAGTGTGCAAATATATTTTCAACCATAACAACAGCAGAATCTACAAGCATTCCAACTGCAATAACCAATCCACCAAGGCTCATAAGATTTGCACTAATGCCAAAGATTTTCATCATAATAAATGCAAATAATAATGCAAGTGGCAAGATAATACTTACTGCAATAGCTGCCCTTATATTTCCTAAAAATAAAAACAATGTAATAATAATTAGCACAACAGCTTCTATTAATACTTTTGTTACGCTATTTACAGCTTTTTGCGTAAGATTTGATCGATCATAAAATATATCTAGGCTCACTCCATCTGGTAGTTTTAATTCTTCTAATCGTTTTTTTATCTCATCGATGGCTTCTTTTGTATTTGCACCTTTTAATGACAAGACCAAACCTTGTGTAGCCTCACCAATTCCATCTTTTGTAACAAATCCTAGTCTTGTTATATACTCATCATTTACTTCTGCAAAATCACTCAATTTTACAAATCCATCTTTTGATGGTATTGGAATCTGCTCTATTTCATTTATATCTAGTGCACTTGTTTGGACTTTTACAATAAGAGATTCTCCTGCTACATTTATGCGTCCTGCACCTGAATTGTTTAGATTCTCGCTAAGTATCGTTTCAATATCACTTATTGCTATGCCTAGATTTGCCATTTTTGTAAAATTTGGTGAAATTGTCACTGCACGCACATATCCACCTAGTGAATTTACATCAGCTACACCTTTGATATTTCTAAGAGCTGGTCTTATTGTAAAATCTAATAACTCCCTTTTTTCAGTTTGTGAGATATTTCCTTCAATTACAAACATCATCATTTCACCAAGTGGTGTTGTAATAGGTGCCATTCCACCGCTTACTCCCGGTGGTAAATCACCCATTATCCCACTTAGTTTTTCAGCGACCATGTTCCTTACTTTGTAGATATCCATGCCTTCTTCAAAATCAATAGTGATATCTGCTATGGCGTATTTTGATATGCTTCTTAATATCTTTTGTCCCTCTAAGCCTAAAAGCTCGCTTTCAATTGGACGGACAACTCTATTTTCTACTTCTGTTGGTCCCATTCCTGGAGCTTTTAATATAATCTTTACTTGTGTTGATGAAATATCTGGAAATGCATCTATTGGAATCTTTATAAATGAGTAGAATCCAGCTATAAATATTACAATCCCAAAAATAATAATAACAATCCTTTGTCTAAGGCAAAATTCTATAATACTCTTTAGCATTTATCCATCCTCTTATTCAAAGCTAAGCCCGCTCATAGCACCTTTTAGAACGATGATAGAACCATTTGCAAGATTTGTTTGGAGTCCAAAATTATCTTTTTTGATTAAGAATCCATTGTTGATTTCTTTTACTATTTCTATTTTTGTTGGCATAAATCCATTTTGTGTTTTTACAAAAACAATACTATCATTGCCAATCTTTGTTACTACATCTCGAGTTATTGCAATAGTATCTTTAGGATTATCTACCAATATAAAAGTATCTATATTGCTACCAGCTTGTAATTTTTTGTAATTAATATTTGCTGTTGCATTGATTGTATTTGTATCTGTATCTATTGCTATTGATACAGAATTTATATTGCCAATTTCAATTTTTGTATTTTTATCTTTGATGAAAACTTTTGCATTTTTTTGTATATCTAAAGCATTGTTTTGTGGTATTTTTATATTTGCTTGCATTTTGCTATTATCATTTGTGATGATTATATAAGGACTAAAAGCTTCTACTTTTTGCGCACTTTTACTAGGACCAACTGCTAGAATCCCGCTTATTTGTGCTATCACAGGATAGCCAAAACCTTGTGCATTTGGGTTTATTCCGATTTGCTTGATAATAGAATCTAAATCTTTTAGCTTTAATTCTAATTCATTTGCAAGTAGATAGCTGTTTTGATATTCTCTTTGGGATATTACTCCGCTTTCAAATAATTCTTTATCTTTTTTTACATTGTTTTGTGCGATTTGATATTTGGATTCTGTGTTTTTGTATTCATATACTAGGTTTGATAGAGAATCTGATATGATATTACAAATCACATCCCCTTTTTTTACATAATCACCTTCAAATTTTTTGATATTTGAAATTGTTATTTCAAATGGACTTACTTGTTTGATTGATGCTTGATTGCTAAAATCAAGACTAGAGGCAAATGGGCCAATCATATAATATTCGCTAAAATCTGGTTTTGTTATACCTATGCCTAATTTTTGCATTTGAATATCATTTAGTATTATCTCATCATAACCAAACATAAAATTTAGCAAAAATAGTGAGATATAGATAATTCTCTTCATTTTGTTTCCTTTGTTTTGATTTCTATTCCAAGACTTTCTTCTAGTAATGATAATGTATTGATATAATTTAATTTTTCTTGCGTGAGATTTATTCTGCTATTTAGATAATTATTTTTTGTATCAAGATATTCAAATACACTAATAACACCTGCATCAAAACCTTTTTGCATAATATCAAAGAGATTCTTAGCATTTTGCTCATTTTGTGTTTGTAATTCTATAACTTCTTTTTGTTGTATTAATTGCTCTTTATATGAATTTGCATTTTGTTTGATTTGCATTGATGTTATTTGATTTTGTCTTATGCTTGCACTTTGTAATTCGAGTAATGCTTGTTGTTGATAATTTGCTTGCGAGGTAAATGGAAGTGGAATGACAAACTTTAAGTCAATGCTATTTTGCCCTATCGTATAGCCTGCCCCAATTTGCATACTATTCATTCTGCTTCTACTTATGACTTTTGCACTTTGTTCATAATCTAGTGCATCTAATTTTAGGATTTCGTTGTATATAGAATTGCTTACATAAAAATCTATATTTATATCATCTATATATGAAAAAAATAAATTATTAATTCCACTAAAATTATCATCACCAACTAGAATCTTTAATTTATCTAGTGTATCTTTTAATAGTATTTGATGTGATTTTAACAAAGATAGAGTATTTGAATAATCATTCTTAAATCTAAGCAATTCTGCCTTGGAGATTCTATTTGCATTAAATCTTTTTTGTGCTATTTCTAGTGCGTCTTTTGCTAATGCTTCTTTGTCTTTATATATTTGTTCTTGTTCTTTATAGATTGTGTATGTTAAGTAATTTCGTTTTGCACTTATTGCTATTATATTTTTTTGTAACTCTGTAATTTTTATATTTTTATTTACTTTTGTTGTGTAGCTATCTTTTATAACTCCGCTTACCCAAGGCATTTGTGGCGTTAGCATCAGCAATATTTGTGCTTGTGTTTCAAACTTATTCGTTCCTGCGACTCTATTAAAACTAGGACTAATTTCAATATATGGAGATTCCCATGAATTTGCAGCATATCCTTCATTTTGCAATGATTTTGTCATTGCATTTTGAAATATGATTTCTTTTGAATTATCATAGACTTTATCTAAAAAATCTTCATAACTAATCTCATTACAATATACAATACATAATATTGATGTAATTATTACAAATAATTTAGCCATACTTTCCTACTAAAATTGATTTTTGGAATGCTAAAATATTTTGTATGAGAAAATTATGAAATGGTATGTAAGAGCCTAACAAGGCTTTTAACCTTGTTATGATTTATCAATGAAGATCGTGCCAGATTTTTCTTTTCCATAAATATGCAAGAATTGCCATAATTATCATAAAGCCAATTAGAATTTTACCTACAAATTCTCTTTGATCTTTTTTGCTATCGCCAATCTTTTCTAGATAAGCAATAACTTTTTCTTGAGAATCTTGTGTTAGTCCAACTCTAGGCATTGATGTCCCTACCAAAGTTTTTTGTGGATCATTTATAAATTTATTTAGAGTTTCTTCACCTCTGCTTCTTATCATCATAGATAAGTCAGGAGCTTTTGCACCCATATAATTTACAATTGTATCACTTGGTGTTAGTGCCACAACTTTGTCATATTTTACACTATGGCATCTTACACAAGATTCTTCAAATATCTCTTTATTGCTTAGCTGTACATTAGCGGCTAATGATTTAAAGTATGCGACCATATCTCCTAATTCAGCATCACTTACTAGTGTTGGAGTCATAGGGAATGGTTTAGTATCATTAAATTTATGGGTAAGTTTTAGTGCTTTTACAGGATCTTTTATTAAATTTGCTAAAAATTTACCATCATAAATTGCACCAATATTTGATAAATCAGGAGGCACTACGCCATATGCAGATGCTGCAAGATCATTTGTTAACAATGCAGGATATCCATCTTTTTGAATGCTATGACAAGCTACACAATAAGTAGTTGCTAATACTTTTCCATTTTCAACATTTCCAGTAGTTGGAAGATCTTCTAAGTCGCTAAATTTGAAATCAGCAGGAGCTGTTTTTGGATGGAATACGGAATGTGCCAATGGCTCAACGCCCCAATATAGGATTCCAACTACAATAGCTACAAATGCAAAGATTTTTAACTCTCTTAATGCACTCATTTTGCACCTCCACCATGACATTTACACTTTTTCTCTATTGTTGTAATAATTGGCAATGTGATAATTAATACTATAAATACAATCGCAGCAATAAATCCAACTATAATATTTGTGCCTTCTGCTGGTAATTTACCATAAATAGTTAATACTATTAAATCTGCTAATAATATAAAAAACCATATACAAAACATAGGTCTCTTATGTGCTGGAGCTACAATCGGGCTTCTATCTAAGAAAGGCAATGCAAATAAAATTACTTGTGCAAAACCAAAAAATATTAATCCTAATGCCTCACTCATATAAAAACCTCTCAATATTTCATAGCTCCACAAGAAATACCATTCTGGATATATATGTGCTGGTGTTTTTAGTCCATCTGCAGGGTCAAAGTTGATTGGATCCATAGCAAAACCAAACTTAAAGCACATCAAATAAAAGAATAAAATCATAAATGTACAAATTACAAATATATCTTTTGATAGAAAATCAGGCCAAAATGCGACAATCTTAGCATCTTTTTTATTTCCATTTTTGTATTTTTCTACTTCTTTGTCAAAATCTATTTCTTCACCATCTTGGTTATTGACATGGGGAATTCTAAGAGAATAGAAATGTATAACAATAAATGCAATAATGATAATAGGTAATAAAAATACATGTAGCATGAAGAATCTTGTTAATGTAGCATCTGCTGGTATAAAATTACCCCTTATCCAAACAACTAAATCTGGTCCAATAAATGGAACTTTAGAGAATAAATCTGTGATAACTTTCGCTGCCCAATAGCTCATTTGTCCCCAAGGTAGCATATATCCACTGAATGCTTCTGCAGAAAACAATACAAATAAAATCATTCCAGTTATCCATATCATCTCTCTTCCACGTTTATATGAACCATAATATATTCCAACAAGCATATGAATATAAATTACTAAAAATATTAGTGAAGCACTGACTGCATGAGCATGTCTCCATAGCCAACCATATTCAACTTCATTCATTATAGTAAAATTTACACTATCAAATGCAAGATTAATATCTGGCTTATAATACATTAATAAGAAGATTCCAGATGTAACAAGCACGGCAAAAAGCATTGTTAAAACAACGCCCATAGCCCATAGCCAATTTATATTTTTTGGAATCCAATATTCCGTCATTAATACTTTTGTGAGTGATTTTATAGCTAGACGTTGGTCAAGCCAATCTATAAAACCATCTGCTTTTTTAATTTCTGCCATTATTTCTCCCCTTATGCTTTGTTTGTTAGCTGTTTGTAGATATCACCTTCTTCACCAAATACTAATTTTGTGCCATCAATATTAAATGGTGGGATTTCCATAGGTCGTGTTGGTGGTGTGCCTTTTTTATTCACTCCTGAAGAGTTAAACTGCCCGCCATGACATGCACACAAAAACTCTTTTTTATCTTTTTCATATGTAGGAATACAACCAAGATGAGTGCATACCTGCAAGCCGACTGTATAAAGCTCGCCATTTATTTCAAAATCTCTACCTTCTATCTTTTCAGAACCACTATCTTTTTTTAGAACATAGACAGGTTGCCCACGCCATTCAAAAGTCTTTAGCTCCCCTTTTTCTATCTGTGATATATCAACTGTTGTAAATCCACCTGATACAACATTAGGAAGTGGATCCCAAGTCTTTTTCATAGCAAATATTGTTGCACCAGCACCAACTGCCGCAACTGCTGCTAAGCTCATACCAAGAAAATCGCGTCTATTGACATTTTCTTCCATTACTCCCCCCTTTGAAATACATGCTTATAAAAACTTAATAAAAAAAGGTTATCTTATATCACATTTGCTTAAAAGTTGTTATAAATTTTAGTTTTAAAATCATTTGTATTTAAAATAAAATATTAGACAAATATAGTTTATTGTTAAAAATTCCTATAAATTGCAGTTTTAAAATCTCTACCTAGCACATTTAAAATTGTTTTTATTTTATTTGATTCTCTTATATATGCTTGATTTGAGGCTTGGTTATAGAATTGCTCTAGTAGCTCTAAAATCTCAAAATCTTCAATCAAAGCTAAATCTTGTGTTTTATAAAGCACATTTTTTGCCCCTATGCTTTCAAATGCTCTATTTAGAATCCCAAAAGGAACATTATATGTAATATCACTTTTTTGATATAAAGAAAATGCAAAACTAGACAATGTGCCATCTTGTATCAATGGAAATACCTCGTGATTATAAAAGATTCTGATACTAAAATCATTTTTATAGATTTTATTTCCATAGTCAAAAACACAAAATATCCACTTCATAAAATTTGTATTTATAGAATCTAATTCTTTGCAAAAATAAAAATAACTTATTGGAATCTCACCCCGTGTAATACCTTCTTTTTTTGCGATTTCTACAATATTTTTATCTATGATATTTTGTAAAAATTCTATTTTATTATCATTTATATATGCTATTTTTTTATTATCATATAGGTTACAAGGTAGTGCATCAAAAAACTCATTTGCTACAAAAAAACAATTCCATTCTAGATTTTTTAGCTCTTTTATATTTTTTATTATTTTTATTTTATTCTGTGGTTTATTTATTTTATTAGATTCTACTGCAATAAAATTACAATTTTCTATCACACCCACGCTCAAAGCATCCAAAAAATCGTATATATCATTGATAAGATTTAGATTATTTGCACCAAATTCTATGATATTTAGCGGTAGTTTTAGATTTTCATTTTCTAGATTTTTTAGGATATATTTTGCTATTGCCCCACCAAAAAATCTACTTGCACTAACTGCTGTATAAAAATCTCTCCCAATGCTAGTATTTTTATAATATCCATTTACCCAAGAGAGAAAAAAATCATCAAATCTCTGCATTTATTTCATTTAGTGCATTTTGTAAAGATTGAAAACCTTTGTCTATTTCATCTTTTGTGATTGTAAGCGGTGGCAATAATCTAAGCGTTGCATTGCCAGATTTTAGCACTAAAACGCCATTTTGCTTTGCTTTTTTTATGATGAGTGCTAATAATTCATCATTTTTTACTTTAATCCCTTGCATAAAACCAAGTCCGCTAGTGTGTATAAAAATATTTTGATTATCTTTGCAAATTTGTTCTAATTTTTCATCAAAATACTTAATATTATTATCAAGATTCCCACTATTTTTATAAGATTCTAAAGTCTCTAATACACACAAAGCAGCTGCACAAGAGAGTAGATTCCCACCAAATGTGCTTCCATGGTCGCCTACTTTAAATATATCTATTTTAGAAGTCATTGTTGCACCAATTGGCACTCCACCACCAAGCCCTTTTGCAAGGCTAATGATATCAGGCTTTATTCCATAGATTTGTGAAGTTAAAAAATCTCCGCTACGATAGATGCCACTTTGGACTTCATCAACTATTAGCAAAACATCATTTTTTTTACACCAAGATTCTAGATTCTTTATTTCATCTTTTGGCATTGCCTTTACGCCACCCTCACCTTGGATTAGCTCTAGCATTATAGCTATTACATTTTTTTTATTGCTTGCAATATTGATAGCATCACTTATATCATTTGCGTATAAAAATCCACTTGGAAATGGTGCAAAATGTTTGTGCATTTTATCTTGTCCGCAAGCCTTTAATGTAGCAATACTTCGCCCATGAAAGCTATTTTTTAGCGTAATAATATCAAAACGATTTGTAGATTCGCCATACAGCCTTGCGATTTTTATACTACATTCATTTGCTTCTAGCCCAGAATTTGAAAAAAAAACTCGCATTTTATCTTTTGATAATTCTACCAACCTCTTTGCTAGTTTTGCTTGTTGTGGGATAGCAAATAGATTTGATAGATGCAACATTTTTGCTTGATTTGATATGCTCTCTACTAGATTTTTATTGTTATGCCCAAGGCTATTTACACCAATTCCAGCAGTAAAATCAATATAGCAAAATCCTTGCTTATCATAGATTTTAGCATTTTCTCCATGTTCAAACTCTGTATAATCCCTGCTATATGTATGTAGGACATACTCTTTATCTATTTGCTCTAGGTTATCCAAAAATACCACTCCTTAGAAAACTTAATAGGATTGACGTGTTAATATAGCTTTTGCCCTATTGTCACGTTTTTTCAAATCTTTTTGTTGCATTTTCACCAAATTGCAATTGATGATACTATTAATTAATCTCTCTCCAGGGAAATCAGCCATAACCATACCTGCTAAGGCAATTTTATGCTTTTTTAAATAATCTGCTGTAAGTGTGTTTGTCCCCTCAAAGTATATAGTTGCAATCACACCAAACCATGCACCACGTGGAAAATCAGGATATACTCCTTTCCAACCTGGTTCAGTAAGTCCAGTGACTAATCTTCCTGCACCAGTGCCAGGTGATGAATGACCGCTTGCTACGAAATATGGAAAACTTCCGCCAGAGCCACTTAGATAATTCATATAGATTGTTCCAGAACTATTATTTGATCTATTGAATTGTGCTTTGATTTTATCCCATTTTGCGTATAGATCCCAATTTGCATTAAGATGATAATCATCTTGTTTATTAATATATCTATAAGATAAACCATATTGATTAAGCGATAAAACATCAGATAATAATACTAATTTACCACGAAAATCACCTACTTTTGGATTGGTAGTTCCACTTGTATTTACCCAAAAAATATCTTTGTAACTATCATAATATTTTTTAAATAATTTCTCCATTTCAGTGTCACTTGCACTAGAGTTTTCTTGTTTAAATCTCATAAAAATGCTTTCTGTAGGATTCTGTCTTAGAAAATCTCGCACAATCCTTAAGACTTCTCCAAAATCTACACCTAAATTCACAATCCCGTGATAGATAGGAAAAGAATTACCATTGTGTTTTGCACGAATATCAATCACTCGAATCCCGCTTATTAGCTGTTCGCGTAAATTCATCGCTTGTGTTCTTGCTATATCATGCCCTTTTAGTTTTACTCCCCCTGTCATTGTATCATGCGAACCTGGTAATGATAAGTCACTCAAAAGCATTTCATCTGGAAGCCAGTCCATCCATCCTGAGCGATATTGTGTAGCAGCGTATTCATTCCAATATGCTGTATCATAATGTGCAAACATTATATTATGAAATATAAATATAAATATAAATAATTTTATAATTTTCATATTTTGTTTTAAAATCCTAGAATCTTATAGTGATAGTTGTGCCAAAAATTTTATTGTTTAGATTCTATTAATTTATTATAAAAATACACTGATAAATCTACTAAAAATATTATAATTTTAAAAAATTAGATTCTTTGAAAATTATCCTATATGCAATTCTTTATATAATTTTATTGCATATCTATCTGTCATTGAGGCGATATAATCACTAATTACTCTATGTATTTTTGCTCCAGAATCTATTCTATCTTTTGCCTCCAATGGTAATAAATATTTATCATTCATAAAATCATTAAACAATGCCCTTATGCATTGCTTTCCAAAAAACATTTTTCTTTTTATCTCTTCATTTTTATATAGATATTTAAAAAGTGTTTTTTTAATATCTCTTAAATTACTTGTAATATCCTTGTCATAGCATATTTGCTTGCTTTTTTTAAAATTATTTATAATATTTTGTGCTAATGTATTTATCAATGATGAAATAAAACGATAGCGAAAGACTTTATCATTTTTATATACACCATCATTATTTAAGTTTTTTATCAATTTTGCTATCAAGGCATTATCCTCTAAAATATCAATAGAGATTATTTTTTGTTTTATACCATCATCTATATCATGGCTTATATACGCGATTTCATCACTTAAATCTACTATCATTGCTTCTAGTTTTGGATCATTTTCTATTTTAAAAATTTCTTTTAGATTCTTGCTAAAAAATGGTTTATCATAAGGTTTTGAATGTTTTAAGATTCCCTCTAATGTCGCATAAGTAAGATTTAGTCCATTAAATTCTTTGTATCTTTTTTCTAGTTCACTTACAACACGAAATGATTGAAAATTGTGCTCAAATCCATTTTTGTATCCAGAATCTTTTAAGATTCTATCTAGTTCATCACCGCCACTATGCCCAAATGGTGAATGCCCTAAATCATGTGCTAAAGCGATTGCTTCAGCTAGATTTTCTTCTAGGTTGCAATGATTTGCAATAGTCCTTGCTATTTGACTAACTTCTATTGTATGAGTTAATCTTGTCCTAAAATAATCACCTTGTGTGTTTAAAAAAACTTGGGTTTTGTATTCAAGTCGTCTAAAACTACTACAATGTATTATCCTATCTCTATCTCTTGCATATGGATTTCTGTAATCATCATTAAAGCGATAAAATCTATCTATATCTCGCATAAAATAGCCTTTAATTTTTTGGGTTTAATTTTATCAAAAATACTTTAGAATCTATGTTTATTAAAAAATTATAAGGAAAACTCTATGGAAATTTTAAAAAAAGCATTTGGTAGATATGAAACAAATTGCTATATAGTAAAAAGTGCTTATGGTGATTTTATCATCGATCCAGGTGAAAATAGCACTTCTTGGGTATTAGAAAATATAAATAATCCTATTGCAATTTTAAATACTCACGGGCATTTTGATCATATTTGGTGTAATGCAGAATTAAAAGAAAAGTTAAATATTCCTATATTTTGCCCTAAAGAAGATTCTTTTATGTTAAAGAGTGATTGTTTTGAATTAGGGCTTACCCCAAAAGCTCCAGATATTGAGGTAGAAAACAATGAAGTATTTTATTTTAATACCAAAGGTTTGGTGGATTCTAATGGTGCAGATTCTATCAAAATAGAATATATGTTTTTTCCTGGGCATACTCCTGGGTGCAGTATGATAAAAATAGGCGATTTTATATTTAGTGGGGATTTTATATTTAGAAGGTCTATTGGTAGGTCAGATTTTCCATATTCTAGTGATGATTTAATGCAAGATTCTCTAAAGAGATTTGGTGAGATTTCTTATGATATGGTTTTACATCCTGGACATGGAGAATCTACTACAATCAAAGCAGAGCAGGGTAATTTAAGATTTTTTATAAAATAGATTAAAAAAAAGTATTTAAGATTTTAAAAAATAGTCGATTTGATTTTCTAGCTAAGATAAGGATATCTTAGTGATACATATAAAAAGGAGTTTATTATGGCTTTCCAAGTCAATACTAACATTAATGCATTAAATGCACATGTTCAATCTACTTTCAGCCAACTTGGCATGAAAAATTCTCTTGAGAAATTGAGTTCAGGTCTTAGAATCAACAAAGCAGCAGATGATTCCTCTGGTATGACTATTGCAGATAGTTTGAGAAGTCAAGCAAGTGCGTTAGGTCAAGCTATTAGAAATACAAATGATGCGATGGGGATTATTCAAATCGCAGATAAAGCGATGGATGAACAAATCAAGATTCTAGATCAAATCAAAGCAAAAGCTACTCAAGCAGCTCAAGATGGTCAAACTACACAATCTCGCCAAGCTATTCAAGCAGATATTATTCGTTTGATTGAAGGTATGGATTATATTGGTAATACAACAAGTTTCAATGGTCAAGCTCTGCTTTCTGGTCAATTTACAAATAGAGAGTTTCAAGTTGGTGCTTATTCAAATCAATCAATCAAAGCTTCAATTGGTGCTACAACAAGTGACAAAATAGGTCATGTTCGCCTTGAAACTGGTGATATGATAAAAGAAGCAGTAGTAGCAAATCTATCATTTAGACAAGTTGATGGTATCAATGATCTAAAATTAGAATCTGTTGTGATTTCTCACTCTGTGGGCACAGGGATAGGAGTTTTAGCTGAAATGATCAATAAAACTACTGATAGAAGTGGAGTTAAAGCATCTTATAATGTAATCTCTACAAGTGATGAATCAATACATGCTGGGGATTTAATCGGGGTAAATATTAATGGTATTTTACTTGGTGATATAACAGGTATAAAAGAAAATGATAGTGATGGAAGGTTGATAAATAGTATCAACAAAGTTACTACTGATACAGGTGTAGAAGCATATACTGATAATGAAGGTAGATTAAATCTAAGAAGCCTTGATGGTAGAGGTATTAGATTTAGTGCAGAAGATCAAAATGGTGTAAATGACGATGTAATCGTAGGCATGAATGATGGTGATGATATTAGTGGTGATATAGATGATCCTGAAGGTGGAAGCTTAAATTATGGAAAATTAACACTTATTAGAACTGATGCAAGAGATATTGTTTTAACAGATTGGAATGATGATCCTACCGGTGTATCTTATGAGGCAATTGGTTTTTATGAAAATGAACCAGAGCAAACTGCTCAAGCAACTGTAAATTTACGACAAGTAAAAGGTGCTTTTAGTGGTGAAATAAGAAGTGCTGCAGGTATTAACTTTAATAATCTAAAAAGAACAGAGGCAACTGATAATAATCTTACTCTTGAAGCTGGTGTTACAAGCTTAAAAGGTGCGATGCTAACAATGGATATAGCAGAATCTGCTATTAAAATGCTAGATAAAGTTAGAGCTGATCTTGGTTCTGTTCAAGGACAAATGATTTCAACTGTAAATAATATTTCTGTAACTCAAGTAAATGTTAAAGCTGCAGAATCTCAAATTAGAGAAGTTGATTTTGCAGCAGAGAGTGCAGAATTTAGCAAGCTAAATATTCTTACTCAAAGTGGTAGCTATGCTATGAGTCAGGCAAATGCAGTTCAACAAAATATTTTAAGACTTTTGAACTAATCTTTGATAATATCTTTAAGATAGATTTTTCTATCTTAAAGATTCCTCAAGTGATAATATTGTGAAAATTGATATTTATAATTCTTTTGATTTGCTTAGTTTTCTAAAATCCAAAAATCTTTTGGCTAATTGCAAAGATGAATTTTGGTGGGAAAATAGCGGAACTTTAGAGGTTGTAATTGGTGCGATATTGGTGCAAAATACAAAATGGGAGCAAGTCAAAAAAGCTATATTAAATCTAAAAAGTCGCAATCTGCTCATATTAGAATCTTTATCTAATATTGATTTAAGATTATTAGAATCTCTAATACAAAATTGTGGATTTTATCGCCAAAAGGCAATTCGCTTAAAATTATTAGCAACAAATATCATAAATGAATTTGGAGATTTTGATAATTTTAAAAATAATGTAAGCAGAGATTGGCTGCTAAATCAAAAAGGTATTGGTTTTGAGAGTGCGGATTCTATCCTCAATTATGCACTTTATAGGGAAGTTATGGTTGTAGATAAATACACACAAAAACTCTTAGATTCACAAGGATTTGTATTTGAAGATTATGAGAGTTTGCAAGATTGGCTTACTTGTGGCATTGTAGAGAATTATAATGAGGTTGAAAATCTTTATTATAAAGGGATTCCACTATCAAAAGTTTATGCTAGATTCCACGCTAAAATTGTTGAGTTTGGCAAAATTGGATTATAATATAGAATCTAAAAAATAAATCTAGATTCTATCCTCATCTTTTAAACTAAGCTTAATTTAATATTATTTCATATTGTTTTTATATTTTAGGAGATATTTATGACTGCACTAGATTTGTTTTATGAGATATGTAAGATTCCACATCCAAGTGGAAATGCATTGGATTTGAGAGATTTTATAATAGATTTTGCAAAGAAAAATCATTGTGATACAAAAATAGATAATGCAAACAATATCCACATTATAAAAGGAAATCCTAAAATTTGCCTACAAGCTCATTATGACATGGTATTAATTGGTGAAAAAATCGAACCTATCATTATAGAATCTAAAAATGGCAAATTTTTAAAATCAAAAGATTCTTCACTTGGTGCAGATAATGGAGCTGCTTTGGCGGCAATTTTATATTTACTTAGCACAAAAGATAATATCGAATCAATCATTACTAGCGATGAAGAAATAGGGATGATTGGGGCAAAAAATCTAAATTTAGATATAAAAAGCAAAAGAATCCTAAATCTTGATAGTGAAAATATCAATGAGATCTGCATAGGCTGTGCGGGAGGATTGAGTGCAACAATCAAGCTAAAACCAGAGTTTAAAGAAAGTGATTTTAAATATTTTTATGAAATATCTACAAAAAACTTTATTGGCGGACATAGTGGCATTGATATAAATAAAAATATCAAAAATGCGATCGTTGAATTGGTGTATTTTATTTATAGTTTGCCTTGTGAGATTGTAGATTTAAAAGGTGGCGAAAAGAATAATTCTATTCCAGTAAATGCAAGGGCAATTATTGCTACAAATAAGAATTTAGATGATTTTACTAATGATTTTATCAAAGTGCATCCTCTAAAAGAAAGCTATAAAAAAAGTGTAAAAAAAGACTTTTTGTATCCACTTATCGCCCTCCATAGTGGAGTTTATGCAGTAAGCAAAGAAAATGTCTTATCATCGCTAAATATTTCTAAAATATCGCTTGATAGTTTAGAGATTATGGCTAGGGCAAATAGAGATGAAATGCTAGAAATGCATAAAAAAAGATTGCAATTTATGTTTGATGAAATAGAGATTACTAGCTATTATGCACCTTGGGAGGCACAAGAAAGTGCATTTTTAAAATATATTGAAAAAATCTATATTGATAATAAAATCAATTATGATATTATAGAAATACACGCTGGTTTAGAGTGTGGAATCTTAAAAGAAAAATGCGATGAAATAGTATCAATTGGACCTACTATTTCAAACCCTCACTCAAAGCTAGAATCTCTTAATTTAGAATCATTTGAACAATTTTTATTAATACTAGATGGTTTAATTTGATTATACAAAATTATAAAAATATTGCATTTAGTAAAAGGCTTGATATAGAATCTTTTTCAAAGATTCTACTGCTTCATTAAGAAAAATTATATAATTATAGATTTGATATAAGGATTGTAAATGCAAAAAATGTTAATAGTATTTGATTATTTGAAAAGATACCATTCAGATATATTTGATGTTATTGCTATTTTGCTTGAGATTGTCACATTAAAGCGATATTCTAACAATCATATTTTAGATTTACTTAATAAGGCAAAAAAAAGAAAACTTATAAGACAAGATTTTGATAGCATTATGAGAGATTTATTTGGTGATTTGTATGTCGCTCCAAATAGTAATATCAATCTTATTAAGATTCTAAAAGTCATTAGTGAAGTTGAAATAACAAATGAAAAAATAGAATCTTTGATAAATACAATCACACAAAAAAAGACTATAAATAAACTTTATTCTTACTCAACTCCTATGGAGATAAATCGGCTAATTGTAGGCATTTTAGATATACAAGATAATGATGAGATATACAATCCTTGCTATGGTATAGGAAGTTTATTTTTAGCATTATCGCAAACAAAAAAGAAATTTAGTCTTTATGGCGAAGAGCTAGATCCTAGTCTTGATAAAATTGCAAAATTGATATTGCAATCATTAAATATCAAGACAGATAATTTGCATGTAAATAATATTTTAAAAAATCAAATATTCCCATTAAGTAGAAAGTTTGATAAGATTATGTGCCATCCACCAATAGATTCTTATATCGGTACACTAGATTTAAAAAATAATAAAAGATTCTCAAAATATGGTTTTATTACAAAATCTGCACCAGAATTAAGCTTTATTATCAATGGAATTTCATATCTAAAAGAGAAAGGTGTTTTTGTAATACGAAATCAATTGCTTAAAAAAACATCAGTTGAAGAGAAATTTAAAGAAAAGATTTGCAAAGATGGATTATTAGAAGCAATCATTGAACTTCCAAAAAATATTTTTCCACACAATAGTGCTGATTTTTCATTAATGATTATTTCAAAAAATAATAATAGCGTATTGCATATCGATGCTTCAGGATTCTACAAAAAAGATGGTAAATATAATCGTTTGATAAAAAATGATGATATTTTAAAATTGCTAAAAGAAAGAAAAGATACAAAATATTCAAAACTAACAAAACTTAATGATTTAAACTTCAATGATTTACGCGCTCAAACATATCTACATAAAAAAAGCACTATAGATTCTATGATGAGTATAAAAAATATAGGTGTAGAAATCATTAGAGGACAGAGAATCCCGCAGGCAAAAACAAATAAAACAAAAAAATATATTAATATTGGAATTATAAATTTTAATGAATATGGGTTTATAGATACTTCAAATATAGAGCAGAGTTTTGGTGACATAGATAAGGTAAATGCAAATAGACTTCAAGCTTATGATATTTTACTTTCACTTCGTGGAATCTCACCAAAAATTACGATAGTAAATAAGAGTGATATTGATATGGTTGCAAACGCAGGAATCTTAATACTTCGTGCTAAAAACAAAGAAGATTCTATTTGTCTTTATTGCTTTTTATTTTCTACCTATGCACAAAAATTATTAAGTAGATTATATGAACAAACAGAAAAAAAGATAATAGATATAAATGATCTTTATAATATAGAATTACCAAAAAATTTTAGAGAAAATGGAAAAGAAAAATTTGATATGATAAATAAAATAGGTAGCAAAATAAATGATTTGTATAATGAGATTGATAAGTTAAGAAGTTAATTCTTTTAAAATCCTATTAAAGCATTCTAAGATAGAATAAAAGCTTATTTTTTTTCAAGGTTATATTTATGGATTATAAAGATACATTAAATCTCGCTATTAGTGATTTTCCTATGCGTGGGAATTTGCCACAAAATGAACCAGTTTTATATAAGCAATGGAAAGAGAATGATGCTTTTTTAAAAATGAAGCTAAATAATAAAAATGCGACTTCTTCTTTTACTCTTCATGATGGACCACCATATGCAAATGGCAGCCTTCATGTAGGACATGCACTAAATAAAATACTAAAAGATATCATTGTTAAATATAATTATTTTAGGGGCAAAAAGATTTATTATACACCGGGTTGGGATTGTCATGGTTTGCCAATAGAACAGCAAATCGAGCAAAAAATAGGCACTGCAAAAAAAACACAGATTTCTAATTTTAGGGAATTATGTAGAAATCACGCAAAAGAATTTATCAAGCTTCAAAGCGATGGATTTGAGAGTTTTGGAGTGCTAGGTGATTTTAATAATCCTTATGTGACGATGGATTTTGCATTTGAGGCAAAGATATTTGATAGTTTATGCAATATCGCAAAAAGTAGGATTCTAGCTCAAAGATATAAGCCGATTTATTGGAGTTGGGCTTGTCAAACAGCTCTTGCAGAAGCAGAAGTAGAATATAAAGATAAAGTTTCAGATTCTATATTTGTGCGATTTAATCTTAGTGATGCAACAAAAGCAAAACTTCCACATTTAGGAGACAATGCTAGTGTAATTATCTGGACTACTACCCCTTGGACTTTACCTGCAAATGTGGCTATAGCATTAAATCCAAATATTGAATATATAATAACGACTAAAGGCTTTATTGTCGCAAAAAAACTTCATCAAAAACTATGCCTTGATATGGATATTGGTGAGATAAAAGCCATTATCAATCAAAATGAATTAGAGAATCTAAGTGCAATAAATCCACTAAATAATAGAGAATCTAAAATTATTTTAGGCGAGCATGTAAGCGATAGTGATGGTAGCGGTGCAGTCCATACCGCACCAGGTCACGGTGAAGATGATTATAATGTGGGACTTAAATATAATCTTGAAGTTCTTGTGCCTGTTGATGATTTTGGTAATTATGATGATAGTGTTGTAAATCTTGCTTTATTTCCAAAAGATGTTGCAAATGAGTTTGTAGGGGTAAATGTATTTAAAGCACAAGATAGAATCTTAGAATTACTTGGAGATTCTTTGCTTAAACATACAAAAATAACACATAGTTATCCTCATTGTTGGCGTTCTCACAAGCCTGTGATTTATCGTGCTACTACGCAGTGGTTCATCTTGATGGATAAGCCATTTTTTGATGGACTTACTTTGCGAGAAATAGCACTAAAGGAAATAGAAAAAGTAAATTTCTATCCAAAAAGTGGATATAAAAGACTTCAATCAATGATACAAAATCGCCCTGATTGGTGCATTTCTCGTCAAAGAGCTTGGGGTGTGCCAATAGCATTTTTTCATTATAAAGACACAAAAGAGCCTATTTTTGATGATGAATTATTTTCGCATTTAAGCAATATATTTAAAGAAGAAGGGCTTGATTGCTGGTGGAGTAAAGATATAAAAGATTTATTACCATCTTCTTGGCAATCTAAAGCTAGCGAGTTATACAAAGGCGAGCATATTTTAGATGTTTGGTTTGATAGCGGTAGCACTTGGAATGCTGTATTGAATTCGCCAAAATATGATGCAGGAGAATATCCAGCAGATTTATATTTAGAGGGAAGTGATCAACATAGAGGTTGGTTTCAAAGCTCACTTTTGGTATCTTGTGCTATAAATCATAAAGCACCATTTAAAAATATTTTAACTCATGGATTCACAGTTGATGAAAATGGTGAAAAAATGAGTAAATCAAAAGGCAATGTCATAGCTCCAGAATCTATTTTAAAAGAATATGGAAGCGAGATTCTTCGTCTTTGGGTGGCACTTAGCGATTATCAAAGTGATTTAAAAATATCACAAAATATATTAAAACAAATAAGTGAGCAATATAGAAAAATACGAAATACGATCAGATTCTTGCTTGCAAATACAAATGATTTTAAAGAATTTGTTGGGACTAATGAGCTAGGAAGCATTGATAGATGGTTGTTAAAAAGAGCTATAGAAGTTTTTGATGAAGCAAATAGATTATTTAGTGAATATGAATTTTCAAAGTCATTAAATCTTGTTATGAATTTTATTACCAATGAGCTTAGTGGAATCTATTTTGATTTATGCAAAGATAGCTTATATTGCGATAAGGCTACTTCTACTTCAAGGCGAGCGATACAAACTACATTATGCCTTGTAGCTAGGAAGTTGTTTTTATTTTTAGCACCAATATTGACATATAGCATAGATGAAGCCCTAAAATACGCATCAAATGCACTAAAAGGTGATTTAAGCGATGTATTTAGTTGCAGAGATTCTAATATAGATTATGATTTAGAGGTAAATGAAAATTTTGATGAGTTATTAGAACTTCGCTCTTTATTTGGGGCAGAATTAGATAGATTAAAAAAAGAAAAATTAGTAAAAAGCTCGCTTGAGCTAGAAATTTCTTTTGACTATCCAAATGCTAGCGTGCTTTCAAGTTGGCTTATTGTAAGTGGAGTAAATAATAATTTTGAAAAATCAAATATCCTTTCTACTATTAGTTTAAATAATGGAAAAGTAGCCACGATACTAAAATCTAGCAGATATAAATGCCCTAGATGTTGGAAATTTAATTCAAATTCACAAGATTGCTTGTGTGATCGATGTAATTCTAGTATCTAGGTTGTGATATGGGTTTTGAAATATTTGGATATAAATTTTTTGATTTAAGCTCAAAAGTTACTTATGGAGATGCATTTTTAAGCATTGGTATTGTTTGTATAATAGCTTTTTTATTGTTTTTATTTGTCAAAATTAATGCACCAAAAAATATATAAGCTTTATTAATTTTTACCAAGCAATAAGTGGCTAATATCAAATATTTGCTTTTAAATGCAGCTTTTATTGTGAAAAATGGAAATATAATTTAGATATAATCCAAAGGCACAAAGGAATAATCTTTAATTAAACCAACTTTTCAAAGGACTTGTAATGAAAAAAATTATTTTAAGCACTGCTATTATTTTACCTCTTATGCTTTTTGGAGCAAATAAAAAGCTTGAAGTTTATGAAAGCCCGACCTGCGGGTGTTGTGATCTGTGGGTAAAATACATGAAAGATCAAGGCTATGAAGTGTATGTTCATAAAACTAACGACTTTATGAAAATCAAAGAAGATTTTAATATAAAATCTGAATACCAAAGTTGCCATACAGGTGTGATAGATGGATATGCTATAGAAGGGCATGTACCAAATGATGCAGTAAAATGGCTTTTAGAAAATAAACCAAAAGATGTTATAGGGATTTCAGCTCCTGGTATGCCTCAAGGAAGTCCAGGCATGGAGCAAGGATATGAAGAAGAATATCCTGTAATCTTAATGCTTAAAGATGGAGGCTATAAACTTTATGGCTATTATAAAGGACATAAACTTTTGGATAAAAAGCACCAAAATCACGAACATTAAAATATAAATATTTAAAGTAATAATCTTTAAATGATGAATTTATAAAAATTCTAAAACTACCTTTTTAAAATATCTACTAAGCTAGAGCATGATTTGACTAGTTTTAAATCCATCCTTGCTTAAGTAGATTGCTACATCATTTTTTAGTTAGCTTCATAATGTAGAATATTATTTGCTTGAGATTTTTTTAAATTATTATTTTAGATACTTGTAAGCAAATATTTTGGATAGATTTTAAGTTTTAAAGAAAGTATTTTATTGTAGAATCCGAGCTTCATTGATTAAAAATTCACACACGTTAATTCTTGATTTAGTTGAAAGATATTCTTTTTAAATGAACGTGGCGGGATAAACTAATATTACACAAGGAGAAAATTATGGTTACAATGAAAGACTTGCTTGAATGCGGAGTACATTTTGGGCATCAAACAAGAAAATGGAATCCTAAGATGAAAAAATTCATCTTTTGTTCTAGAAAAAATATCCACATTATAGACTTACAAAAGACAATCAGATATTTTAGATATGTTTATAGCATTGTTAAAGACGCTTCAAGTGAGGGTAAAACGATTATGTTTGTTGGCACAAAAAAACAAGCAGGCGAAACTATAAAACAATATGCACAAAGTGTTGGTGCGCCATATGTTGATTATAGATGGCTTGGTGGTATGCTTACAAACTTTAGCACAATTAAAAAATCAATTAGACGATTAGAATTAATCGAAGAGATGGAAAATAGCGGACAAATCGATCTTTTGACAAAAAAAGAAAAATTAATGCTACTTAGAAAAAAAGAAAAATTAGAAAAATATCTAGGTGGTGTTAGGCATATGAAAAAACTACCAGATATGATTTTTGTAATTGATGTTGTAAAAGAGCATATCGCTGTTGAGGAAGCAAGAGGACTTAGCATTCAAGTAATAGCGCCACTTGATACGAATTGTGATCCTGATAAAGTTGATTATCCAATTCCCGGAAATGACGATGCAATACGAAGTATTCAGCTATTTTGTAAAGAAATTAGTGAAGCAATTATTGAAGGTAGAGAATCTAATAAAGATACAGAATCTTTAGATTCTACAGAGAAAAACGATAGTAAAGTCGTAGATGAAGCAGAATTTAAAGAGGATTCTAGTGTTCAAGAAGATTCTAAAGGAGATGAAAAATAATGGAAATTACTGCTGCCTTAGTAAAAAAATTAAGAGATATGACTGATGCAGGAATGATGGAGTGTAAAAAGGCATTAGTTGAAGTAAATGGCGATATAGAAAAAGCTATCGAATATTTGCGAGAAAAAGGATTGAGTAAAGCTGCAAAAAAAGCTGATAGAGTGGCGGCAGAGGGTGCTATTGTTCTTAAAGTTGATAATGATTTTACAAAAGCCTCTATGGTTGAAATCAATAGTGAAACAGATTTTGTTGCAAAAAATGATAATTTTAAAGAGCTTTGTGCAAAGACACTAGATATCATTTCTAGCTCAAATATTAACAATATAGAAGATTTAAATAATATTATTGTTGATGGAGCTAGTTTTTTAGATTATTTAAAATCACAAATTGCAAAAATTGGTGAAAATATCGTTGTTAGAAGATTTTGCAATATAAGCTCAAATAATAATAGCATTACAAATGGTTATTTGCATTCAAATGGCAAGGTAGGCACTATCATTTCATTAAGTTTTAATAATGCAGAATCTAAGGCAAAATTAGTAGAACTTAGCAAAAATCTATGTATGCATGCCGCTGCTATGAAACCACAAATAATAAGCTATGATGAATTTAGTGATGATTTTATTGCAAAAGAAAAAAGTGCTTTAGTCGCAGAGATAGAAAAAGAAAATGAAGAGTTAAAAAGACTTGGTAAAACTCTAAAAACAATTCCAGAATACATAAGTAAAAAAGAATTAAACAACCAAGTGCTTGCTAAAAAAGAAGAGCAATTTAAAGAGAATCTAAAAGCACAAAAAAAGCCAGAAGCTATTTGGGATAAAATCATTCCAGGATTACTTGATAGATTTATCGCTGATAATACTTTGCTAGATCAAAGACTTACTTTGCTTGGGCAATTTTTTGTAATGGATGATAAAAAAACAATAGCTCAAATATTAGATGAAAAAAGCAAAGAATTAAACGATAAAATAACAATCACAAGATATGAGCGATATGAACTAGGTGAGGGTATAGAGAAAAAAGAAGAAGATTTTGCTAAAGAAGTAGCTAGTCAATTAAATCTATGAATCTAATACAAGCTAAGGGATTGTCACATAGCTTTGAACACCTTTTATATGATGATGTAAATATTGATATAAAAGAAAAAGAAAGTGTAGCAGTCCTTGGCGTTAGTGGTAGCGGAAAATCTAGCTTAATTAATAATCTCTCCACACTGCTTAAACCCAAAAGCGGTATAGTAAATCTAAATGGCAAAAATGATATTTATAGTATAAATGATGATGAGATTTTATCCATTCGTAAAAATGAAATAGGGATTATTTTTCAATCACATTATCTGTTTCGTGGATTTAATGTTTTGGAGAATCTCAAAGTTGCTTCAATCCTTACAAATCAAAAAATTGATATGGATTTATTAGAAAAATTTGGTATATCAGACTTGCTAAAACAGCAAATTGGGGAGCTTAGCGGTGGTCAGCAGCAAAGATTATCCATTGCTAGGGTATTACAAAAAAAGCCCAAGATTATATTTGCAGATGAACCAACAGGGAATCTTGATAAAAATACTTCTATTAAAGTGATGGAAGTTGTATTTAACTATCTTAATATTAATAATGCTGCAATGCTAATTGCTACGCATGATATAGAAATCGCAAATATGTGCGATAGAATCTTTTATCTAAAAGACTGCAAATTAGTAGAAACTAAAAAATAATAAATATTTTTTAAGAATCCTCTGAAAGACTTAAGAAAAATAATTTAAAAATTAAAAAAGTAGAATCTAAAAAAGCGAATTTAGATTCTAGCTTAAGCTAGAATCTAAAAGAAAGTTTCTTAGAATTTCACTGCTCCAGTAGTTGCTAGCGGGATAATTCTATTTGAACCACTTGGATAAGATTCTTTTAGTGTTTTACAGAATGTCCCTCCATTACCTCCATTAGTTGATGTAGCTGCAATTTGGTTTGGATCAAAGATTAAATTTCCTGTACTTGTATTTAATTGAATAATATGTCCACATCCGCCAGTTTGATTGCTTCCACTTTGTGTTACAACATTACCAAGTGGTTCAATTCCTGGGTTGTTACTAGTTCCACTATTTCCAGCTTTCCATCTACCTCGATCAAGTCCGCCTGTATCTATCATCCACTCACCCCAGTTACTAAAACCAGTAGGAGCTGATGCTGTAGGATCTATATTTTCTGCAAAAACTCTTGCAGGAATTGCTTTTAGTGTAGAAGCAATATCACTTCTTGCCATTGCTACTTGTGCATCTGTCCTTGTTGTTACAAATCTAGGCACCGCAACTGCTGCTAAAACTCCTAAGATAACAATAACAAATACTAACTCAATCATACTAAAACCATTTCTTTTCATTTTCTTTCTCCAATAATAAATTCCTTAAATCCATCAGGATAAAAGTTAATGAAATTTAAACATTTTTTTTTTGAATATTTTCTTAAAAAGCAAGAAGATTTTATTATAAAAAATAATAACGATAAATTTTGTAAAGATTCTAGTTTTATTTCTATTTTTATATAATACAGCCTAAATTGTATTTTAAAGGCGGTCAGAGTGGAGATTGTTTCATATCTTAGTGAAGGTAGTGTAGCTAATTTTCTGCTTTTGATACTTAGATTTAGCGGTATTGTGGCATTTTTCCCATTTTTTGATTCTAGACTTATACCTATCTCGCTAAAAGGTGCTATGATATTTTTTCTAGCATTATTATTTTTTCCTTTGCTTCCCCCATTTGATACAAATATTAGCATTTTAGAGTTTATTTTAGCTGGTTTAAGTGAGATTCTGCTTGGTTTTGTGAGTGCATTTTTTTTACAAATTGTATTTAGTGCTATTTCATATGCAGGTGAGATTCTAGGATTTAGTATTGGTATGAGTATATCAAGTTCATACGATCCAGTAAGTGGCGCACAGAATCTAATCATCGCACAAATTCTTAGTCTCGTTGCTTTGCTTATATTTTTAGCCCTTGATTATCATCATCTTGTATTTATTTTAATTGCAAAAAGTTTGCACGCTACGCCACTTGGTAGTTTTGAGTTAGATTCAAATATGGCAGTATATTTTATAAAAGCAATGGCAAATTTATTTGTCATAGGATTTACTGTTGCTTTTCCTGTAATAGGCGTGATATTACTATCTGAAATTATATTTGGTATGATAACTAGGACTCACCCGCAATTTAATCTATTAGTAATTGGGCTTCCTTTAAAAATCATTATTGCTTTAATTGTGCTTATATTGGCGTTGCCTGCTATGATGTGGCATTTTAAAGATGAGATTTTAGAGGCTTTCAAAATCACTGGAAAGATACTTGGTGGATAAAATATCATTAAGATTCTATGTTTTAGCTGTAAATATATTTTTAGCATGATAAAAGTTTGCAAATATGTTAGTTTTGATTTATTGTAGAAAAGAAAATAGTCTTTAAATAGAATCTTTTAGAGATTCTATTTAAGATAAAAGTTTAGAGTGAAATTACATCATTCCACCCATACCGCCCATGCCACCCATATCAGGCATTGCTGGAGCTGGTTTGTCTTCTTTTATTTCATTTATTGTAGCTTCAGTTGTAAGCAATAAGCTTGAAACTGATACAGCATTTTGAAGAGCGATTCTCTCTACTTTTAGCGGATCAATTATACCTTTGTCAAACATATCTACATATTCACCACAGCTAGCATCAAATCCGTAGCTATCTTTTTTAGATTTTTCTATTTCATTTACAACTACGCCTTTGTCATAGCCAGCATTTTTAGCTATTTGTTTTAATGGTGCTTTGATTGCTCTTTTGATGATATCATAACCTATTGCTTCATCACCACTTAAATTTAATTTTACATTTAATCCTGCTCTAATTAAAGCAACTCCACCACCAACAACGATTCCTTCTTCAACCGCAGCTTTTGTAGCAGATAATGCATCATCAACTCTATCTTTTTTCTCTTTCATTTCTACTTCGCTTGCCGCACCTACTTTTATAACCGCAACACCACCGCTTAATTTTGCAAGTCTTTCTTGTAATTTTTCTTTATCATAATCACTTGTTGTAGTTTCGATTTGAGCTTTGATTTGATTTATTCTTGATTTTACATCATCTTTTTTACCTTTGCCATCGACAATTGTTGTGTTGTCTTTATCAATAGAGATTCTTGCACATTGACCAAGTTCTGCTATTGTAGCACTCTCTAGGGTATTTCCTAACTCTTCGCTTATTACTTGTCCGCCTGTTAAAATCGCTATATCTTTTAACATTTCTTTTCTTCTATCACCAAATCCAGGAGCTTTTACTGCAGCTACATTTAAAACACCTCGAAGTTTATTTACAACAAGAGTAGTTAGGGCTTCACCTTCAATATCTTCTGCGATGATAAGTAGTGGTTTGCCACTTTTCATTGTAGCTTCTAATAATGGAAGAATATCTTTCATTGATGTGATTTTTTTATCAGTTAAAAGCACATATGGATTATCTAACTCAATAGTCATTTTATCACTATTTGTAACAAAATATGGGCTTAGATATCCTCTATCAAATTGCATACCTTCAACAACATTTAATTCATCATTGATACCTTTTGCTTCTTCAACGGTAATAACGCCATCTTTACCTACTTTTTCCATTGCTTCAGCGATAAGATTCCCGATATTTTCATCAGAGTTTGCAGAAATTGTTGCAACTTGTGCTATTTCTTTTTTTCCTTTTATTGTTTTGCTCATCTTTTTTAGTTCATCAATAATTGCATTTGTAGCTTTATCCATACCTCTTTTTACTTCCACAGGATTAGCTCCAGCTGTAATATTTCTCAAACCTTCTTTAAATATACTATATGCTAAAACAGTTGCTGTTGTAGTGCCATCTCCTGCTGCATCAGCAGTTTTGCTTGCTACTTCTTTTACAAGTTGAGCTCCCATATTTGCTATTGGATCTTTTAATTCAACCTCTTTAGCAACACTTACACCATCTTTTGTGATACTTGGTGCTCCATAACTTTTTTGTATTAATACATTTCTTCCTTTTGGTCCCATAGTAACTTTTACTGCATCATTTAGCTGTTTAATGCCATCAAATAATTTATTTCTTGCATTATCAGAAAATGTTATTTCTTTGCTTGCCATAATTTTCTCCTTTTTAAAATATTTAAATTAACCTAAGATTCCTAGTAAATCTTCTTCGTCAATTACTACATATAATTTATTATCAATTTTGATTTCAGAACCTTTATATTTATCAAAAACTACGCTATCACCGACTTTTATTTCACTTTCTTTTTCTAGTTTTTTGCTAATTGCACGAACAATTCCTACAAGTGGCTTTTCCTTTGCATTATCTGGTATGATAATTCCAGAGCTAGTTTTTGTTTCTTCTTCGACTCTCTCTAATAATACACGTTTATCTAGTGGTCTAAATTTCATAACGCTATACTCCTTATTTATACTTATTTGTAAGATGACTGATTTAAGATATTATTTTTTTCAATATAAAAATCTTAAAGCTTAAATTTTAGCACTCTTAAAATTTAAGTGCTAGAATTATAAAGTTTTTATTTTTATAAGTCAATAATATATATGAAGATATTAATAATATTGATATAAATAGACTAAAGTTTATTTACAATATAATAACTGAATAAATTTTTATTCAAAGCAGAATCTTGATATTTAATACTTTTAAGAATCTACATTATTTAATATATTGAAATTGTGCGTATTCTTGAATGTATCTGATAAAACTAATATTTTTGCACTATTTTCTATCATCGATATTGTTTTTGCAAGCTGTGGAAGGTCTCTTTCGTATATATAAAGTCCATATCCTCTTATTATTATAAAATTTACTTTATTCTGACGTAAGAAATTGCATATCTCCACATCCGCTCTTTCATACCAACTATCATAATCACCAGGATTATATATATTTGCCTCTTTGAATTTTTTGTATCCAAAATAATCTTTTGGAATGAATTTATTATTATTTAGTGAATGAGCCATTGTAAAATTTGGAAATGTGTATGCAATACATTTTGCTTCGCTAATTTCTTTGTAAATAAAAGAGTGAATAAAAGCATCATCACTTGCTTCTTGCCAGCTATAATTTCTTTTGTGAGTTAATACCATATAATTTTCTAAAGCTGGAGAGTTTAAGACCGCATCTTTTGTATTTATCATAAATTTACTATCATCAATTTTCATAGAAATTGCACCATGAAAAATATCAAAGAAATTTTTTCTAAACATTGTTAGTGATATATTTATTAGCTCTTGTAGAAGCTCACTATTTATATTTTTATGTATCATGTGTATATTATAGCATATCAAATATTGATATAGCATTGAGATATAATTTATATTATGTTTAGTGTAGTTAATAATATTGATTAAATTTATTTAATTTAGTTGATAGTATATAACTAATATTTATATTTTTTTTTAAAAAAATAGCAATATTTTTATTTGAGTGCTAAATTTTTTAAAATTTATGATATAATCCATTTTGATTTCTTAGAATATTAATTTTTAAAGGATTGAGATTTTGATAATAAAGGTTTATATTTGAAAGATAGAAAAGAAAAATTACTAAATGAAATGATTTCTATTTATATAAAAGATGGTATGCCTATTGGTTCAGAATCATTAAAACTTAATATTGATATGAAAATCTCATCTGCAACTATAAGAAATTATTTTAAAGTTTTAGTAAATGAAGGAGTATTAGCCCAACCGCATATAAGTAGTGGCAAGATTCCGACAAACTCTACTTTAAAATCATATTGGAGAAAAAATATAGACATTTCTAATTGTTTAAATATTAATAGTATAGATAAAATCAACAAAGCAAGTATTGAACATAAAATATTTTGTAATATAAAAATCCACAAACAGGAGAGATTGCAAAAAATCATAAATTATAATGATGAATATAGTATTTTAGTCTTTGATAATGTAGAGACAATTTTGCCTTATACTAGACATTTGCATAGTTTTTTAAATGAACTTTTATATCAGGATATAGAAGAAATTAGAAGCATTGCAAAAAGTGTATGTGCAAATGAGCTTTATAATCGCCTTCTTGGTGTTGCAACTACAAAGATTTATAATTTTAGTTTTGAAGAGTTATTTTTTATCAAAGATTTAGATTCTATATTAAAGATCATAAATGGAGATATTTTTTATACTTTAAAAAATGGCTTTTATTTTGATTTGTTTCCAGACGGATATATGGGTATTTTGCATGATATTATGATTGATAACAATTTTGGAAAGATGTTTGTTGTTGGTGGATTAAAGAAAGACTATACATCTTTTTATCAAAAAATAGCATCTTAAAGATTAATAAAAGGAGGATAATTTGCAAGACGAAAATATAGAAAATAATGATGAAACAAATGAATTAGATAAAGATTCTAGTGCAGAATCTACCAATACAGATTCTATTAATACAGAAGAGTTATTAAAACAAAAAGATCTACAAATCAAGGAGTTAGAAGAAAAATATATAAGAACTCATGCAGATTTTGAAAATATAAAAAAGAGGCTTGAGAGAGATAAAAATCAATGTTTAGAATATGCAAATGAAAATATACTAAAAGATTTTTTACCGATTCTAGATACTTTAGAATCTGCATTAAATGGAATCTCAAGCACTAATATTTCAACAGAGAGCATAAAAAATATAGAAGCTGGAATAAAACTAACAATAGATAATTTTATGAAAGCTTTAAATAAAAATGGTGTTGAAGTTATTGATACAAATAGTAATTTTGACCCAAATTTGCATAATGCAATTATGCAAGTAAAAGATGAAAGCAAAGAAGATGGAGAAATAGCCCAAGTGATACAAAAAGGCTATAAGTATAAAGAAAGAATTATTCGACCTTCTATGGTTTCAATAACAAAAAATAGTTAATTTAACAAAGGAGACAAAAAATGAGTAAAGTTTTAGGAATTGACTTAGGAACAACAAATTCAGCAATGAGTATTTTTGAAGGAAATGAAGCAAAGATTATTGCAAATAAAGAAGGTAAAAACACAACACCTTCAATCGTTGCTTTTACTGATAAAGGCGAGATTCTAGTTGGTGAGAGTGCAAAAAGACAAGCCATTACAAACCCACAAAAAACTATATATTCAATAAAAAGAATTATGGGCTTGATGTTTAATGAGGATAAAGCAAAAGAAGCACAAAAAAGGCTTCCATATAAGATTGTCGATAGAAATGGTGCTTGTGCAATTGAGATTGCTGGCAAAGTTTATACTCCACAAGAGATTTCTGCAAAAATACTAATGAAATTAAAAGAAGATGCTGAAAGCTATCTAGGAGAATCTATCACAGAGGCTGTTATCACTGTGCCTGCATATTTCAATGATAGCCAAAGAAAAGCTACAAAAGAAGCAGGAACAATTGCAGGGTTAAATGTGCTTAGAATAATCAATGAGCCAACTTCAGCTGCTCTTGCTTATGGACTTGATAAAAAAGAATCTGAAAAGATTGTAGTTTATGATTTAGGTGGTGGAACATTTGATGTAACCGTGCTAGAAACAGGTGATAATGTCGTAGAAGTTTTAGCAACAGGTGGAGATGCGTTTCTTGGTGGTGATGATTTTGATAATAGAATCATTGATTGGGCTGCAGGAGAATTCAAAGATGAAAGTGGCATAGAAATTAAAAATGATGTAATGGCATTGCAAAGATTAAAAGATGCTGCAGAAGCTGCTAAAAAGGAGCTATCTAGTGCAAGTGAGACTGAAATAAATCTACCATTTATCACAGCTGATGCTACAGGTCCAAAACACTTAGTAAAAAAACTTACTCGTGCTAAATTTGAAAGTTTGATTGATGATTTGGTAGAGCAAACAATCAAAAAGATTGATGAAGTAATCAAAGATTCTAAATTGAATAAGAGTGATATTAGCGAAGTTGTTATGGTTGGTGGCTCAACTCGTATTCCAAAAGTGCAAGATAGAGTAAAAGAGTTTACAAATAAAGATCTAAATAAATCTGTAAATCCAGATGAAGTTGTAGCAATTGGTGCAGCAATTCAAGGTGGTGTGTTAAAAGGTGATGTAAAAGATGTATTACTTCTTGATGTTACACCGCTTAGCCTTGGAATTGAGACTTTAGGCGGAGTGATGACAAAGGTAATTGATCGAGGTATTACAATTCCAGCGAAAAAAGCACAAGTTTTTTCAACTGCTGAAGATAATCAACCAGCAGTAAGCATTCATGTTTTACAAGGGGAGAGGGAGTTAGCAAGAGATAATAAATCTCTTGGTAAATTTGATTTAACAGGTATCCCATCAGCTCCAAGAGGTGTGCCTCAAATCGAAGTTACATTTGATATTGATGCAAATGGAATCTTAACTGTTAGTGCAAAAGATAAAGCTACAGGTAAATCACAAGAAATAAAAATTACAGGTTCAAGTGGATTAAGCGATAGTGAGATTGATAAAATGGTAAAAGATGCAGAAATGCACAAAGAAGAGGATTTAAAGCGAAAAGAATTAATTGAGACAAAAAATACAGCAGATGCATTAATTCATCAAACAGAAAAAAGTCTAAATGAGTTAAAAGAATCTTTAAGTGATGATGATAAGGCAAATATTACAAATGCATTAGAAGATCTAAAAACTACACTAAAAAATGATCATGCCTCAAAAGAGGAGATTGAGAGCAAAATAAAAGCTCTAAATGATGTAAGTCACAAACTTGCAGAAGCTATGTATGCAAAAAATGATAAAGGTGCAGAATCTTCACAAAATAACAAAAAAGATGATGATGTAATCGATGCTGAAGTCGAGTAATACAATCCTATAAACAATCCAAAGGATTCTAGTCTCTTGAGGCTAGAATCTAAATTATCCAAAACCTACACAATTTAATATCATCATATTTGGCTTTATGATGGCAATCAATAGAATCTATAAAAATATAGAATCTAAATGAATATCTATTATAATAACGCGAGTAAAATCATTTGCAAAAATCATGCTGGCAAAAATTCAATAGGATGTAATTTTGAGATTACAAGATTGTTTAGATTCAAAGATTCCATTATTTTTATTTTTTTTAATCTTTTTATATTTATTTGTATTAAATATTTTTTTACCACCGCAAGCTGATGATATTCATGCAAGCATAAAAGCAAAAGATGGATTTAGTGCTGCTATTAATTCATATATGACTTGGAATGCAAGGATTGGTGAATTAGTATTTGTAAGCTTTGTGGGCGGATGGAGTGATATTGTTTTTGATTTTATTAATGCATTGTTTGGAAGTGTTTTTATATGGATGTTTTTTATTTTCATCTTTGTTAGATTCCCAAATAATAAAGATATATATTGCATTCTTTTGATATGTTTTTATTGCTTTATTTTGCTCCATTTGGAGCTGATTTTTTGTGGGGTGCAGGAAGTTTAAACTATATGTGGGGAATCTTGCTTATGATAATAGCCCTGCTTCCATATAGATTGTTTTGGAATGATATATTTACTAATAAAAACAAGCAAAATAAAGTGATAAAAAATCCACTTATTTTATTTACCAATCTTTTAGCTGGTATGGCAAGTGAGCAGCTAGGCATCATTGCTATTTTGTGTCATATTTGTTTTATTGTATATGCAAAATATAAGCATATAAAACTTGGTGCATGGTATTATCTTGGTGTAATATCTTTTGTATTAGGATATTTATTGTTATATTTTTCCCCAGGACATGCAGCAAGATCATCAATGTCTATTTTAAATGGGCAGTTTTTAAAAATAAGCGAGATTCTAGCATTAAGCTTTTATCAAAAAATAGATAGAGTATTGTTGCTTCTTGACTCTTCAATGACAGATATATTTAAGATTTTTGTTTTGCTTGTATTGTTTTTAGGCACAAAAGAAAATATTCCAAGCAAGTTTAAAATATTGTATTTTACGCTTGTATTATTTATCTCTTCTTTGATATTTTTAAATAATAATAGCTTAGTTTTTCATATAGTATCAATCATCATTTTAATATCTATATTTAAAAAACATAGAATCTACAAGATAATCTTTGCATTATATATCATATATTTACTTTTATGTTTATCTGGAATTCAGATTCTAATACTACCGCCACGAGCTAGACTTGGAGAGATTCTGGTGCTTATTTCTGTATTTTGTATTTTGTATCAATATATCAAAGTTTCAAAGCTTATAAATACAGCTATTTGTGTATTTTGTATAGCTTATAGTATTTTTGTTGCAAGTGAATATTATAAATTTTATAATAGATGGAATGATATGCTTGCATATATAGAAAAAGAGAAACAAAGAGGAAACTACAATGTGATAGTTGAAAATATTTTTATATCAAAATATCCAAACTTTATAGATTCTCCACTTCCAACTGATATCATACATGAAAGCCCAAATCCGCTTTATGCTTATAAATTTGGATTAGAAAGTTTTAGGGTAGATGATGTTTATAAATATATAAAATGAAATTATAAATCTCTTTTGATATAATTTTCATTTAAAGATTTTAAGCAAATATTTTAGGGGGAACTTATGAAAATAGTTGTTATTCAAGGACCAAATTTAAACATGCTTGGACATAGAGATCCTAGAATCTATGGACCTATGAAATTAGAACAAATTCATCAAAATATAGAATCTGTTGCAAAACAAAATAATTTTGAAATTGATTTTTTTCAAAGCAATTTTGAGGGTGAAATAGTAGATAAGATTCAAGAATGCATAGGAGTTGCAGATGGTATCTTAATTAATCCTGCGGCATATTCTCATACTTCAATAGCAATTGCAGATGCAATAGCATTAGCTGGCATGCCTGTTGTTGAGGTGCATTTAAGCAATATTTTTGCTAGAGAAGATTTTAGAAAGCAATCATATACAGGTGCTGCAAGTGCTGGTGTCATCACAGGATTTGGACCATTTGGGTATCATTTAGGATTGCTATCATTAATGCAAATTATTACAGAATTAAAAGCTAAGCAAGAGAAATAAATGCCATTTATTACCAATAATCAAAATGCTATGTTTTATGAATGTGGATTTTCATGTGATAATGCAATCTTTTTTAAAAATGACAAACAATCATTTTTTATCACTGATAGCAGATATACTTTAGAAGCAAAAGAAAATATAAAAGATAAAAATATAGAAGTTATTACTAGTAGTGATTTAATAGCAGATTTAATTAAAGTTGCAAATAATGTTAAAAAAATCATATTTGATCCATCGCAAATAAGCATAGAATCTTATAATAAAATGTCAGATACACTAGATTTAAGTGCAGAATCTAACTTTCATCAAAAACTAAGAGTGATTAAAAATGATGATGAAATAAATTTGATAAAAAAATCACAAGAACTAAATAAAAAGGCTTTTAAAAAATTTGCAAATTTTTTAAGCAAAAATAGCCTTGAAGGTAGAAGTGAGTTATTTTTGAATTTTAAAGCAAAAGAAATTTTAAGTAAATATGGCAAATATGAGCTTAGTTTTGAGCCTATAACAGCACTAAATAAAAATGCAGCCAAGCCTCATGCACTTCCAAGCAAAGATAAGTTAAAAAAGAATGATATTTTACTATTTGATGCAGGAATAAAATATAAAAGATATTGTTCTGATATGACTAGAAGTGCTTTTTTTGATGGTGAAATCAAATTTAGTAAAAAGCAAAAAATGCCAAAAAAAATACAAAAGATTTATGATATTGTTCTAAAATCACAAGAACTAACCATCAAGAAAGCAAAAAGTGGAATGAAAGCAAAAGATATTGATTTTATTGCTAGAGATTATATATCAAAGGCTGGTTATGGTGATTATTTTACACATTCTACTGGTCATGGAATAGGGCTTGATATTCATGAATTACCAATCATATCTCATAGAAGTGAAATGATTATAGAAGATGGGATGATTTTCTCAATAGAGCCTGGAATCTATTTGGATAATGAGTTTGGCATAAGGATTGAAGATTTGGTATTGATGAAAAATGGCAGGGCAGAAATACTCTAGGATTTTTACAAGGAAGTAGTTTTGAGAGAGATTATTACAAATTCATTTTTTCCATTTGTAAATAAAAATAAAAATATATATTTACAAAATATAAGTATTTTATCAATTGGTGGAAATTTAAAAAATCCAATCAAAACTTTTTTGCATTTTATTAAAAAGCTAAGATTAAATAGTAATATAACCTTGATTTCTACATCACCAATATATAAAAATCCTCCATTTGGCTATACAAAACAGAATGATTTTTATAATAGCACTATTATTTTATCTACAAATATGTGTTTGATAGAATTTTATAGATTTATATTTTATATAGAGAGAATCTTTGGGAGAAAGCGAAAGCGAGAGTTTAAAAATGCACCTCGCACGCTAGATATCGATATTTTATTTTTTAATGATATATTTATACGAAGTAAGAAGCTAAATATTCCGCATTTGCATTGGAATAAACGAGATAGTGTTCTTATTCCGCTTTTGTATCAAGTTAATTATAAGGGATTTTAAATGCAAGATTTGCAAATGTATACTTACACAGCCCCGAGTTATAAAGAAACCATGGAAATTGCTAAAAATAAACATGGAGAAGATGCATTAATTGTTTCATCAAAAGAAATTAGAAAAAAATCACTTTTAGAAAATGGCTTATGGGAGATAGTCGTAGTCGCCCCAAAGCAAGACAATAAAGATAAAAATGATGATACAAATGATGATACAAATGATGATTTACCAGATAATAGCGTAGAAAAGCGACTTCAAAATATTGCAAAAAAGGCAATTGAAAAAAAGAAAGAAGCAAAAGAAAGACAAAGTAGTGATATTGGAATCCAAATATCTAATGCTGTGAAAGAAATAGCAAAACTTACACCAAATACATCAAAAAGAGGAATTGAGACAAGAGAAAATATTAGCGAGAATTCCAAAAAAAGCACTAAAGATAATATTGATAAAACAAGAGAAGAAGTAGCAAAACGAAATCAAGATGAAGCAAAAGACTTAAAAAATATAAGACAAGAGCTAGATAAAATAAATGATAAAATGAAGCTTATCCAAAGTATGTTTTGGGATGATATAAGCCAGAGAGCCCAAAATACAAATAATATTCCACATGAATTTGCAGAGATATATAGAATCTGCAAAAATAGTGGAATGAAAAATGAACATTTAGAAGAGATAATGCAACTCTCGCAGAATCTTATGCCTGTAAATATGCGAGAAAATAGTGTAACAATAAAGCGATATTTTAGAGAAGTATTAAGAAAGATGATAGCTTGTCGTCCAGAAAATATTGACATGAAGCGAAAAAGAATTGTTATGCTTGTTGGACCAACAGGCGTTGGAAAGACTACTACGCTCGCAAAGCTTGCTACTCATTATTCTGTAAAACATAGATATAAAGTCGGTTTAATAACGCTTGATAGCTATAGAATCGGTGCATATGATCAACTTGCTTTTTATGCAAAAAAATTAAAATTATCTATAAATGCAGTAAATGATACAACCGAATTCACAAAATCTCTTGATGAGCTTAAATATTGTGATTATATACTTATTGATACTATAGGAAGCTCACAGCATGATAAACAAAAGTTAGATATTTTAAAAAAATATGTCAATGCAGATTATAATATAGATGTAAATTTAGTCTTGTGTGCCACTACAAAATATGAGGATTTGATGGATATCTATTATTCATTTGGGTCGTTAAATATTGATACGCTTATATTTTCAAAATTAGATGAAAGCAAAGGATTTGGGAATCTTTTCTCACTAATTTATGATACTAAAAAGCCCGTTAGCTATTTTACAATAGGGCAAGAAGTGCCAGAAGATATTTTGGCAGCAAGAAATGATTATCTAGCAGATTGTATTATAAATGGATTTTCAAAGCCATCAAGAGATGAGATACTTAGATGAAAAATCAGGCTGCAGGTTTAGATGAATTATTAAAAAAAATTCAAAATCCAAAAAAAAATACTACATTTATTGCAATTACAAGTGGCAAAGGTGGCGTAGGAAAATCTACAATTAGTGCTAATATGGCTTATATTCTTTGGAGTATGGGATATAAAGTCGGTGTATTTGATGCAGATATAGGACTTGCTAATTTAGATTTGATATTTGGTGTAAAGGCGCAATATAATATCTTAGATGTTTTAAAAGGTGATATATCATTTGAAGATATTGTGATAAATATAGAAAGCGGTTTGTGTCTAATACCTGGATATACAGGCGATGAGATATTTAAATATAATGATAATATTTTAGAGAAATTTTCAAATCAAAGTGTAATTTTAGATTCTCTTGATTATCTAATAATAGACACAGGAGCGGGAATTGGCGATAGTGTGCAGACTTTTTTATCTGCAAGTGATTATGTGATTGTTGTCACTATGCCAGACCCATCAGCCTTAACTGATGCTTACGCGTCAATAAAAGTATCATCAAGACATAAAAACAAAATATATGTAATAGTAAATCAAGTAAATAGCACAAGAGAAGCAAATAAAGTGTTTGATAGATTAAAGAGTGTTGCAGGGAGTAATATTCCAAATTTAGAATTAGAGCTACTTGGAAAAATTTCATCTAGTGATAGCATAGTGCAATCTAATAGACAAAGAAAATTATTTACAAAAGTTTTTCCTCAATCATTTGCTAGTGCAAGCCTACAAACAATAGCTATAAATCTTCTTAAAAATATGGAACAAAATGTGCTTCCATATAATGAGAGCGGGTTTAATAGATTTATTAGAAATATATTAAGTCGATTTTAATTCATTGTAGAGATTATGTTTGAAACAAGATAATTATATGAGTTTTAGCGTTGTTGCTGGGTTTTTCTTAGGTCTTATTATTTCTATTTTGAAATTTAATACACCAGAGTTAATTATACTAGGAACTATTGTATGCACTATTGTTTTGTATTTGATTGTCACTTGTTGTGCTTCATTTTATATGATGTTTCTTGATTATAGTCAAACAAAACTAAATAGAGATAAAATAGATTCTACTCTTAATTACTATTGTAATGAATTTGACAAGAAAGAAAAGGAAGTTCTTGGTGTTAGACAATATCTAAAGCATAGCATTGATACACTCAATGAAAATAATGAGAAATAGCAATGAAACAACAAAATGATTACAATATAGAGTTGAAGCATTCACAAGATGCCTTAGTATTGCAGTATATGCCAGCATTGCGTGCAATGGCTTTTAGATTAAAAGAGAGACTTCCTAGCTCAATTGATATTAATGATTTGATATCAATTGGAACAGAAGAGATGATAAAGCTAGCAAGAAGATATGATGATTCTATAAATGATTCATTTTGGGGCTATGCAAAGACAAGAGTTTATGGCTCTATGCTTGATTATTTGAGAAATTTAGACATTATATCTAGATCAAATAGAAAGCTAATAAAATTGATTGATAAAGAAGTCTCAAAATATTTTAATGAACACGAAGAAGAGCCAAGTGATGAATATTTAGCACAAGTTTTAAATGAAGATATCAAAAAAATAAAAGAAGCTAAAATTGCATCAGATTTTTATACTCTTATTCCACTTGATGAACAATACAATGCGATACAAGGTGAGAATTCTATAAGTAAAATAGAAAAAGAAGAATTAGTTAGTCTAATACAAGATATTCTCTCTAGCTTATCAAAGAGAGAACAAATGATTATACAGCTATATTATTTTGATGAATTATCATTAGGTGAAATTAGCTCAATTTTAAATATAACAATCTCTAGAATCTCACAAATACATAAAGAAGTGATAAAAAAAATACGACTTCGCATAGGAGATATAAATGGCTGATATTTTAAGCCAAGAAGAGATTGATGCTTTACTTGAAGTTGTTGATGATGAGGGTGAAGATAATGCGAACTTGGAAAATAATGAGATTTTTAATCGCAAGCAAGTTACTTTATATGATTTTAAAAGACCAAATAGAGTAAGCAAAGAGCAACTAAGGGCATTTCGTGGAATCCACGATAAAATGGCTAGGAATTTAAGCAGTCAAATATCTGCTATTATGCGAAGTATAGTAGAGATTCAGCTTCATAGTGTGGATCAAATGACTTATGGTGAGTTTTTGATGAGCTTACCTAGCCCAACTAGCTTTAATGTATTTTCAATGAAGCCACTTGATGGAAGTGGAGTATTAGAAATCAATCCTAGCATTGCATTTCCTATGATAGATAGATTGCTTGGTGGAAATGGTGAGCCATACGAAAATACAAGAGATTTTAGCGATATTGAATTAAGTTTGCTTGATACGATTTTACGGCATATTATGCAGAATCTAAAAGAAGCATGGGCGCCTATAACAGAAATATTTCCTAGCATTGATGCAAAAGAATCTTCACCAAGTGTAATACAAATAGTCGCACAAAATGAAATTGTAATCATGGTTGTTATGGAGATTATTATTGGGCATAGCAATGGAATGATGAATATTTGTTATCCTGTCATCTCACTAGAATCTATACTCTCAAGACTTGCAAGTAGAGATTTTATGCTAAGTGAAACGAGCTCTAAAAAAAGTAGAAATAAAGAATTACAAGTTCTAATTGGTGGTGCTGTTGTAAATGTATCAGCTATACTTGGTAGTGCAAGATTGAGCATGAAAGAAATACTTGATTTAAAAGCTGGTGATATAATAAGATTAGATAGAGTTGCTGATGATATGGTAGTAGTCAATATAGATGATAGAGATAAATATATAGGTGAAATTGGACTACAAAGATATAGAAAAACTATAAAGATAAAAGATGTAATTACAACTGAAAAAGATAAAGTAAGAGAAGTGCTAGAAATGTTAGAAAATAATAGAAAACATAGAGCAGAAAATATCAAAGAAGAGGAAGATATAAAATGACAAATTTTATAAATCTCATTCAAAATGAAGCTATTTCGACAATAGAAGGGCTTACTGGACAAAAACCAAGTATAAAATATAGTAATACAGCACAGGCAAATAATCTTAATATTGATGGCTCATTTGCATTTATTGAGCTTGAAAATAATAATAATGCAAAGATAGCTATTGTAGTGCCTAGTATTATTGCTACTGCATTGCCTGATTTGATGCTTGGTGGAGAAGGTGTAAGCAATGATAATATAACTAGCGATGATTTAGATGCAATAAAAGAAGTTTCATCTAATATTTTTGGAGCATTATCTACTACATTAAAAGGTCAAAAAGAATTACCAAAAATGGATTTTAAAGTAGTAGATTCTAAGATTCTTGATACAACAGATACTAGCAACTACAAAGATAGAATATTGTTTGAATTTGATTTAAATAATATTCATTCAAATTTTGTTATTTTGCTTAGTTTTGATATCGTAAATGAACTAAATGGTAAAACAAAGGAGCAAGTGCAATCAGAATCTAAGGTAGAATCTAAAGATGATTTACCAAATCTAAATTCAGCTGAAATTAGAAATATTGGCATGCTTCTTGATGTAAAGATGCAGATAAAAGTTCGAATAGGGCAAAAAAAGATGCTTTTAAAAGATGTAATTGCGATGGATATAGGAAGCGTTATTGAGCTAAATCAGCTTGCAAATGATCCACTTGAGATTCTAGTTGGTGATAAGGTGATAGCAAAAGGTGAAGTTGTCATTATTGATGGTAATTTTGGAGTGCAAATAACTGAAATAGGCACAAAAAAAGAAAGATTAGAGCAATTGAAAATATAGTTTATTTATAAAACTATATAATTGTTTAAATCATCTAAAAAATAGGATAAATTAAATAGGCGACATGGTTAATTTATTATTGGAATATTAATTATAATTGCAATTGCTACATTTATAATCACTACTTATAACAAACTTGTAATGTTTTTGAATCGCTCACAAAATGCATTTTCTCAAATCGATGTGCAACTTAAAAGAAGATATGATTTGATACCAAATTTAGTAGAAGTTGCAAAGAAATATATGAAGCATGAAGAAGAAACATTGATAAAAGAGAAGCTATAAATGAAGCAAAAAGTATATTAGATTCTGTTGCAAAAGATGCTAGCAATGTAAAAATAAATCAGCTAGGTAAAGCAGAAAGCTTTTTAGAATCTGCCTTAGGTAAGTTAAATGTCACACTTGAATCTTACCCAGAATTAAAAGCAAACGAAAATATGAAACAGCTAAGCGAGGAGCTAGCTTCAAGCGAAAATAAAATAGCTTTTGCAAGACAAGCATATAATGATAGTGTGATGAATTATAATACTTACAAACAAAGTTTTCCTGCAAATATGGTTGCTTCATATTTTAAGAGATTTAAAAAAGACTTGCTTTTATTGACATTTAATGAAAGTAGCGAAAAATTAAACGAAACACCAAAGATTAGTTTTTAATGTGGGTCTAATTTTTGTCGTAATCATTGCATACTTTATTAATATTTTTAAATTATCAAAAAATAGTATAAATAATATCGCAAAGGAATTAAATGCAGAAGAATTATCAAAAAATAATGTGATAGCAAATGAAGAGATTTTATTAAATATAGTAGAAGAAATGGCTATTGCATCACAGATGAAAATGCCAAATCTTTGTAATAAGAGATGAAACTAGTATAAATGCAATGTGCAGTGGAGAATGTCTAGGCACATACAAGGAGAGATTTGCTATTTTTGTGACACAAGGCGCACTTGATTCTTTTAATAGAGATGAATTGCAAGGTGTAATTGGACATGAATTTTCACATATTTTTCATGATGATGTAGAACTAAATATGAAGCTTATTTCAATTATATTTGCAATGAATTGTATTAGTATGATTGGACATTCTATGCTTAAAGGTGCTTTTAAAAATACCAGCAGGAGCAGCAAGAATAAATCTGAAGGTAAAGTAGCTATATTGGTATTATTATTGATGATTATTCTAATTGGCTTTATAGGAAGCATATTTTCACAAATAATTCAAAGTGCAATCTCAAGGTAAAAAGAATTTCTAGCTGACGCCTCAAGCGTGCAATATACAAGGAATCCAGATGGTATAAAAAATGCATTGCGAAAGATTGGGAAATATGCAACACAAGAGCAAAAAAATCAATCTCACATTAGTAATAAAAATGCTACACCTTATGCACATATGTTTTTCTTGTCTAGTTTTTCTACTTTGTTTGCTACGCACCCAAGTATAAAAGAGAGACTTAAACGACTACAAAATATAAAGCTTTAATGATAAGAATCTTTTTATTTTTATAAAAATATTAAATTATTTTGCTTTAGCATAGATTATTAGATAATTTTCTACATAAACACAAATATCCATAACTTTAGAGTGCATTTGTGTTAGATTCTGCAAATAATATTTGTGACCTTATAATTACATTTTAAATTTTTGCTAGAATAGCGCCTTTATACAAATTAAAAGGATATTATTTGAAAAAAGTTGCATTACTTATGAGTGGCGGTGTAGATAGTTCATATAGTGCGTATTTATTAAAGAAAGAATATAAAGTAAAAGGATTCTACCTAAAGCTTCATAATAAGGAAGAAAAACACAATTTTTATATAGAAAAATGCAATAAAGTAGCAAAGGAATTAGGCATTGAATTTAGTGTTATTGATTTGCAAAAAGAGTTTGAAGAGGTAGTTTATAAATATTTTGTAGAATCTTACAAAAATGCACAAACACCAAATCCTTGTGCTATGTGTAATCCGCATATCAAATTTGGTCTAGGATTGCAAAAGGCTCTAGATTCTGATTGTGATTTTATTGCAAGCGGACATTATGCAAGGATAAAAAAAATAGATGGAACAAACTATATACAAGAAGCATTTGACAAGAGTAAAGATCAAAGCTATTTTTTATTTGGAATAAGCAAAGAAGCAAAAGATAGGCTTATTTTTCCACTTGGCAATAAGATAAAAAGTGAACTAAAAAAAGAAGCTTTTAGTGCTATGCCTTGGTTTGGTGAATTAGATGAATATAAAGATTCTCAAGAAATTTGTTTTGTTGATAAGGATTATATAAATACAATAAGCAAAGATATAGAAGTAAATAATATTGGATTTATAAAAGATAAAAATGGCAATATAGTTGGCGAACACAAGGGCTATATGCACTACACAATAGGAAAGCGAAAAGGGCTAAATATAAAAGGCTCTCACAGCCCAAGCTATGTGCTAGATATCAACTCAAGTGATAATGTTGTTATTGTAGGAGAAAAACAAGATTTAAAAAAAAGCAGGGTTATTGCAAAAATAGAATCTCTTGATAATGTAAAAAATGGAATCTATGATATAAAAATACGATATCGCTCAAATGCTATAAAAGCACAAATTGAAATTATTGATAATAAGATTATTGCCAATTTGCTTGAAGATGTTTATGGTGTAGCAAATGGGCAAGCTTTAGTGATTTATAAAGATGACATAGTGCTTGGTGGGGGATTTATAGAATCTTCATATTAAATAAATCTCCAGATAAACCAAGCAAATAAACTTATAAGGACAATAGAGAGAATATTTAAAAATATTCCAACTTTAACCATTTCCATTTGTTTGATATGTCCTGTGCCAAAAACAATGGCATTTGGTGGTGTAGCTACAGGTAGCATAAAAGCACAGCTTGCACCAAAGCCTATTATTAATACCAAAAGTGAAGGTGGCATGCCAACAGCATGTCCAACACTACCAAATATAGGCACTAAAAGTGCGGCGCTTGCTGTGTTACTAGTAAATTCTGTTAGAAAAATGATAAATGTCGCAACTACAATGATAATAACAATCCATGAACTCTTACCAAATAAGGCTACCATTCCATTTGCCATAACTTCGCTTGCTCCAGAATCTTTTAATATAGCACTTAGTGCCAATCCGCCACCAAATAATAATAAAACTCCCCATTCTGTGTTTTTTTGGATTTGTTCCCAAGAGGCTGTTTTTGTAAATCCAATAGCAATGACTGCAGCAATCGCAATAATAGAATCCATTTCTTTTATGCCACCAAAATATTCACTTATTTTTGTGCTAAAAATCCATGAAATAGCAGTAAGAATGAATATAATAACTACAGATATCGAGTGGAATCCCCAAACAATATTTTCTTTTTTAATCTCAAATGTTGTATTTAATTTTGGTTTTAAAACCAAATACATCAAAAATATGCAAGAAGGAAGCATGACAATCATAAATGGAATACCAAGTTTCATCCAAGAAAAGAAATCAATATTTAATTCTGCTGCGGCTATTGCATTTGGTGGAGAGCCAACTATAGTTCCAAATCCACCGATACCAGCACTATATGCGATACCTAACAATACAAAAACAAAAGTATTTCGATCGCTTTTTGCATCTAGGTTTGATAAGATTCCAAGCCCAAGTGGTAGCATAATAGCTGCGGTTGCAGTATTGCTAATCCACATAGATAAAAGTGCAGTAGCAATAAATAGCATAATTACTGCAAGCCATAGTTTTCCTTTTGCAATACCTATCATTCTATTTGCAATAAATCTATCAATCCCTTGAATATGCAAAGCTGTAGCTAGTGCGAATCCACCAAAAAATAGAAATATTATAGGGTTTGCAAATGATTTTAGTGCATTTGTTGTATCTAATAATCCCAATGCAACCGCAATCAAAGGAATCAATAATGCAGTTATTGTTACATGAATAGCTTCTGTAAGCCACAAGATTCCAATAAATACCAATAGGCAGATTCCAGCATTTGCATTAGAATCAAATGGTAAAAAATTATATAAAATAAAAAATAAAATAATATCTATGATGATTACACCAAGAGCCCATTTTGAAGGGTGGGTGCTAATAGCAGGACTAAGAGGAGTTATATCCATGAATTATACCTTTTTGAAATATTCTTTTTAAACCTGTTTCAATTATAACAAAAATAAAAATTAGAAAAATATTTAAATAATTTTGTTGTATTCTTATCGTATGTTTATTTCTTAATTTACTCAAATATCAATTTTTATACATATTAAGAATGCTAATAAATAATTTTTATCATGTTTTTAAGAATCTTATTATTACAATATGCACTTAAAATTGATTATTGCATATTTGAGTCTCAAATTATTTATTTTAGAAAATTCAAGGAAAATTTATGGATCATAGAAAATATAAAAGAGGCTATTTTATGCCTCCTGTGCAGTCTTTGGAGTGGTGTAAAAAAGAATATATAGAATCTGCACCTATTTGGTGTAGCGTTGATTTGCGTGATGGAAATCAAGCATTAATCACTCCTATGAATCTAGAAGAAAAGATTGAATTTTTTAAACTGCTAGTAAAGATTGGATTTAAAGAAATAGAAGTAGGATTCCCAGCAGCAAGCAATACAGAATATAATTTTTTGCGAGAATTGATTGAAAATGATTTAGTGCCAGATGATGTTTGCTTACAGGTGCTTACACAAGCAAGAGAGCATATAATAAAAAAGACTTTTGATAGCCTAGAGGGTTGTAAAAATGCAATAGTGCATTTTTACAATTCTACTTCTTATGCGCAAAGAGAGCAAGTTTTTAGAAAATCAAAAGATGAGATAAAACAAATCGCAATAAATGGTGCAAAAATAGTAAAAGATTGTGCTAAAAATACAAAAGGAAATTTTAGATTTGAATATTCTCCAGAAAGTTTTAGTGGGACAGAGATTGATTATGCACTTGAAGTTTGCAATAGTGTTATAGACATTTTTGAACCTACAAAAGATAGTAAGCTTATTATCAACCTTCCTTTAACCGTTGAAATGAGCTTACCACATATCTATGCAAGTCAAATTGAGTATATGTCAAATAATTTACATAATAGAGAAAATATAATAATCTCTCTTCACCCTCACAATGATAGAGGTTGTGCTGTAGCTGATGCGGAATTAGGCATTCTTGCTGGAGGAGATAGGATTGAGGGCACACTTTTTGGTAATGGTGAGCGAACAGGAAATGTAGATATTATCACTCTTGCTATGAATTTATATTCTCATGGAGTAAATCCAAATCTTGATTTTAGCGATATTCCTTCAATTTGTGCTTTATATGAAAAAGTGACCAAAATGCCAGTATATGAAAGACAACCATATTCTGGAAAGCTTGTATTTGCAGCATTTTCTGGCTCTCATCAAGATGCTATTGCTAAAGGAATGGCATATCACAAAGAAAAGAATCTCAAAACTTGGAGTGTGCCATATTTACCAATTGATCCAAAAGATGTTGGTAGAGAATATGAAAGCGATGTAATAAGAATAAATTCTCAAAGTGGAAAAGGTGGCATTGCCTATGTGCTGTATAATCATTATGGTATTGATTTGCCTATGCATTTTAGAGAGGCTTTTTCATATTATGTCAAAAATATATCTGATGAAATGAATAAAGAATTAAGCCCAAAAGAGATTTGTGATATTTTTCAAAATGACTTTGTGAATCTTTCATCTTATTTAAAGGTGCTTGATTTTGTCTTTAAAGACACAGATAATAATATCAATATAGCACTAAATGTAGAATACAAACACCAATCTTTTAATATTACAAGTAGTGGAAATGGGCGTCTAGATTCTGTTGCAAATGCATTGCGTGAAATTTTGGACTTTAAGTTTGATATCATAGATTATAGTGAGCATTCATTAAGTAAAGGATCTAGCTCTAAGGCTATTTCGTATGTTTATATAGTAAGTGATGAAAAAAAATATTTTGGTGTAGGAATTGATACAGATATCATAAAAGCTTCAGTCTATGGTCTTATAAGTGCTATCAATCATATATTAAAAAGTTTAAAAGGGGCATGATATGGGAATGACAATGAGTCAAAAGATATTGGCAGATAGGGCAGGTTTGGATTCTGTAAAAGTAGGTGATTTAATCATTGCAAAGATTGATATGGTTTTAGGAAATGATATTACCACACCTGTAGCAATCAATGCTTTTAAAAGTGCAAATTTCAATAAAGTATTTGACAAAGAAAAAATTTCGCTTGTTATGGATCATTTTGCACCAAATAAAGATATAAAGGCTGCTACACAAAGTGCGCAGTGTAGATGTTTTGCAAATGATTTTGATATAAAACATTATTACGATGTTGGAAATATGGGCGTAGAACATGCACTTTTACCAGAGCAAGGAATAGTGACCATTGGAGATTTAATCATTGGCGCAGATTCTCATACTTGCACTTATGGGGCACTTGGAGCATTTTCTACTGGAGTTGGCTCAACAGATATGGCTATTGGTATGGCAAAAGGTGAAGCTTGGTTTAAAGTGCCATCTGCCATTAGATTCAATCTAAAAGGAAAACTTCGCCAATATATAAGCGGTAAAGATGTGATTTTGCATATTATTGGAAAAATTGGTGTTGATGGTGCATTATATAAAAGTATGGAGTTTGGAGGTGAAGGACTTAAAAGTCTTACTATGGATGATAGGCTTTGTATCGCAAATATGGCAATTGAAGCTGGTGCAAAAAATGGAATCTTTGAAGTTGATGATATTACAATTGATTATGCAAAATCTCGCACAAATAAAGAATTTAGAATCTATAAAGCTGATGACGATGCAGAATATGACCAAATATTTGATATTGATTTAGATTCAATAGATCACACTGTTGCATTTCCACATCTACCAGAAAATACAAAAGAGAGCAGTAATTGGGGTGATATAAAGATAGATCAAGTTGTCATTGGTTCATGCACAAATGGCAGACTTAGTGACATGGAAGTAGCAGCCAATATCCTAAAAGATAGAAAAATTGCTAAAAATACGCGTTGTATTATCATCCCTGCTACTCAAAATATATATTTAGAATGTATAAATCGTGGTTATTTAGAGACTTTTATAAAAGCTGGTGCTGTTGTATCTACTCCTACATGCGGACCTTGCCTTGGTGGACATATGGGGATTTTAGCAGCAAATGAGAGATGCGTGGCAACAACAAATAGAAATTTTGTGGGGCGTATGGGACATATAACAAGTGAAGTATATCTTGCTTCACCTGAAGTGGCAGCTGCAAGTGCTGTGAATGGCAGATTAAGCACACCAAAAGATGTTTTGTAGAATCTAAAAACTAAAAGGAAACGAAATATGAAAGTAAATGGTTTTGTCCATAAATATAATGATAATGTAGATACAGATGTAATCATCCCTGCAAGATATCTAAATACAGCTGATCATAAAGAGCTTGCAGGGCATTGTATGGAAGATATTGATAAGGAATTTGTAAGAAGAGTAAAAGATGGTGATATTATGGTAGGTGGTTGGAATTTTGGTTGTGGTTCAAGCAGAGAACACGCACCTATTGCAATCAAGGCAAGTGGTATAAAATGTATTATTGCAAAGAGTTTTGCAAGAATCTTTTATCGCAATGCCATAAATATTGGACTTGCAATAATAGAATCTAAAGAGGCAGTGGAGACAATAGAGCAGGGTGATGAAGTAGAAATTGATTTTGATAGTGGAGTTATAATAAATTTAAAAACAAATAAAAAATACAATACCCCGCCTTTTCCGCCATTTATACAAGAAATTATAAATGCAAATGGATATTTAAATTGGATTGCAAAGAGATAAAGCAAGGATAATATATGCAAAAAAATATAGCTGTAATACATGGAGATGGTATAGGTAAGGAGATCATAGAGCAAGCTTGTAGGATTCTAGATAAAGTAGCAACAATTTACAATCATAAATTTATTTTTAATGAAGTGCTTGCTGGAGGATGTGCCATCGATAAATATGGAGAGTGCTTACCTAATGATACTTTAGAATCTTGCAAGAAAAGTGATAGTGTTTTACTTGGTGCAGTAGGTGGTCCAAAATGGGATAATGAGCCAAGCAATAATCGTCCAGAAGCTGCACTTTTAAGATTAAGAAAAGAATTGGGGCTTTTTGCAAATATTCGTCCTGCTACACTTTTGCAAGAATTAAGAAATGCAAGTCCGCTAAAAGATTGCATACTTGATAAGGGGATTGATTTTGTCATCGTGCGTGAGCTTATAGGTGGTGTTTATTTTGGCGAACATAAACTTGAGAATATAAATGGAGAGAGGGTAGCTACTGATGGCATGACTTATAGTGCTTCTCAGATAGAATCTATTGCAAGAGTAGCATTTAACATCGCACAAAATAGAAAGAAAAAGATTGTTTGCGTTGATAAAGCAAATGTGTTAAGTAGCTCTAGACTTTGGCGTGAAGTTGTAGAATCTATTTCAAAAGAATATAGTGATATAGAACTTTCCTTTATGTATGTAGATAATGCAGCGATGCAAATTTGTAGAGAGCCAAGCCAATTTGATGTAATTTTAACAGAAAATATGTTTGGTGATATACTAAGTGATGAGGCAAGTGTAATTACAGGCACTATAGGTGTAATACCATCTGCTTCTTTGTCAGATTCTAAAGAACTAGCAAATAATTTTGGTATGTATGAGCCAATTCATGGTAGCGCACCAGATATTGCAGGACAAAATAAGGCAAATCCAATAGGAGCAATCCTTAGTGTTGCAATGATGTTAGATATTTCTTTTAATCTTAAAACCGAAAGCAGAGCTATAATACAAGCTGTGCAAAAAACGCTTCAAGATGGTTATCGCACAGGTGATATGATGAGTCCTGATATGAAACTTGTACTTTGCAGTGAGATGGGAGATAGAATATATAATAATTTGCAATAAATAAATTTTGTTTCAAAATAATAGAATTATTTATGTTTTAATCTAATATTATGATTATTTTAATTTGTTTATATTCATAGTTATGTTATATTTCTATTTACTTTTATTTTATAATTTTAAAGAGGTTAGCTGATGAGACGATTGGCATTCACTTTTATCGAGCTTGTATTTTCCATAGTCGTGGTTGGTTTAGTGATACTTAGCATACCACTTATTGTGCGACAAAGCAATGCCAATACAATGGAATCTCAAAATGTAATAGGTTATTATAATGCATTGACTTTAATGAATGTTATTAGAAATAAGCCATGGGATTTAGGAAATATTAATGGAGCAATGGATAATTTTACTGCTTCTGGCGGTTATTATATATTAAATACAGGCAATGCAGCTCTTGATTGTAGAGTTTTAGATGCTACAAAACAAAATATCATTTCTAAGCCAGGTCTTGGTATATCAGATAGACGAAGAATGTGTGATCCAAATGCTAATACCGCATCACCTATCACAGCATCTAATAATCTTGATAATATAGGTGCATTTAATAATTACACACAAACTATAACATCAGGTGGTAATACATTTTTTATTCTTGATGTAGGTGTGAGATATGTAAATATTAATTTTGGAAATAATACAACTGCTGGAACTATTGTGAATGCGAATAGCATAACAGATATAAAAGAAATAGAAGTGAGATTATCTAGACAAATTAATGGCACTAAAGAGCTTGTATCTACTTATAAATACTATGCAGCAAATATAGGAACAGATGTTCCTTTTGCAAAGGATAATTAATGAGAAACGCATTTACTATGTTAGAAATAGTTTTTGTTATAGTTATCACTGGATTAGTAGCCGTTGCTGGCTCTATGGCTATAGTGCAAATTATGCAAAACTATGCAATACAAAAAGAATATGCAAAAATGGAGCTAGATGGGACATCTGCAATATTGCAAATTTCAAAATATTTACAGGATTCTATATGGGATTCTATTGCTATTAGAAATGGCACTAGTTATACAGATATATCAACTATAAATCAACTAAATAATGGACAAATTCAAAATAATGCACAATTAATATTTATTTCAAAAAATACAGATGCCTTAAATGGCTATTTTGGCACATATCAAGGCAATAATGCAAACTTGCCATTTTTTAGTGGTTTTATTGATTTGTCAAGTTCAAGCGGTAACTCTTTGACTACTGCATTTTCACAAGATAGATTGCTTTCATTAAATGGCTCTGTTGGCAGTATAGGCATATATTTTCCTTTTGTAAATAAAGATGGTGTAATCGTTGATAAATACTATAACAATAATGCAACAAACATGGGAGCATTATTTAGGATAGCTAATATAGCTTCAAATACTCAAATGACGCTTAGTAGTTCTCCATCAAAAATAGGAGATATAGCAATTATTGTAAATCTAACCCCAGTTGTTTTGCAAAAAAATAATGATGGAGATTTGATATTAGTTAATAATAACAATAATCAAACGCTAGCCCAAGGTGTATCAAATTTTTCTATTTGGTCAGAAGCCCAATCAGGCTTGCTTCGTGTAAGGCTTTGTTTTACTAATAAGACTATGGACTTTATGCCAGAATTTTGTAAAGAAGGGGTGATAATGCAATGAAAAGACAAGCATTTGGTATGATATTTGCCATTATCATAATGGTTGTGGTTGCCACTCTTGGAATCTTGGGAATAAAGCTTAGCACAAGCACATTAAATACTACTGCAAATCAACATATTGCAATTCAGCTTGATTTGTATATGGAATCTACTATTGAGCTTGCTATTTTATACATTCAAAGAAATGGTTTTAAATACACAGAAGGCAACTATGGTACAACACAACGAGCAAACCCAATGGAGCCTATTGTTCGCACTATTAATTATGGTGCAAATGGTGAATATAGATTTACATATAAAATGACACCATTAGTAAATATAGATACACTAAGTGATAGTGAAGAGATAAAACAAACTAAAGTAAATACGATGGTCATTGATGTTGCTGGGTATGTTGTAAATCCTGTTACAAATCAAACTTTTAGGGTTACTAAAAGACAGGTTGTAAAACCTTAAATATTATTGTTGGAGTATAATATGGAACAATCACTAAATTATGATATAAGCACTTTATTAAAAGCTACACTAAAACACGATGCTTCCGACTTACACCTAGTCGCTAGAAGTGAGCCACAAATAAGGATTGATGGTGTTCTTGTTAAGCTTAATTTGCCAGTTTTAGAAAAAAGAGAAATTGATAGATTATGTTATACATTATTAACAGATAAACAAAAAAAGATTTTAGAAGAAGAAAGAGAGCTTGATTTCTCTATCGATTTAGAAGATATTGGAAGATTTAGGGTTAATTATTATTATACTATGGGGAGTGTAGCTGCTGCATTTAGGGTTATTACAACAAAGATTCCTACATTAGAAGGCATTAATGCTCCGAGTATATTAAAAAGTCTTGTTACAAGAAGAAAAGGTTTAATTCTAGTTACTGGACCAACTGGTAGCGGTAAAACAACAACAGTTGCCGCTATGATTAATGAAATAAATCAAACACAAAAAAAACATATACTTTGTATTGAAGACCCAATAGAATATGTCCATAAAGGTATTAATTCATTATTCTCATATAGAAATGTTGGTGAAGATACAAAAACCTTTAATAATGCTTTGAAATCAGCACTTAGAGAAGATCCAGATATTATATTCATAGGTGAGATGAGAAATACAGAGACTATGGAAATTGCACTTGAAGCTGCAGAAACAGGACACTTAGTCATTGGAACATTACACACAAATTCTGCAGCTCAAACAATAAATAGAATCGTTAGCTCATTTGAAGGTGCAAAGCAAGATCAAGTAAGAAGTCAAGTTGCAATTACGATTGAAGGTATCATTTCTCAAGTATTATTGCCTAGAGTTGAAGGTGGAAGAGTCGCTGCAACAGAAGTATTGATAGGCACACCTGCAATTAGAAACTTAATTAGAGAAAATAAAGTCCATCAGATTAATTCACAAATGACAATAGGTCAAACTCTAACTGAAATGAAGACAATGGCACAAAGTCTTGATTCTCTATATCAAGATAGGATAATATCAAAAGAAGAATATAATATAGCTATTGCAACGCTATAATCCATTGCTTGCTTTTAAGCAAGCAATGCTCTATTATAGATAATTTTCAATTTCCTCTCATAAAAGCTTGAATCATTACTAAGGCAACGAGGTTTCGCTAGACTAAAAAATAATACAAAGCATAAGATAGATTAAAGCTAAAAGCTAGAATCTACATAGACACAATCAATCTTAAGGCAGCATTCCTAGATTCTCATTTATTATTTTTTGATTTAAGATTCTATAATTTTTACAGGCTACTTCAAGTCCTTTATCGCAAGCAATTCCATATAATTCCATCGCTTTTCTTAAATTTTGACGAACTCCACTACCATTTTCATAAAATGTAGCAAGATTATTACAGCTACTCAAAACCCCACCTTCACAAGCTATATTTAGATATTTTATAGCATTAAATGGGCTTTTTGGAGTATCGTGGATTCCTGTTGCATACATATATCCAAGGTTTGCACAGCCTATTAAATCACCTTGATTGCAAGCTATATAATTTAAATCTAGTAATCCTAGTTTATCTTTATTTAGTCCAAAAACATTGTATGTATTGCTAAGTAGCCCAAGATTATAACAACCAAGAGAGCTTCCAGCATCACAAGCAAATTTATAATATTGCAAACTCTTAAAATAATCTTTTTCTACACCAAGTCCATTTGCATACATGTATCCAAGATTATTACAAGCAAAGACATCTCCACCATTGCATCCAACCATATATAATTCGCTTGCCATGAATCTATCTTGTGGAATATTTTCTGTTCCATTATCATATATTGATGCAAGATTTGAGCAAGCAAGTGCAACACCACCACTACAAGCTTTTTTGTAATAACTCATTGCCTTTTTATGGTCTCCATTTGTGCCGACTGCATACATATACATAAGCCCTACACCAAGACAGCCATTAGCATCGCCTTCTTCATTACAAGCTTTATTAAATAATGAGAATGCTTCTACATAATTTCCTTTTTGTGCAAGTGATATGGCTGCATTTGTCGCTGGAGAATTACCAAAAGAAAAACCAATTAAAAATATCACACAAATAATGTATTTCATAAATATAAACTCCATAATAAGCTTGAGATATTTTAAGCAAAAAGAGTGCCAAAATGTCTATTTTAGTTTATCACTTTTTGTAAATTTTATTAAATCATGCACACTTTTTATATCACAAGGTAGATTTAAAAGCCCCTCTTCAAATACTCTAAGAGCTATATAACAATCAGCATAAGCCCTATGTCTAATTGGATAATTTATACCTAAAAATTCATTTAAAAATCCAAGTCCATATTTTTGTGCTTTTAGCGTTTTTCTTGCAAGTGCAAGCGTGCAGATTACTTGATTTTTCATTATTGGGATTTTTCTTTGGGCTAGTTGTGCATTAATAAAATTAAAATCAAATATTGCATTATGTGCTAAAAAAGTAGAATCTTCTAAAAAAATTTTAAATTCTCTTAAGACTTTATCTATCATCGGTGCATTTGCTACCATAGATGAGCTAATACCTGTTATTTCAGTGATTTTTTCTGGTATTTCTTTTGCAAAGACATAGCTTTCAAATTTATCTAGAATCTTTCCATTTTGATATTTTATCGCCCCAATTTCAATGATATTATTTGTTTGAGGAGAAAATCCTGTTGTCTCAATATCAACAATACAAAAAATATTATTAAATATGCTATCGTGGGTTTTTATAGATATATTATCATCTTTAATTTTTAGTGGGATTCCAAGTGATTTTGCGATTTCTATATTTATTTCATAATCATCACCCAAAATATCTTTAACCTCATTAAAATTTATAGAATCTTTATTTTGTAATATATCTATTAGTTTGTCATATATTTCTAGAGAATCTTGCATTATCTAAGTGAATTTATAGCTTCTTGATAGTTTTGTGATTTAAAAATATAATTTCCAGCAATAGCTATATCAACACCAGATTCTTTTAGCATATTTATATTTTGGCTATTTATTCCGCCATCCATTGATATTTTACAATCAAAATTGCCATCTTTTATTATTTCTTTTAATCTTATAGCTTTTTCTAATGTGCTTGAGATAAAATTTTGTCCTCCAAAACCAGGATTGACAGACATAAGTAATACAAAATCAATATATCTTAATATATATTCTAAAGAATCTTGTGAAGTATGAGGGTTTAGAGCGATACCTGCTTTAATACAATTATCTTTTATTAAATGCAAGATTCTATTTATATGTTTTTCTTCTTCTACATGAAAACTTAAGCTAAAAGGTTTGAGATCTATCATCATTTTTACAAAAAAGTCTATATTTTGCACCATTAAATGTATATCTAATGGTTTTTTTGCTCTTTTTGCGACAGCTTCAATTACACATTTTCCAAAGGTTAGGTTTGGCACAAAATGTCCATCCATAACATCAATATGTATATAATCGCAATCTGTTTTATTTAATTCATCAATTTCTTCATTTAATCGTCCAAAATCTGCAGATAATATACTTGGTGCAACTAACATGTTTTACTCCATATTTAGCTTAAAAATTAAAAGATCATTATATTATAAATATGAAAATATAATATAATTTTGTTTATAAACTATAGGAGTTTTGATGGCATCTGTTTTAGAAGTAAAGAATCTCAGTAAAAATTTTGGCAATATTAATGCGATAAATGATATATCTTTTAATATTAATAGTGGTGAGATTGTTGGGCTTCTTGGTCCAAATGGCTCTGGAAAAACAACATTAATAAAAATTATTACAGGATTGATTAATAATTATGATGGCAAAGTTCTCGTATATGGCAATAAGGTTGGTGTAAATACAAAAAAATACACAGCATATCTCCCAGATAGCAATTTTATTCCACCATCATGGAGTGTGTTTCGCTGTATTTCTTATTTTGCAGATTTTTTTGATGATTTTGATAAGACAAAATCTATATCTTTATTAAAAGATTGCAATATTTCATTAAACTCAACATTTAATACTTTATCAAAAGGAACAAAAGAAAAACTTCAACTAATATTAACTCTAAGTAGAAAAGCAGGATTGTATATACTTGATGAGCCAATTGCAGGGGTTGATCCAGTAGCTCGTGATCTTATTTTTAAATTGATTTTAGAAAATTACAACAAAGAGGCTCCTATGCTAATATCTACACATTTAATATCTAGCATAGAATCTATTTTATCATCTGCTATTTTTATCAAATATGGTGAAATTATAGAATATGACAATGTTGTAAATTTGAAAGAGAAATTTGGCAGTAAAGATTTAGAAAGCATTTTTAAGGAGCTATTTTGAAATTTTTTAAATTATTAAAATATGAATTTTTAGAAAATATTGTCTCTATTGCTTTGATAAATATTTTATTATTAGGATTATTTTATATTATGACAATTTATCTAAATGGTGATATTGATGATTTGTCATGGATATTTGGCTTTGTTTTTGCTCTAACTCCAATCACTATATTTTTCTTATTTATATTTTTACTTAATATAATCATTAAAACACTATATGCAAGATTATTTAATCAAGAAGGATATTTGACTTTTAGTTTGCCTGTTAGTATTGATGCAATACTAGTATCTAAGATTCTAATAAGTATGCTTTGGGTGTCAATTAGTGCTTTTGTTTTTTGTCTATGGTTTGTTGTAGGTATAATTGATAATAAATTCAATGTTATATATAATTTTTTTCATATCATTATAGAAAATTACAATTTATTAGATATTGTAAAATTTATTATGTTTGGATTATGCATTATATCAAAGCCTATAGTTTTAGTGCTTTTGGTGCTATCAATGTTACATATTGGAAAGATTACTAGATTTAAGCAGATTATTGGCATTGTATTGTTTTTTGTTATATGGCTTGCTGAAAATTTTGTTTCAATTTGTTTATTTATGTTAATAAATAATATTTTTCCTTTTGATGCTTCATATAGTCCTCTTTCACCAATAAGTCGCATGCAGGGTGATAATATTGCTCTTTTTATAACTTTACATTTTATAATCAGCATATTACCTACATTTGTATATTATTATTTGAGTAGATATTTGATTAAAAATAAACTAGAGATTTGATTAGGAGATTCTATGCTTTATTCTATAATAGATGCTTTGCAAAAAAGTGCAGTTTGTGTAGATGGTCTATTAAAAAAATGTGACTTTGATTATTTGGAGAGCACAAATATTACAGGTGATAATCAACTTGGTGTAGATGTCGAAGCAAATAATATTTTTAAAGAAGTATTATTAGGGCTAGATTCTGTTAAGGGGATTTGTAGCGAAGAAGAAGATGAAGCAATTTATAAAAAAGATTCAAATGGCATGTATTTAGTTGCATTTGATCCACTTGATGGCTCATCAATTGTATCATCAAATTTAAGTGTTGGTAGTATTTTTGGAATTTATAATGAAGATTTTAGTGCTAAAAATTTAATAGCAAGCGGATATATTATATATGGTCCAAGACTAGAAATGGTGATTGCCCAAGATAGCGTAAATCATTATATTTATAATAATGAAGAATGGAGAAATATAGGAAGTTTGATATTAAATGATAAAGGAAAGATAAACTCTCCAGGTGGAACACAAAAAAATTGGAGTACAAAGCATAAAATCTTGATAGAATCTCTATTTCTAGAAGGATATCGTCTTAGATATTCAGGTGGAATGGTGCCAGATTTGCATAATCTATTATGTAAAGGAGGAGGATTATTTAGCTATCCTTCAACAAGTGATGCACCAAATGGCAAACTTAGAGCTTTATTTGAAGTATTTCCATTTGCTTTTATTTTTGAAAAAGCTGGTGGAGAGGCTGTTGGTAGTATAGGTGATAATCTAAGTTTGTGTAGAATCTTGGATTTAGAAATAGATTCTATTCATCAAAGTTTGCCTTGTTTCTTTGGTAGTAAATATGAAATAGATAGAGTAAAGCTAGCACATAAATAGAAAGGAATGATTTGAGTGATAATTTTGAAGAAAAATTAGACGAAAATATATTAAAAATAAAAGAATGCCAAAAGGAGCATAGTATTGATACTTGCTTTAAATGTGAGCTTATCGTTGGTTGTAAGACTAGAAAAGAATATGTAGATTCTGTTTATTCTAGTATGAACAAAGGAAGCGGTGGATTTTTTAATTTTGAAACTGAATAATGAAAGGGCAGCAATGATAAAGTATGTTACAACTCCAATTTATTATGTAAATGACATTCCTCATATAGGACATGCTTATACAACTATATTGTGCGATATGTTTAAACGTTATCAAGTATTAAAGGGAAAAGAGTGTTTATTGCTAACAGGCACTGATGAACATGGACAAAAGATCGAGAGTTCTGCAAAAGCAAGAAATAAAACACCTAAAGAATATGTTGATGAAACTAGCTTTAAGTTTCAAAATTTATGGAATAAATTTGATATAGCATATGATTATTTTGTCCGCACTACAAATGAAGCACATGATATGGGTGTAAAAAGAGCATTTGAAGAAATGTATAAAAATGGTGATATTTACAAAGGACATTATGAAGGAAATTATTGTATTAGTTGTGAGACATTTTTTACGAAACGACAATTAGTTGATGGTATTTTTTGTCCTGATTGTGGTAAAGAAACAAATTCTATTAAAGAAGAAAGCTATTTTTTTAGATTAAGTAGGTATGAAAAGAAGCTACTTGATTGGTATAAAGCAAATCCAGATGTAATTATGCCACTTAATAAAAAAAGTGAGATTATCAACTTTATAGAAGGTGGGCTTAGTGATTTATCTATTACTAGAAGTGGTTTTAAATGGGGTATTAGTCTTCCGCCTTTTATAGATGATAGTAAGCATATTATGTATGTATGGTTGGATGCGCTGCTTAGTTATATTACTCCACTTGGTTATGGAAATGATATACCAAATAAAATTTATTTATTTAATAATGCTACTCATTTTGTGGGAAAAGATATATTAAGATTCCACGCTATTTATTGGCCTGCATTTTTGATGAGTTTAAATTTACCATTGCCAAAGCAAATATATGTTCATGGTTGGTGGACTATAGATGGTGTAAAAATGAGTAAAAGCATAGGAAATGTAGTAAATCCAGATGATATTGCAAATACTTATGGATTGGAGGTAATGAGATATTTCTTAATTCGTGAAGTTCCATTTGGTCAGGATGGTGATTTTAGTCATAAGGCTTTAGTCGATCGCGCTAATGCTGATCTTAGCGATACTTTAGGAAACCTCGTAAATCGCCTTCTTGGTATGAGTGAAAAATATTTTGATTTAAATATAGAATCTGAAAATTTTGATTATTTAAAGGATGAGATTAATGAAGTATCTACAATTATTAAATCATTAGAATCTTATATGACAAATATGACGCCTCATAAATATTTAGAAGAATTGTGGAAAATTTTTGATATAGCAAATGCAAGTATTGCAAAATATGAGCCTTGGGCGATGATGAAAGCAGGAAAAAAAGATGAAGTCCAAAGTCTTCTTGTATTTATTTCAAATATTTTATCAAAAGGGGCGTTGCTCTTTTATCCTATTTTGCCACATGCTGCACGAGAAATCATGAAATGTCTAAAAGTTGATTTTTCTTATTTTGGAAAACTAATAGAAGATGATGGATTGCTAAATAAATTTAGTCTAACAAAAATTCCTCCATTATTTCCAAAGTTAGAAATAAAAACATCAAATGTGATAGAGAAAAAAAGTGATATAAAAGAAGAAATAGATATTTCACAATTTAATAAGATTGATATTAGGGTGGGAAGAGTTGTTGAAGCTGATATACTAAAAGATTCTAGCAAGCTTTTAGTATTGAGGATTGATTTTGGTGAAAATGTAGGTATAAGACAAATAGTATCTGGCATAGCAAAGCATTATTCGCCAGATGAGCTAAAAGATATGCTTGTCTGTGCTATTATAAATCTAAAACCTGTAAAACTTATGGGAATCTTAAGTGAAGGTATGATTTTGAGTGCAGAAGATTCTAGCGGCATTTTGCGTCTAATTAGTGCTAATGATATTGAAGCTGGCAGTGTGGTTAGATAAGCTTTGTATCTTGATAACTTTGTAGAGATAATTTCAGGAAAAATTCTCAATTCACCTTGTATCTCATCGATAAATAAATTTACTTCAAAACTTGAATGCGTGCAAATAGGCGATGCTTTTATTGCTAAAAATCAAGATGATGCAAAAGAAGCTCTAAATCGCGGTGCATACGCTATCATAACTGATACTTATATGGATATGATAGATGATGAAGTTGCATGGATTTTAATAAGTGATATTGAAATGTCAATATTAAAATTTATCAAATATATTAGATTGATTAATCCTATTGAGATTATTTTTTTTGATGAAATATCAATTTTGCTTGCCAAAAATATCATAAGAGATAGAGAAGTAAGCATCGTATCAAGCATAGAAGAATTGCTAGAATCCTTGGATAAAAAATATATTATTATCAACTTTGATATTTTATTATTTGATATTTCTTATTTGCAAAATTATGATGATTATTTATTTTCTATTACTAGACAAACATTATTTGAGACAAGACTAGAATTTGATGGTGAATCATATAATCTAACCCTGCCAAATATTTTTATAAAAGATTTAAATAATGTCATTACATTTTGTATCAAAAAATTTATAAATATTATTTTGCATATTGATAGCAGTATTTTTCTACCAATATTTATTAGTTCAAATGCAACAATATCGAGTTATGGCTGTGGTATGAGATTTGTATATGGCACGATAGATTCTAATTTGATAAAACGATATATAGAATTTGTCCATAGTGCAACTTGGGGAAAATCATTGTGTATTACAAATAATAATTATGACAATATCGAATGTATTAATTTTTCATCTCTTCAATCCCTAAAAAAAATATTTAAAGATTGTAAGTATCATTTTTTTATTGTTGATGGTGTAAGACAAAATGAAATATTAAATGTCCTTCAATATGATATAGATTCTTCTAACCTTTTTGACTAATAAAATAAAATTGTAATAATCTAACTTTAATTAAGTATAATATTCAAGCTTGATATTGCTTAAGCTTGAATTTCTAATTTGAGGAGGAAGTTTGTCGATGAATAAGGTGTTTAGCTATGTATTGTGGGCTATAATAGCATTTATAGGAGCTAGTTGTTTTGCGGTATTAGCAATGCATACTGGTGAGAGTATCAATGCTATATGGTTTGTTGTGGCTGCTGTATGTATTTATGCAATTGCATATCGATTTTATAGTAAATATATTGCATTTAAGGTTTTAGAATTAGATGACAATAGGGCAACTCCTGCAGTTGTAAAAAATGATGGTAGAGATTTTGTTCCTACAAATAAAATAGTGTTATTTGGGCATCATTTTGCAGCAATTGCTGGTGCTGGTCCGCTTGTAGGTCCGATTCTAGCTGCACAAATGGGTTATTTGCCAAGTATGATTTGGCTTGTCGTTGGTGTTGTATTAGCTGGTGCTGTTCATGATTTTGTAGTGTTATTTTTATCAACAAGAAGAGATGGAAAATCTCTTGGTGAGATGATAAAAATGGAGCTTGGAAATGGTGTAGGAACAATTGCAATGATTGGAATCCTAGGCATTATGATGTTAATTATTGCAATACTTGCTCTTGTTGTTGTAAATGCACTAGCAGAATCTCCTTGGGGATTATTTACAATTGCAATGACTATTCCAATAGCAATATATATGGGAATCCATATGAGATTTTTAAGACCAGGAAAAATAGGCGAAGCAAGTATCATAGGCTTTGTATTATTAATCCTTGCTCTTTATTTTGGTAATCATATAGGACAAGATCCATATTGGAGTGCAGTATTTACAATAAGCAATATAAACTTAGCATATATTATGATAGCCTATGGTTTTATTGCTGCGATACTTCCTGTTTGGTTTTTGCTTGCACCAAGAGATTATTTAAGCACTTTTTTAAAGATTGGTGTTATTGTTATTATGGCTATTGCAATTTTGATTGTAAATCCACCGGTTGATATGCCAAAAATAACACAATATATAGATGGAACTGGTCCTGTTTTTGCTGGAAAACTTTTTCCATTCTTATTTATTACTATTGCTTGTGGTGCTATTAGTGGATTTCATGCTCTTATTTCTAGTGGAACAACTCCAAAAATGCTAGAGAAAGAAACTCATGCAAGAATGGTTGGATATGGCTCTATGCTTATGGAATCTGCAGTTGGTGTTATGGCTTTGATTGCTGCAATTATCCTTACTCCAGGTTTGTATTTTGCTATAAATGTTGCACCTGCTGGATTAGGAACTGCTGGTATGCAAAATTTAAATGTCATTACAAATCCTGATGCATATTTTGTTGCTGCTTCAGCTGCTGCAAATACTATCAATAGCTGGGCTAATGGAATCTTTAGTATCAGTGCAGATGATATTGTTGCATTTACTAAAGAGATAGGCGAGCCAAGCATTTTAAGTAGAACTGGTGGTGCACCTACATTTGCTATTGGTTTTGCAAGTATCATTGCTGAAATGCCATTGTTTAATGCTGGCAGTATGGCATTTTGGTATCACTTTGCTATTCTTTTTGAGGCATTATTTATTTTAACTGCTGTTGATGCTGGAACTCGTGCAGGTAGATTTATGGTGCAAGATGTATTAGGCAATGTTTATAAACCAATGAAAAATATTAGCTCATATCCTATGGGAATTATTGCAACTCTTATTTGTGTTGCTGCATGGGGATATATATTGTATCAAGGTATTACTGACCCACAAGGTGGAATAAAATCTCTATGGACATTATTTGGTGTTTCAAATCAACTTTTAGCAGGTATTGCGCTTTTACTTGGTGTTAGTGTGTTATTTAAAATGGGTAAAGGAAAACTTGCTTGGGTTGTTATTGTGCCTGTAGTATGGGTGCTTGTATCAACAATGACAGCTGGCGTTCAAAAACTACTTCCTGCAAATGGAGAAAAAATACATGATAGCGTAAGCCATGTTGCAGTTTATCAAATACAAAGTGCAAAAGCTAATGATTTATTAGCACAAGGCAATGAAGCAGCTGCTGCAAGTGCACAACTAATTGCAAATAATAACCTTATAAATGCAATACTATGTGCATTATTTATGGTTATTACATTGATTGTCCTTTTTGCAACACTTAAAGTATGTATAGTGGCAATAAAAGGAGGAAAACATAATCCACCGCTAGCAGAATCTCCATATTTAGATGCTAAGGATTATGAAGGTAAAATTGGTGCGCATGGGTGATATTTTAAAATCGATAAAAAAGATATATAAAAAATCTGATAGGTTTTTCCACCTTTTGGTGGGAATGCCAAGTTATGATAAATATTTAGAACATATGAAAATTCATCATCCAGATAAGATTCCAAAAACACAAAAGGAATTTTTTAAAGAGGCGATGGACAATAAATATGGTCCGGGTAGCTCAAAATGCTGATAATAAATAAGGGTAAAGTTTTACCACTACTTATAAAAACCCCAGCCTCAAACATAAGCAAAGTATCATAAAAAATAATATAGCTATACAAAAATAAACTTTCTTTTTTAAATAATAAAGTTAGACTTAAGTCTGTTATCATCACTTTTTTTAAATCCTTTTAAATGATAAAATTTAAATTTTTGTGATACTTTGCCCCAATATTTAGTATGACATGGAGATTCTAGATTACTTTGCAATATCCCTAATTTCACTATAAAACTTACTTATTTTATGGATATTTTGGGCTAAGATTAGAGAGATTTGACTTTGCTTATAATTTTATCTATTAGAATCTACTTGGCACTTTTATCCTAGTCAATCTAACGCCTCGATAGAATCTATTTAGGCTAATTTTTGGCTTATTTGATACTTTGTAATGAATATGTCTTAGATATTCTTTTATATCATTTTTTTTGATTTTTGTTAGATTCTCATATTTGTTTAATATATATTGTGGAATCTTTATGTTTTGATTATTAAATGACTTTGAGAGTTTATTATAAAATTTTTCAAATTTATTACAGCATAGCAATCCAAATACAAATGGAAGTCTGTGTTTTTTATACCATTCTAATCCCAAATCTATATAATCTTTATTTATTGTATGTCCTAGCTTATATTTGAGCGCTCTATCTCCTATTAGAATCTCACCATCAATTTTTAAAACAATAGACAAAGCATTTGAGCTTGCTGATTGATAGTCAAATTTATTACCATTTTTTATTGCAATAACACTCCACACTTCACCATATGATATTATCGCACTTTTGGTTTTTTTTGCTTTTATTCCTGCTATTGATGATATGAATCCTGCATCAATTCTTTTAAATAAAAATTCTTTATTTAGTTTTGCAGGATAATTTTTGTGATGATTGATGAATAATTTAAATGAACTTTGAGTTGGATATTTTTTTATAAAAATATCAAATGGTGCTAAATTTAGATAATTTATTTTTCCAAAACGCATTTATTCTCTTATTTTATTGTCTTACTCTTATGTATTCTATTTTTGTGCTTGCTTTTATTTTATCAAAATATTCATTAAGCAATTCATTTTCTTTCGCCTCTGCATATCTTTGCATTACATTTGGTTTGATCTCTTCAAATGGCATTAATTCTTTGTTTGTTTTTTCTTTTATAAAAAATACAATCAAAGTATTTCCAGAGTTTAAAACAGGTGTAAATTTTTTATCTGGTGTGTTTAAAAATATATTTATAATTTGTGGAGGTAGGCTTTTGATATCTATTTCTTCATCTTTTGATTGCACTTCGGGATTTACAATAAGCGGATTTGATAGAAATTGTTGCAATGCTGCATCATTTATCGATGTATAGCTTGTGACTTTTATAAGTGTTGGAAAGGTAAATAATTCTTGATTAGAATCATAATATTTTTTCAAATCTTCATCATTTGCTAGATTAATGTTTGTTTGTAATATTTTTTGCATTAATTCCCTATTTAATAAATGCTCTCTTAATTCATTTTTATAATCATCAAAATCAACACCTTGTGATTTTAGCGCATTTATTAATTCATCTCTTGTAATATTATTTGCAGAAGCAATATTGCTTATTTCTTCATTTAATTTTGCATCATCAATTTTTATACCAAGTCTTTTTATTTCATTTTCTCTTAATTTATCTCTTAATATTTGTTCTACTGCTTCTTTTTTTCTAATTTTTGCACTCTCTTGTAATTTATGTATTTCATGCATTGTTATTATATTGCCATTTACCTTGATTGCTATGCCATCTATTGTATTTGCCATTATTATTTCTAAAGCAAGTGATATAAATATTATAAATAATTTCATTATTTAACCTTTTTATTTAATAAATTCATCATTAAAGAAATTGATAATGCAATCTCTCATTTCTTTAGATTCTGTCAATGAATTGATTTTGATTCTAAATTCATGTGCATTTTGATGATTTTTAGCATAAGTATGTAAATTTTTTCTAAACATTATACATCCGCGTTCGCCATATTCATCAATCATATTGTCAAAATGCTCTAGCACTATATCTTTTTTTAGCAATTTTGGAAGTTCTTTTGTGTCGTATTTTAATTGATAAAATATCCAAGGTTCTTTTAGTGCAAATCTACCAATCATCACTCCATTTGCATTTGTAATCTTTAATACTTCTTTTGCTTTATCATAGGAATCTATCTCACCATTTGCAATAAGTGGAATCTTTATCTTTTCTTTAATAAGAGCAATCGCATTATAATCAATCTTTTCTTTTTTATATGCATCAATTTTTGTTCTTCCATGCACTACAACAAAATCCGCCCCACAATCATTAATCATGCTTGCAAGTTCAAGTGGAATCTTTTTATCAAAGCCAAGGCGAATTTTTATGCTTGTATATTTTTTGTTTGAATTGAGTTTTATTGTATTTACCAAGCTTGCAAGTAGATTTAAATCTTTTAATAATCCACTTCCATTACCATGAGAGCTTACTTTTGGTGCAGGGCAGCCACAATTTAGATCAATAATATCAATACCATCTTGTGTATTTAAAATATCAATGCTTCGCTTTATGATTTCTTTATTGTTGCCTGCAATTTGGACAGAAAATGGAGATTCAAGAGGGCTTTTTTTAATCATTCTTAGTGTTTTTTTTGAATTAAAACTAAGTGCATACGCACTTATCATCTCGCTTACACTTATATCTACACCAAATTTTTTTACCATACTCCTAAAAGGCAAATCTGTGTATCCAGCAAGTGGAGCTAACATTAATAGATTATTAAAATTAATCACTTGCTTTCCTCGTAATTTTATTTAAAAAATAAATCTGTTGGATAAGATTTTCCTGCTGCTTTTAAATCAAGATATGCACGTATATTTAAGAATTCATACGCAGGTTGTGCCCTTAGTCTTTCTTTTGCGCTATCTAGCATTTCTAATTCTAATAAAACATAGAAATATGCATTTTCTGCATTTTCATCATTATCAGCTAAATATTCAAATATTTTTATCCATGCATTTGGATCGAGTTTGCCCTTTGTGGATTTTACAAAATTTAGATAATCACCCTTTGTAAATTTTGCATTTTTGCACATATCACTTATTTCTTGGTTGCTTAAAGAGATTTTGCCTTCTATAAATATATTTAATAGCTCAAGCGTTATTTCTCTATCATAGCTTATTTGATCTTTGTATTTTTCTATCTCTTTACTAGGTGCATTTTTTATGAGTGCAATAAAAGCAAACTTTTTTAATTCATATATGTAATTTTTATTTTTTATTATTGGAAGTCCATTTTTATAGTTTTTTGAAATACTATTTTTTACATTTAATGTAAATAGAGAGCTTGTTTTAGGTATATTAAATTTATAGACATCTATTTCTTCACCACTTTTTAGATTTGAATACATTGCTAATAATTTTTTTATTTCTGCATTTTGGCATTCTGTAGAATCTTGCTTTGGTGATATATCAAATTGATCTATTATGTCCCCTATTTCTTTAAATAAGCTTGTTTTTAGGATTAGATTCTCATCTTTTCTTTCTATGATTTTATTTTTAACTTTTTGTATAAAGGTTTTTTTGTCGTTTTTTATTGCATTATTGCTTAAAAATTTTCCCATTCTATCTGAAAAGATAAATATAATAGTAATAAAGAAAAATGTATAGATTATTATTACAACCCAAAGTGCAACAGGCATATCATATGTCAAATTGCTAAAAGGTAGTGTATATTCAAATGTAGTACTATCAAGATTGTATATATAAAGACCAAGTAAAGCACCAAGTATTAGTATTGTTAGTGGATAGTATTTATAAAACATTCATTGTCCTTTTATTTTTACTTTTTGTTTTTTCATATATTTCTCTGCAAGTTATACAGAATCTTGCATAAGGTTTTGCCCTTAGACGTCTTATATCAATATTTTTGTTACACATTTCACATTTTCCATATTGATTATTTTCTATCTTTTTTATTGCCCTATTTATATCTTCTAAATACATATTATTATTTTTTAATATATTTTCATCAACATATGCTATTGATTTAAAACTACTGATATCAGCTTCTTCGCTTGTACTTATGCTATTTAGAGTATTAATAGTGTCATTGGAATCTTTTATAGAATTTATAGCATTACTTTTTAATAAATTAAGTTTATTTTTTAGTTCCTCAATCTCTCTTTTTCGCATATTACTCCTTTATTCTTTATGATATGGGTGATTGTTTATGATGCATAATGCTCTAAATATTTGTTCAAATATAATAATTTTTGTGATTTTATAGCTAAAAGTAAGTTTGCTTAGTGATATATTTGTAGTTTTTGATAAAAATGTATCATCAAAACCATATGAACCACCAATAAAAAAATTTATTTCATTTTTATCTCTTAAGAGATTACTAAACTCAAATGTGCTTACTTCTTTGCCATTTGGGTGAAGTGCTATATTTGGCACATTATGTTTAAGATATTTACTAAATTCTATTCCATAAGATTCTTTTGCACTTATAGCAGAATCTTTTTGTGCTTTTTGTATATTAGCATTAAATATGCTTATATCTTCCACTGTTACCCCAAATTGTTTAATTTGTTTTATAAATTCATCACATTTATTTTGTTTTTTTGCTATTGAGTAAATTTTTATTTTCATTTGTTAGCATTTCTAATAAATCACTTAAAGTCTTTTTTAATTCTTTTCTATGGACTACCATATCAAGCAGTCCGTGTTCTAAGAGAAATTCTGCTGTTTGGAATCCTTGTGGTAAATCTTCACCTATTGTTTGTTTTATCACTCTAGCTCCTGCAAAGCCTATTGTAGCTCCTGGTTCTGCTATGATAATATCACCTAAAAATGCAAATGACGCACTAACGCCACCCATCGTAGGATCTGTCAAAATAGAAATATAAGGAAGATTAGCCTTGGATAATTTATCCAGGGCGGCACTTGTTTTTGCCATTTGCATTAAAGAAAATGTGCTCTCTTGCATTCTTGCTCCACCACTTGATGAGCAAATTATCAATCCTTGTCTTTTTTCAATCGCTCTATTGATAGCTCGAAGTATTTTTTCACCCTCAACTGATGCAAGACTTCCACCCATAAATTCAAAATCAAAGATTACAGTTTGCACATCTATTCCATTGATTTTTCCTTCTATGCTTATTGCTGAACTCTCTCTTCCACCTGTTTTTTTTGCATATTCTTCGATTCTTTGTTTATAGCTTTTTTTATCTACAAAATTTAGCGGATCAGTAGGCAATAGATTCCTATCATGTTCTATTGTGCTACCTTCATCAAAGATTAATTTTATCCTATCAAGGACATTTATCCTAAAGTGATAATTACATTTTGGACATACAGAGTTTTGACTTAGCACCTCTTTATAATACATCAATGCATTGCATGAATTGCATTTTATCCATTGTGTTTGTGTTTCTTTTGGTGCAGTTTCTGTTGGTATTTGCTTATTTTTTTTATTAAAAATTCCTAAAGCCACACTCCTTGCCTCCCCTATATAAAAGTTTTGAAAATATTATCAAATAACTTCTTATCTTTACTAAGTTAGTAAAATATATATTTTAGTATCATTAAAATAATTTGTTAATTAAAGATTTATGGAGTTATTTTTTGCAAGGATTTATAAGTGGCATTACGAAGCTAAAAAATGAAGATATCATAGTCCAAATCATCACACAAAATAAATTTTTGAGTTTATATCGATTTTATGGGCTTAGGCATAGCATTATTAGTATTGGTCGCAAAATCGATTTTGATATAGAATATAACGGACAATTTATTCCAAAATTACGCAATATTATACAGCTTGGATTTGCTTATGAGAGTGATTTTACTAAGCTTTATTATTGGCAGCAATTTTTAAAGCTATTAAACAATCATCTACGCGATACAGAAGATATTCCTAGTTTTTATTTTGAAATGCTAAATAATGGCGCTATTATCTTAAATAAGCAGAATCCATCAAGGGTATTAATAGAAATGTATGTAAAATTACTGCATTTTGAAGGCAGATTAAGTTTGGATTCTAATTGTTTTATTTGTAATGAGGAATTATCTAACAAAATAGCTGTAACTAGAGGATTTCTATGCGCTCATAATAGTTGCCTAATAAATAATATTGAAGTAATTGATAAAGATTTATTTTTTGGTTTTATTAAGCTTAAAAAAAGCATATTTCTAAATGATAGTGAAGTTGAATACTTATTGAACGCACTTTTGCTTGGAATCTAAAATAAAATTTTAAAGCTTATAGCAATAAGATTTAGCCTTCTTTTTAAGTGAAATAATGATATTTCTAAGAATCTAGAATCTAAAGGATTTTAGATTCTATTTAGCCTTGCTTCTTGCGATTTTTCTTTGTTTTGCTGCTTCATAACGCCTTTTATCTTCTTTTGTTGTTGGTATTAGTTGATCGATTTCTAGTGGTATTCCATCTGGATCTAGTGCTACCATCGTAAAATACGAACTATTTGTATGTGTTGCTGTCCTATTTTTTATATCTTCACTTATTACTTTTATACCTACTTCCATTGAGCTTTTTCCTGTATAATTTACTCTAGCTAGAAAAGTCACTAGATTTCCAATTGGGACAGGTTGTCTAAAACTCACACTATCTACATACACAGTCACTACATCAACACCGCAATATCTAGTCGCACATGCATAAGCTACTTGATCTAGCATCCTCATAATATGTCCGCCATGGACAACACCGCTAAAATTAGCCAAATCTGGTGACATCAAAATAGTCATAGATAAAGATCGTCTATCAAAAATATCTTCCATAACTCTAACCCCTAAAATGATAATTTTGTAATGATAATTTTATTTTATTATTAAAATTTTGGATATTAACAAACTATTAAAACTAGATATTAATAAAGCTTAATAATAAAAAAGTAACACTCTAAAATAATCTGCTTATATTGTATAATTTTATAGAAAAAGTTATCAAGGAATAGCATTGAAAAATATACTTTTTACTGGTGCAGCCGGATATATCGGCTCTTGTAGTGCTTATCATTTTTTGAAAAATACTTCTTGTAATATTTTTATCATTGATAATTTAAGCAGTGGTTTTGTAGAAAATATTAGTTTCTTAGAATCTAATTTCAAAGATAGAATCTGCTTTATCAACCTTGATTTAAATAATACTTGTGCATTAAAAAAAATATTACAACAAAATAAATTTGATTGTGTAGTGCATTTTGCTGCTTCTTTAATCGTCCCAGAATCTGTTGTAAATCCGCTTTTGTATTATTCAAACAACACTAAAAATACGCTAAATTTGATTTCATTATGTATAGAATCTAAGATAAATAAATTTATTTTTAGTTCTACTGCTGCAGTTTATGGTGAGCCAAAAGTATTGCCTGTAAAGGAAGATTCTATGTTGGTTCCTATAAATCCTTATGGCACTTCTAAAATGATGAGCGAGATGATTTTAAGAGACACATCGATTGCATATAAAGATTTTAATTTTGTTGCACTCAGATATTTTAATGTAGCAGGTGCATTAAGTGATAGTGATTTTAAAAACAAATTTGGACTTGGACAAAGAAGCAAAAATGCTACACATCTAATAAAAGTAGCTTGTGAATGTGCTGTTGGAAAAAGAGAGAGTATAAGCATTTTTGGTGATGATTATGATACAAAAGATGGTAGTTGTATTCGAGATTATATTCATATTGATGATTTAGCATTAGCACATTTAAGTGCTTATGAATTCTTAGATTCTCATAAAAAAAGTGAAGTTTTTAATGTCGGATATGGCAGTGGATATAGCGTAAAAGAAGTGATTGATATTGTAAAAGAAGTTAGTGGAGTTGATTTTAGAGTAGTGCAAGGTAAAAGGCGAGAAGGCGATCCAGCAAAACTAATATCTGATAATGCAAAAATCTTAAAAGAGACTTCTTGGAAGCCAAAATATAATGATTTAAGACTGATTGCAAAAAGTGCATATTTATGGGAGTGTGCTCTAAAGGATGAAAATGCCTAAATATGAGATTGTATATTTTTGCGAGGTATTTTTTCTATCACTCATTATTGCATTTGTAGTTGATAGTTTTATCATACGATACGCACAAAAAAGTGGTTTGTTACTTGATAGAGATTCTTCTATAAAACCACAAAAAATGCATTATGGTGATATTCCTAGAGCAGGCGGAATAGGCATATTTCTAGCTCTTTGTTTTATTATTTTCTTTGGATTAAAATACTTTAATCTTTTACTATTTATTCCTATATGTTTGGTATTTTTAAGTGGAGTATTAGAAGATATAAAAAATTCTCTAAGCCCAAAACAGCGGCTTTTATTACAAGTTTTAGCCTCTATTAGCGCGATTTATTTTTTTGATTGTGTGATTACTGATATTGGATTATCTTTGCCTTATTATATTGGTGTTATTTTTAGTGTATTTTGTATTGTTGGGATTATTAATGCTATAAATATTATCGATGGTTTCAATGGATTAGCTGGAGGATTTAGCATTCTTGCATTGCTAAGTATTACATTTGTTTCATATATCGTTGGTGATATAAAAATATTTTATATTTGCATTGGGCTTATTGGCGGAATCTTGGGTTTTTTACTTTTAAATTTTCCAAAAGGCAGAATCTTTTTAGGTGATGGTGGAGCATACTTGGTTGGCTTCATCTTGGCGTTTTTGCTTATTTTGCTTACTCAAAATAAAGATAATGGAGTTAGCCCATGGTATGGAATCTGCATTATGATATATCCTATTTTTGAAGTCCTATTTTCTATTTATAGAAAGAAAATAATACGCTCTATGTCTGCTATGGAGCCAGATTCTATTCATTTTCATATGTTGATTTATAAGCGAATAACTCGCTCAAATTATAAAACTTCAATATTAATATGGATTTTAAATATTCCATTTATATTTTTACCAATTTTATTTTTTGATAATACATTTATGCTTATTGCTATTTCTATAGTTTTTATTTTTATTTATTTATTTATTTATTTTAGAATTATTAAATTTGCAGGGATAAAATTGCTTTAAAGAGAAATTAAATAAAAATTCATAATTTTGTTTTACAATTTTTTCTATATAAATTTATTTTTAAAAAGAGAATCTTTATGAGAACTATTTTTATTTTGTTTATATTTTTTTTAACGCTAAAAGCAGATTTTTTAGGTAACTTTTATATGGAGTTACAAAAGCTTAAGCTTTCAAGAGAGCAGCAAATACAGCTAAATAATGCCGTAAGAAAGCATCACTCATTTTTATACAAATGGTATGATGATTTCAATAAAGTCAATAATGAGATTGTAGATAGTTTTTCAAACTCATCACTTAGTGCAGATTCTGCTATACTTAATAGAAGCATAGATTTGGAGTCTCAAAGAGTTTCAGCTGAAAGAAACTTTTTGCTTAATGTATATGAGATATTAAATAAAGAGCAAAGAGCGATTTTTGGTGAAAAGATTAGAGAAAGAGAAAATTATAGTAGAATCTTGCAAAATAGGTTTGAAAATTCACAAAGACTTCGTCAAGCTGAAAATAGTGGCAATCCGTTTGAAGAAATAGGAAAATAGAGATTGAATTTTGGAGCATTTATGACACATAAATTATTATTGATTGAAGATGATTTGGAGATGCAAGGACTTATAGTAGCATATTTGACTCAATCAAAATATCAAGTGATTGCGACACATTTGCCAAGTAAGGCATTAGAAATATTAGAAGGCAAAAATAATATAGATTTAATCATACTAGATTTAACACTTCCTGAAATGGATGGATTTAAACTCTGCAAAAAGATTCGGGCAATCACACAAGTGCCAATTATTATATCAAGTGCTAGAAGTGATATTTTTAATAAAGTAGAGGGATTTGAAAGAGGCGCAGATGACTACCTTGCAAAACCATATGAACCTGTTGAGTTATTAGCGCGCATAAATGCAATGTTAAGAAGATTAAAACCAAAAAATCTTGAATTTGGAAATATGGGCATAAATATAGAACAAAGAAATGTCTTTATTGATGGAGTAAATGTAGATTTGACACCAACTGAATTTGATATATTGCTTTTTTTGATAGAAAATAGACAAAAACCTATGAGTAGGGAACAGATTGCAAATAGCATTTCTGCTATAAATGAAGATTCTACACTAAGAAGTATCGATACGCATATAAGAAATATTAGATTTAAGATTAATGATAATGCAAAAGAACCAAGATTTATACAATCAGTTTGGGGGATAGGGTATAGATTTTGCAGTTAAAACATGAATTTGTAATTATAATATTTGTGTTATTTTTCATCACTATAGCTTTTTTTATACAAACAGATAAGATTTTGAAAGAAAGCCAAGATGATAGATTAAAAAGCGAAATGATTGTTTTTGTGCAAACTTTGATGCCTTATTATTTAAGCGGTAATCTTGATGCTGTTTATAGAATAGGAAATAGTTTTGGATATACACAAGTTGTAGATGTCCCTAAAAATGCGACTACATTGTATGAAGATTTTAATAATATGCTATATTTTAGAATCTTCTCTTATGATTCTTTTATGGGCTTTAGTATAGTTTTTTTAGATAATAAAATCACCTTTGTTAGGCTTGTAAGCAGCAATGAGTGGGATAATTATAAGACTATAGTATTATTATTTCACTTAAGTATTATTGCGCTTCTTGCATTTTTCTTATTTCACAAAGTGCTTCGTCCGCTAAATAGATTAAAAAATGCGATTGATGAATTGAAAGCTGGAATCTATGCAAAAATGCTTACTACAAATCAAAAAGATGAAATAGGGCAATTAATGCTTGCTTTTAATGAAATGAATGAAAAAATATCTCGCCTCATTAAAGCAAGAGAGCTCATCACTAGAAATATCGCACATGAGTTAAAAACGCCACTTGCAAAAATAAAATTATCACTTAGCTTAAAAAATGGAGATGAGCTAAAAAAAGATTTAAATCGATATATAGATTCTCTTGATAGGATTAGTCAAAATATGCTTGAATATGAGAGAATCCAAGAGGGAGATTTTAGATTAAATTTTAGTGAATTTATGAGTGAGAGCGTGATATTTGAAGCATTGCGTGATTTTGAAAATGAAAAAATAGTATTGAATGTCATTAAAAGTGTCAAGATACATGGTGATTTAAGATTAATTAGCATTGCTGTTAAAAATTTGATAGAAAATGCAATCAAATATAGCGATGATGGTGTTGTTAATATAGAATTGAGTGAAAAAGGTATTATGTTTTGCAATAATGGTAAAAAATTGCAAAATGATATATTGTATTATTTCGAACCATTTTATCGCGGTGAGATTATAAAAAGTGGATATGGGCTTGGATTGTCGATTGTAAATGAGATTGTTAAATTACATAAAATGAATATCGAGTATAGCTATAGTGGTAATACACATATATTTTATATAAGATTCTAATGGAGATATAAAATTTGAAAAATATAAATTTTGTATATGAAAACAAAGAGCAGCTACAGAATAAACTTAGTATTTTTAGTGATGAAAAAAATATTTTAATACAGATTTTTGATGGAAAATTTGATATTGCCTTTACAAACGATGTCATTAAGAACCTAATTGAAATATTGCCTCATAGTGAGATTATGCTAAGTAGCACTATTGCTGGAATCGCAGATTCTAATGTATATGAAGGTAAAATTACTATTTCTGTATCGATTTTTAAAAAAACAAAAATAAAAGTTCTTAGCTTTTATGGTGATGATGATAATGCAATCGCAAAACAAATCATAGGCAATATAAGCAAAGATACAAAATTATTGATTTTATTTGGTGATAATAATAAAGCTGATTGCAAAGTAGTGCTGGATAATATAGCCTTGCAATCTCCAGAGACTATTGTTTCAGGTGGTGTCGCAGGTGATGATTTAAGCAATAGTCATATATATCTTGGTGATAAAAGTGGAGTTGGAGAGTTTTCATTTGTATGTGTGATACTTGATTCGACTGATTTGAAAGTATATACAGATTTTATATTTGAATTTATAAATATTGGCACTGCTATGACGATAACAAGCATTGGCGATGGCGGTATAGTAAAGACCATAAATAATATTCCTGTAAGAGAAATATATAGAAAATATCTTGGTGATTTGGTGGCTGATAACTTGCCTATGAGTAGTTTTGAATTTCCTCTTACATTATTCGAAAATGGAATGCTTGTCGGCAAGGTAGTAACAGAAATATTTGATGATGGTTCTGCTAGATATTCAAGCGACATTAAGCTTGGGTCAAAAGTCAGCTTTGGTGTCAGGTCTATCATTGATACAACAAACAAAGTAGTCAGCCAAATAAATAATTTAAAAGAATTGAACATAGAGGGAATTTATTTATATTTATGTATTACCAGATATATTTATTTTAAAACTACCGGATTGCAATCACATCAAGTAGAAAAATTTGACAGTATCGCACCATCTGGCGGCTTCTTTGCTTATGGTGAGTTTTTCCATAGTAAAAATAAAAATCATGTATTTAATGTTTCTAGCTCACTTGTGGCGTTAAGTGAGGGTTGTGAAGAGATAAATAATATTAAATCTATAGAATCTCCTACTTCAATATTTAATCAAAATGATATGGCTATATATAGCATAAGTCATTTAGCCAATGTTGTAAATGATGATTATAGGGCTATGGTAAAGGTGTTTGGGCAATATAAGGAGCTTTTAGAAGAAAGCTCTATAATATTGTATATAGATAAGCATGGTGTGATAATAGGTGTCAATGAAGCATTTTTAGCGACTTCCAAATATCAAAAGAGTGATATTATAGGAGAGAGATTATCAAGATTTATATATGAAGATAGCAAATCTACTATTCAAGTGATTTGGAATTGTATTAAAGATAATAAAACTTGGCATGGAAATATAAAGAATCTCGCAAAAGATGGGAGTATTTTTTATACAAGGACTACTATAAAGCCAATAGTTGATTCTAAAAATAATTTATTGATGTATATTTGTAGCATGGATGATGTTACAGAGTATGAGTTTAAAAATCAATCTTTTGAACATAGTATCAATTCAGTTGTAGAAATATCACTTGAAAAAGAAAAAATAATACAAGAATACCAAAGTCTATTAGATAGAAGCACTGCGATGATTAAAATAAAAAATTATTGTTTTGTGGAAGTAAATCAATATTTTGAACAAATTGTAGGCTATACAAGAAATGAAATTTTAAATAAACCTATATCATTATTATTGGATATACCAAAAGATAATATTCAAAATTTTATTGCTGAAAATGAAAAGATTCTCTATACAAAAGGTTTTGTCAATCTAAACTTAACTTGTCTTGCTAAAAATGGAAATAAGTTGCATATACAGGCTTATTTAATGGGTGTAAATATTGAAAATATAGAAGAGAGAGAAATCATTGGAATCTTGCATAATACTACAGAAATATACACAATGCAAAAAGAATTAGAAAATATTCAAAAAGAAATTATTTATGCTATGGGTGCAATTAGTGAAGGGCGAAGTAGAGAAACAGGAAATCATGTAAAAAGAGTTGCTGAATATTCGTATCTTTTAGCTAAATTATATGGATTAGATGAAGAACAAGCAAAGTTACTAAAAATCGCCTCTCCAATGCATGATATAGGAAAGATAGCAATTCCTGATGCAATTTTAAATAAGCCTGGCAAACTTACAGATGAAGAATTTGAAATCATGAAAACACACGCCCAAAAAGGCTATGATATGCTTCATTATTCTGATAGAGATATTCTAAAAGCAAGTGCAGAGATAGCCGTAACTCACCATGAATGGTGGAATGGAAAAGGATATCCAAATAAACTTAGCGGAGAGGAAATACCGCTATTTGGCAGGATTACGGCTGTAGCAGATGTCTTTGATGCATTAAGTAATGATAGATGTTATAAAAAAGCATGGCCTATGCAAGAAGTAATAGAACATATGCTTAAATTGAGAAATGTCCAATTCCAAGGTGAGTTGGTTGATCTATTGGTTGAAAATTTGGATAAATTCATAAACATAAAAGATAAATTTGCAGATAAGTTTTAATCATTCTTTGTGTTAGAATCCATTTAAAAAAAATATTTTGGAGTTTTTAATGCTTCGTTTTGCGCCAAGCCCGACAGGTGATTTACATATAGGCAATCTTCGTGCTGCAATATTAAATTATATCATTGCAAAGCAAACAAATGATGAGTTTTTAATCCGTATTGAAGATACTGATAATACAAGAAATATTAATGGAAAAGATAAAGAGATTCTCTCAATTCTAAATCTTTTTGGCTTACTTTGGGACAAGCTTGTATATCAAAGTGATAATTTTAAGCAACATAATATCATTGCAAATGAATTAATAAAAAAAGGAAAAGCATTTTATTGCTATTGCACAAAAGAATTTTTAGCTCTTAAAAAAGCAGAAGCAATCAAAAATGGCAAGGCATTTAGATATGATGATTCATGGGCATTACAATGCAAAGATACAAATCCAAATCCTGTTATTAGGCTAAAAGGTGCTAATTGTGATATTAGTTTTTTTGATGAAATAAAAGGTGAGTGTAAATTTTCTAAAAATGAAATTGATAGTTTTGTAATCATTAGAGAAGATGGAATCCCTACTTATAATTTTGCTTGCAGTATTGATGATATGATTTATGATATTAGCTATATTATAAGAGGTGAAGACCATACTTCAAATACTCCAAAACAGATTCTAATTCGTGATTCTCTAGGGTATTTAAAAGAGATAAAATATGCCCATTTGCCAATCATATTAAATAAAGATGGTAAAAAAATGAGCAAAAGGGATAATGAATCAAGCGTAAGTTGGCTTTTATCACAAGGATTCTTGCCACAAGCAATTATTAATTATCTTTTATCTATGGGAAATAAACCAAAACAAGAGATATTTAATCTAAAAGATGCGCTAACATGGTTTGATATAAAAACATTATCAAAATCTCCTGTCAAATTTGATATAAATCAGCTAAGACATATAAATAGAGAGCATTTAAAAGCACTAAATTTAAAAGATATGACAAATTTATTAGAATCTAGTGATTTATCTATTGGAGCATTGGCTAAAATTTATCTTGAAGAGGCAAGCACATTAAACGAGCTAAGAGATAAAATTGCTTTGATATTTTCTAAAAAAGATATAACAAGTAATGATATGAAACTCATCTATGATACTCTCATAAAGCTAATAGATGAAGATTCTGAGAGTTTAGAGGATTTTAATTCTCTTAAGGCAAAATTAATAGAGCTAACAAAATTAAATGGAAAAGCTTTGTTTCATCCACTTAGATATTTGCTTACAGGTGCAAATAATGGACCATTGCTAAATGATATTTATATTTATTTAAGATTCTATTTAAAAGAAATTTTAAGGAGTGAATAATGGTGTTTGCTACATTTTTAAATGCCATTACTGAAATACTGCATATTCTTATTAATACTTATATGTGGATTGTAATCATATCAGCACTTATTACTTTTGTGCGACCAGACCCATATAATCAAATCGTTCAGATTTTATATAGGCTTACAGAGCCTGTATTTATGCAAGTGCGAAGAGTGTTGCCTACTATTTTTAATGGCATAGATTTTGCACCTTTGATTGTTATTATATTTTTAAAATTTATTGATTTGTTTTTGATTGGAATACTTAGAAATTATGTTGCTAGTTTTTAGTCTTATATCGCTATTTAGTGGAATCTTATATAGCAATAGTCTTGAATTTATAGAATCCAAACCACGAGGCATTGCTAGGGACTTTTATATATATGAATATTTGCAAGGTAATATATCGCAAGATGAAGCAATAAAGCTATATCCACTAATTGAAAATAAAAGTCCAAAAATGATTAATGCGCTATTGGATAAGATTCCAAAAGAAAAATTGCAAAAAGATTTATATTGCAAAAACTTATCATATAAAGAATTATTAAATAGCGATGATGAATGTTTCAATCTTGGATTTAAGCTAGTTTATGCAATTAATGAAAAGATTGATAAAAAAACGCTCTCTAGGATAAATAGTAAAAAAATACTAAATCAAGTCAAGATTCTAGAATCTAAAAATATACTAGATTCTATAATAGCTGCTAGTGGAGAGGATTTTAGTGATATTTATTTTACATTAGGAAGTGCTAGGGCAAATGTCTTTAATAATACTCCAAAAAAATCCCAGTTATTATCAAATAAAAACTACAATAAAGCTTTATACCACTTAATCATCTCTAATCAATATCCAAAATTCACACAAGCATTATTAAAAGTAACGATAAAAGATGTAAATGATTGGAGTTTTTTTGCACTTGGGCTAAATGAGCTAAATGCTAAAAATACCAAAAAAGCATTAGATTATTTTCTAAAAGCTTCTAATTCTAAGAATCTATTTTTACGAGATAAATCTTTATTTTGGGTGTATAAATTAAGCAACAACAAAGATGTATTAAATCAATTAGCAGATAGTCATAATTTCAATCTTTATTCTTTATATGCAAGCAGATTGCTAAAAAAAGCACCAAATTTAGAAATTATTACTATTGATGATCCTATTTTTAGAGGATTGATAAAAGATAAAAGTCCATTTGATATATCAAATCCATTTGAATGGCAAATCCTTAGCCAAAATATAGCCTTAGTAAAAGATAAAGAAAATTTGCTTCATATTGCAAAATTATTTTATTATGAAAATACATTACCTCATTTAATTTTTATCTTGAATAGATATTTTAATTATTCAAAGAAATTTTTTGTTATGCCATATAGTGATGAAATTGATGTTGATGCAAATACAAAAGCTCTACTTTATGCTGTAGCAAAGCAAGAAAGCAAGTTTTTACCATCTGTTGTATCTAGATCTTATGCACTTGGTATAATGCAAATTATGCCTTTTAATGTTTCATATTTTGCTAAAAATATTGGCATAGAAGCTACAAAAGAAGATATGTTTAATCCAAAGATAGCATTGAAATTTGGTGCTTATTATTTAGAGCATTTAAATAAAGAATTTAAACATCCATTATTTGTATCATATGCTTACAATGGTGGTCCGACATTTATAAGAAATCATCTAAAAGATATAAAAGTATTTAGCAAATCTAATAAATATGATCCATGGCTTAGTATGGAATTTATTCCTTATGAAGAGAGTAGAATCTATGGCATAAAAGTTATGGCAAACTATATTATGTATAATGAAATTGCTGGGAATTATATAGATATAGATGAGTTTTTAGATTCTGCACTTAGATGATTATTTGCCAAGACAAAATTCACTAAACATAGAATCTAACATTTCATCATTGCAAAATGGCTTTGTAAGCAAATCTAGCGAGTGTAAAGCAGTATTTATATGAAAGCTAAATATCTCAAAATCAATCATATTTTCTTTTGCATTTTGTAATTCAACAATACATGATTTTATACACTCAATTTGCCTGCTTGATGATAGTATGATATCTTGATTATTGATTGTATCACTACTTATTTTTTGTCCTATCATATCTTTTAATTTAATCACACTAGAATCTAACATAGATATTTTTATCATTTCAAAATCTTTTAGCTTGCATTCATCAAATAATTGCTCTTTATCGATTTTATTTATAGCAGCAATGATGATTTTATCTTTATTTTGGTTTAGAATTTCGATGATATTTTCATCATCAAATTCCCTGCTTCCATCAAATAGTGCAATGATAATAGTAGCTTCCTTTGCATATTGCAAGGATTTATTTACACCAATTTGTTCTATTTTGTCGCTTGTTTTTCTTATTCCTGCTGTATCTATTATTTTTATTATTTGATTATTTATTGTTATAGATTCTTCTAGTGCATCTCTTGTTGTGCCCGCAATATTAGAAATAATTGCTCTATCTTTTAATAATAATTTATTTAAAAGCGAGCTTTTTCCAACATTTGGACGCCCAATGATAACAAGTCTATGCCCATCTATGATATGCTGCTTGCTAAGCGAGTGCTTATATATTGTATCTAGTTTATCAATAGAATCTTCTAGCTTTTTTTGGATAGAAGATTCTAGATCTTTTGGTAAATCTTCTTGTGCATAGTCAATTAAAACTTCAATATGAGCCAAAATCTCGATTAAATCTTTTCTAAAAGATTCTATAAAATTACCCAAATCGCCTTTTAATAATCTAGCTAATATCTCGCTTGCTTGTTTGCTTTGAGCTAAAATTAGCTTTGATATGCTTTCTGCTGTGCTTAAATCTAGCTTGTTATTTAATATCGCTCTTTTGCTAAATTCACCTGGTTTTGCAAGCTTTGCACCAAGTAGAATGCATTCATCTACTATATTTTTAGGCACAGCAATGCCACCATGACTTTGAAATTCAACAATATCTTCACCGCTAAAACTATGTGGTGCTTTAAAATATATCACTATGCACTTATCAATAATATTTCCATTTGTATTATATATATATTTTAGATGTGCGTATCGTGGGGTAAAATCATTTGATTTTGTGAGTTTTTTGGCTATATTTAGGGCATTATTACCGCTTAATCTAGTAATGCTTAAAGCACTAATCCCAATTGGAGTTGATATAGCAACAATAGTGTCATTTATTGTCTGCATTATTACTTGTAACTACTATGTAGGTTTCGTTATATTCGTTTGTTTTTATCATAATAAATCTATCTGGAAGATTCTCTCGTAAGATTTTTAATGCAATATACACTAGCACCCCATCAAATGGCTTTGTGCTAAAAGTTTCATTTGTTTTTTTAATCTCTTTTATGATTGGTTCTAAATATGTCCCAATCATTTCTTCTTGATTTGCTAAAAATCGTTCAATCTCAAGACGGATATTAAATCCATATTTTGGATTAATCCAATTAAATAATAAATATGATATAGCTTTGTATCTATATCCTTTTTCACCGATAAGCAATGCAGAATCTTCACCTTTAAAATATATAGAGATTGTATTTGAATCGTATTTTTCTACATTTATTTCGTTAAGCTTAAATGGCAAATGTGAGAATAATTCATTTATTTCTTCTTTTATTTCTTTGATTGCATCTTCTATTTTGTATTTTTTAGTTTCAATAGGTTGTGGAGTAATTTTTTGTCTTTCTTTTATAGATGCAACAATAATCGCATCTTTTTTACCAAAGCATCCAAAGAATCCATTGCTTGGCTCTTGCACAACTTCATATTCTAAATCTATGCATGAACAATTCAATTCTTTTGAAGCTTTTAGTAAAGCTTCTTCTACATCACTAGCACTAATTTTTATCACTTTTAGACCTTTTGTGTTCTTCTATCTCTTGAGCTTTTTTATTTTGCATTACTTTATTTATAATCATTTGCTGAATTATTGAAAATATATTATTAACTGTCCAATATAGTATCAATCCTGCTGGAAATGTGATTAGAAATATTGTAAAAAATACAGGCAAGAGCTTGAATATTTTTTCTTGTGTTGGGTCATTAAATGTTGCTGGGCTTAAGTGTTGTTGTAAATACATAGTCGCACCCATAAGTATTGGCAATATAAAATATGGATCCATCGCAGATAAGTCTTGTATCCAAAATAGCCACGCAGAATCTTTTAGCTCGACTGCATTGTATAATACACGATAAATTGCAAAAAATACAGGTATTTGTAAAAGTAGTGGCAAACATCCGCCCATAGGATTTACTTTGTGTTTTTTGTATAGCTCCATCATGTGAAGTTGTAGCTTTTGTGAATCGCCTTTGTATTTTGTTTGGATTTCTTTTAGTTTTGGGCTTAAATCTTTTAATTTTTGCATTGATACCATACCTTTATAAGTCAAAGGATATAGCAAGATTCTAACAATTAGTGTCAATGCGATGATTGCCCAACCCCAATTGCTAAAAATATCAAAAAGCCACTCTAAAAGTAAAAATAATGGCTTTGCAAAAAATGTAATAACCCCATATTCCACCACATCGCCAAGATCGCTTGAGATATTGCTAAGGTCTTTATAGTTTTTTGGTCCAATATATCCGCTAAAACTTACATTATCATTGAGTATTACATAAGGTAGAGCATTTCCATTGCTAGTAGAATCTGTGATAATATCAAATCCATCTTTATTGAAAAATAAAGTCGTGTAATATCTATCAACACTTGCTATAAATTTTGCTTTATTAAATGTAAGCGTTTCACTACTATCGCCATCTTCTATTTTTTCTAGTTTGTCATCATTTTTCTTGACTATCACACCTTTGAATACATAAGGTGAGCTATCAGCAATCGGACGCGCTCCGTTTGATATAAAATATTCTACTTGTCGGCTTAGCTCAATTTTTATATCATAGCTTAGATTGTTATGAAATGTAAGAATCTTTTTTATCACAAGATTGCCTAAATCTTGGGTTAATGTAATACTTTGAGAAGTAGAATCCAAATTTAGATTACTAGTGCTAGCGGTATATGGAGTATCAAAAGCTTTTTTATTGATTTCACTATCACTAAATCGCATTTCAAGTGGTTTGATAGAATCTTTGCTAAGTAATTCAAGTGGCTTGCCATCTGGATTTAGAAACTTTTTGTCTTTTAAGAAGATATTTGAGATTCTACCAAGTTCGTCAATTTCAATATCTACTTTTTGAGATTCTATTTTTGCAATGATTTTTGAGCTACTTATTGGTGCTTTTGTTTCATCTTTTATTGTTGGAGTTGTGCTTATTGCTGGAGCATTATTTTGCTCTATTGTTTTGTTTGCAGAATTTATTACTTCTTTTGTTTTTGTATCTGGAGAAAAAAAATACATATATGGTATCAAAAATAGTATTGATAATACCGCTGCAATTATGAATCTCTTATTTGAATTATTGTCATTCATCAATTTTTCCTTAAGCTTTTAATAACATAAAAATTATTTTTATCTTTTGGTACTAACCAAAAGTCTATATTTTGTTGTTTTTTGTTGGTATGTAATATTTTTGTATTTTGTATTTTGTATTTTACCACAGGGTAATCAATGCCACCATTAAAAAGTTGATTGCAACGCAAGATTCTAAGTGTAGTTTTTATAAATGCCAATAAAGGATTTTGGAATCTAAATTGAGTATTAGCATAACAAGAACAAGTAGGGTAGAATCTGCAACTTGGTGGATTTAATGGAGAAATATATTTTTTATAAAATCTAAATATACAATCAATTTTCATAATCAATTCTGCTATTTGATTTATTTGCAAGCAAGAGCTGATTATAAACTTGCTCTTTTAGATTTAAAAATGGAATTTTTATGATTTCATTTTTTGTGATAATGATAAATATATATTTCATTTGTTTTTGATTTATACCAACTAAAAATTCTTTACAAATCACTCTAAGTCTTCTTTTTATCAGATTTCGCTTTACTGCATTGCCAATCTTTTTTGAGACACTAAGTCCAATTGTATGTGTTTTTTGCACTTTTTTAAATTTATTATAAAACTTATTTATCGCTTTATTTTCTAATATACAAATATCACAAATTTGACTTCTGTATTTTTTAGAATTTTTATATACAAAGTCAAATTCTTTTTTATTTTTTAGTGTTTGTATGTATTTCAAATTTTTAAGCAGCTAATCTTTTTCTACCCTTAGCGCGTCTATTTCTAATCACTCTTTGACCATTTTTTGTTTTCATTCTAGCTCTAAAACCATGAGTTGTTTTTTTTGGTTTTTTATGTGGTTGATATGTTCTTTTCATCTTTATTCCTTAAACTTTTTTTGGCTTTAAAAAAGTTGAAATTATACTAAGATTAAACTTTGCATAAACTTTAAAATAAAGATTCTTATTAAATAGAGTGCAAGAATTATTAGAATCATGATTGTTATCAATCTAAGTGTGTTTCCAAATATTTATTTAATATTCTTGCTATTAAAAAATACTCTTTTTAAAAATCTTTAATAATTTCTTTTTTATATTTTGATTAATATCCTGCTTTGATAGCAATAGCCGCTGCAATAGCTGCTGCAATATCATCTTTGTTTATCGTTTCATTTGGCATTAATTCTTGCATTTTAGATTCTAGATACAAAGTATCATAGTTTCCTTTTCTAAAGTCTTTATCTTTTGCGATATTTAATAAAAATGGAATTGTTGTTTTTATTCCTCTTATGGTAAATTCTTCTAATGCTCTAATGAGTTTATTTACCGCTAGATCGTAGCTTGAGGCTCGAACGATTAATTTTGCTATCATTGAATCATAATTTGGTGGTATTGTATAGTCCTTATAAACAGCACTATCTATGCGGACAAATGGTCCAAGTGCTGGATAGTATGTCGTAATTTTTCCTGGATTTGGTTTGAAATCATTTGCTACATCTTCTGCATTTATTCGCACTTCTATTGCATAACCTTGATGTAAAACTTCACTTTGATTTAAATCCAATATTTCCCCTGCAGCACATCTTATTTGCCTACCAATTAAGTCAAATCCTGTGATTTCTTCTGTGATTCCATGTTCGACTTGGATTCTGGTATTCATCTCCATAAAGTAGAATCTTCCTAAATCATCGACTAAAAATTCAATTGTCCCTGCATTTGTATATTTTGCAGCTTTTGCAGCAGCCACCGCAACAGAGCCCATTCTCCTTCTTAAATCAAGACTCATTGTAGGGCTTGGTGCGATTTCTACTAGCTTTTGATGTCGTCTTTGAATTGAGCAATCTCTCTCTAATAAATGAATAATATTTCCATAATTATCACCTATGATTTGAAATTCTATATGCTTTGGATTTTCAATATATTTTTCCATAAAAACATCATCATTTTTGAAAAATGCCATAGCTTCTCTTTTACAAGCATTTAGATTTTCCTCTATTTCATGATCACTTCTAACTACTCGAATCCCTTTGCCACCGCCTCCATTGCTTGCTTTTAGGATTACAGGATAACCGATTTTATTTGCCATTGCTTTTATTTCTTGAATACTGCAATTATTTATTATATCTGTGCCTGGCACTATTGGGATTCCATTTTTTTGCATAAGATCTCTTGCAGCTTTTTTATCTCCCATTCTTGCAATAACGCTAGAATCTGGACCAATCCACACAAGCCCTGCTTCACTTACTTTTTTTGCAAATTCTGCATTTTCACTTAAAAATCCATATCCAGGGTGAATTGCCTCTGCTCCGCAAGATAGTGCTACTTCTATTATTGCATCACCATCAAGATATGCCTTTAGCGGGTCAGCACTCACTTCGTGGCTTTCACTTGCCATTTTTACATGCATACTTTCTTTGTCAATCCTAGAATAAATAGCAACACTTTTTATATGTAAATCATTGCATGCACGAATAATTCTAACAGCAATTTCACCTCTATTTGCTATTAATATTTTTGAAAACATTTTAAACTCCCTAAATGCAAAATGCTAAATTATCATAAAATTGTAGTGTTTTAACCTTTGAATGTTATAATTTTAAATTGTTAGCTAAATAAAATTTTAGGATTTATTATGAATATTGCTGATGTAATAATTTTGAGTATTATAGAAGGAATAACCGAGTTTTTGCCCATATCTTCCACAGGACACTTAATCCTTGCTTCAAACTTGCTAGGAATAAATCAAGATGATAATTTTACTAAAAGTTTTCAAGTTGTTATTCAATTAGGCGCAATTTTGGCAGTATTGGCTTTATTTTGGAGGAAATTTTTGGATTATAAGTTGCTTTCAAAACTATTTGTTGCATTTTTGCCAGCTGGAATTTGTGGATTATTTTTTTATAATTTTATAAAAAGATTGTTTCATCCACACACGGTTGTTTATATGTTAATTATTGGTGGAATTTTATTTATAATATTGGAATTATTTTTAAAAAATAAGCCCTCAAAAGTAAATTCATTAGAATCTATTAGCTACAAAAAAGCATTTTATATAGGCTGTTTTCAAGCTCTTGCTATGATTCCTGGCACTTCTCGTAGCGGTTCTACTATATTTGGAGGATTAGTTTTAAAATTAAATAGGAAAATTGCTACAGAATTTTCATTTCTCCTTGCTGTGCCTACGATGTTTATAGCAAGTGGATATGATATTTATAAAAATATAGATTCTCTTAATACACAAAATTTTTTATATATATTGCTTGGTTTGTTTGTGACTTTTATCTTTGCTATTTTTGCTATTAAAATATTATTAAAATTTATTTCAAATTTTAGCTATATTGCTTTTGGTGTTTATCGCATCATCGTGGGCTTACTCTTTTATTTCATCGTCTTTTAAAAGTTCTTTTAGATATTTTTTATCATTTTCTAAATGAATATTGATATTATCAAGACTACCTTGATAATCAGGCTTATAATGGGCTTTTACTTGCATTTTGAGATTTTTTATATTTGTATTTAAAAAATTCTCAATACTAATATGGTCATCATTTTCTTTACCCTGTGCTAAAAAATATCTCTTTATCATTCCTAGATGCACCCAAAAACAGCCGATATTTCGCACACCTTTATGTCCTATTCCGTTTTGAGTTTCTACTCCGTGATCTGCAAAATAATAATACAAATTCTTAGAATCTGGTGCAAAGATAGAAGTATCTACCCCACCATTTAAACAATAGAATCTATCATAATGAATTTTTAGAGGAATAAACATTTTTTTTAAAAGCGATTTTTTTAATGGAGAACATAGAATCTTATTTATGCTAGATTCTATATCTTGCTGCTGCCCCCCCCCTATTTAATAGTGCAGATTGATGAAGTGTAAGCTGGATTCCACTAAGTCCAAAGCTCACTTTTTTGTTTATCAAAGTTACTAATTTTACATAAGTTTTAAGTGGCAAGATTCTAACCAAGATATTATAAAATGGATTACATAATTTGCCTATTACTTTATCAAAAAAGCTTCGATTGGCTTTTGTATAAATATCACTTGAGAGTATTGCTTCTCTTAGTTCAAGTAATTTTTGCGTAAAATATATTTGGTCAGCATCAATTTTCATATAATATTTATAGCTTATTTCTTTTAATCCAAAATTTGAATAATGTGCAAAACTATGGATGCTTCTATTGTCATTGCAACTATTATCATCATTTTTTATGTGTGAGCCGATAAATGTGCCTGTTTGTAGTGTGTAGTAAAATAGTTTTATTTTATCCCCATATCTTTCTTTTGCCTCTTTTGCTATTTTATAAGTCTCATCAATGCCACTTTCATTTATATATGGCTGGATTGTGATTATTAATTCATCAAGAGCAGGCATAGCAGAATCTATAGCTTCTTTTATGCTAAAGACTTCATTTTTTGCCCTTAAATGTCCGCTAATGCCAAGTGGGCGACTAGAATCTAGTGCTTTTATCTCACTATTTTTGATAGTAAATGGTGAATGTATCTCTTTTGAGAAATATTTAGAGCTAAAATCATAAGATTCAAATACTAAATCTGGAGATTTTTTCATTTAACGCCTTATTATTTAGATTTTACAATAGCTTTTAATTGTTTATTATTATGTAGCTTGTTTTTGATTTTAATTATATAATAGTTTTTTTGTATAATGCGAATTTACTTAAAATTGAAGCATCATAAACAAACTGCATCTACCAAGGAGAAATTTATGAGTGATAAAATTGCTAAAAGAAAAAAGATTTATAATCCAGAATCTAGTGAAAGTGTAAATGAAAGAAAGGTATTTAATGGCGATCCAACAAGTATGTTTGATTTAAATAAGATTAAATATCAATGGGCTTACAATCTATGGAAAGTGATGCTTGCAAATACTTGGTTTCCAGAAGAAGTTGGCATGGCACAAGATAAAAGAGACTATGTAAGCGGACTAACAGAGCAAGAAAAACTTGGCTATGATAGGGCTTTAGCACAGCTTATTTTTATGGATTCTTTACAAACAAATAATCTAATTGACAATGTAAATCCATACATAACAAGCCCAGAGCTTAATTTGATATTGGTTCGTCAAGCGTATGAAGAGGCTTTGCATTCACAAAGTTATGATGTTATGGTGCAAGCAATCAGTGATAATAGCGATGAAATATATGAAATGTGGCGTAGAGATGTAGAGCTAAGAAATAAAAATGATCATATAGCAGATGTTTATATGGATTTGGCAAAGAATCCAACAGAACAAAATTTATTAAAGGCATTTTTTGCAAATCAGATTCTAGAGGGCATATATTTTTATTCGGGATTCTCATATTTTTATACACTTGCAAAAAGTGGAAAAATGCTTGCAAGTGCAAATATGATTAGATTTATTCAAAGAGATGAAGTAACTCATCTTGTGCTATTTTCATCACTCATTAATTCTGTAAAAAAAGAGAGACCAGATTTATTTACCAAATCATTAGAAGAAGAAGTGATTGAGATGTTTAGAAAAGCTGTAGATTTAGAATCTTCTTGGGGTGAATATATCACACAAGGGCAGATTCTAGGGCTAACAATAGAAATTATTAGACAATATATAGAATATTTAGCTGATGAGAGATTAGAGAGAGTTGGTATGAAAAAACTCTACAATGTAAAACATCCTATAAAATGGGTAGATCAATTTAGTAGCTTTAATGATCAAAAAGCTAATTTCTTTGAATCTAAAGTTACAAACTATTCAAAAGGGAGTATTTCGTTTGATGACTTTTAATAAACGGCTATATGCTCTGCAGCTTAAAACAAAATTTGATTTTGAAGACAATTTAAAAAATATCGAAAATATATCAAAAGGTTGTGGTGAAAATGCGATCATTGTAACTCCAGAGGTTGCTATTAGCGGATTTTGTTATCAAAGAATGGATAAAGCAAGTGAATTTTCAAAAATAGCAACAGAAAGGCTTATAAAAGCTAGCGAAGATAAGACTATAGTAACTACAATGATAGAAAAATACAATAATAAATATTGGAATAATCTAAAAGTCTTTTCACGCGGTGTTATGGTGCATAAACAAACAAAAAGTAAGCTTTTTCCACTTGGCAATGAACATCATCACTTTGGCAGTGGTAAAGAAAGTGAGATTTGTTTATTTGATATTGATGGTATTAAATGTGGAGCATTAAATTGCTTTGAGATTAGATTCCCGCATTTGTGGAATCTTATACGCGGTGCAGAGATTATATTTGTTCCAGGTCAATGGGGCAAGGAGAGAAAAGAGCATTGGGAGACTTTAAGTAGGGCATTGGCTATTGCAAATCAAGCATTTGTTATTTGTGCAGATTCTGCAAATTATTCTATGGCTAAAGGAAGTGCTATAATCTCTCCTTTTGGTGTTGTTATCAAAAATGATAAAAGAGAAGTAGTATCTAGCGAAGTAGATTTAAGCGAAATTAAAAAAATGCGTAAATATATCAATGTAGGGCTTGCATGAGTATTCAACATCGCCAACTAGAACGTATGGTAGATAATATAGATTCTAAATTTAAACTATCACCAAAAGTAAAAGAAGCAATGCTTAAAGTGCCAAGAGAGGTTTTTGTGCCTTCTGCAATGCATCATAATGCATATAATCTTGATGCATTGCCTATAGGGCTAAATCAATTTATTAGCTCACCTTTCACGGTTGCAAAAATGACAGAATATCTTGAAAGCAATGGCTGTGATAGCGTGCTTGAAATTGGTTGTGGTAGCGGATATCAAGCTGCAATTTTGTCTAAATTATTTAGAAGAGTATTTAGTATTGAGAGAATTGATAAGCTAAGAAGAGAAGCTGCAGAGCGATTTAGAACTCTTGATATTATGAATGTTAGCATTAGATTTGATGATGGACAAAATGGCTGGGAGATGTATGCGCCATTTGATAGGATATTATTTTCTGCAGCAGCCTCAAATATATCAGATAAATTAGCAAGTCAATTAGCAGAAGGTGGAATCCTAGTAGCCCCGATGATAGAATCTAATGATAAACAAGTGATAAAACGATTTATAAAAAAGAATTCAAAATTACAATTATTAGACATTAAGGGTGAGTGCTCATTTGTCCTTATAAAGAATAATGTGGAGAATTATTGATGTTAGATTTGATTGCAATATTGCTTGGGCTTTGCTTTGGCTCATTTTTAAATGTCGTAATTATTAGAATCCCTCAAAATAAAAGTGTAATACTCCCATCAAGCAGCTGTCCTCATTGTGGAAATAAACTAAAACCATATCACAATATCCCTGTTTTATCATATATATTTTTAGGCGGAAAATGTGGATTTTGCAAAAGTAAAATTTCTATTATGTATCCTATTGTAGAATCTGTTTCAGCAGTCCTTGCATATGCTATTTATTTAAAATTTGGATATAGCTTCGCGGCATTATTTATCGCTCTTAGTGTTTTATTATTTTTTGCTTTGTGCATAATTGATCTAAAAACACTAGAAGTGCCAGATAGCGTGAATTTTTCTGCATTTATATTTGCATTAATTGGTGGAATCTTGCATTTTGGAGATTTTTTGTTTGTTGTAGCTAGTGCATTATCTTTGGCAGGATTTATGACTTTGCTTCGATTTGCTATGCAAAATATAACTAAAAAAGATGTTTTAGGTGAGGGAGATATCATCATTATCGCAACAATGGGGGCATTACTTGGGTGGAAAATCACATTTTTTGCTATTTTTTTATCGGCATTGTTTGCTTTAGTTGTATTATTGATATTATCTAAAAAGGATTACAAAGTCCCATTTGTTCCATTTTTATTTTTAGGAACATTGCCAACTTTATTTTTTCCAGAGTTTTTTAATGCCTATATTGAAAATTATATTATCCAAGCCTAAATGAAGTCTAAAGAGTTATGATTACAGATTTTTTTCACAATAGTGTAAGGTATTATTTATTTTCATCATTTGCAAAATTATTTTTTGTATTTTTTATTATTTTATTTTTTATATCATCAATAGTAGTTTTAATAGGCATTGCAGGGGTTACATTTGTTGTAAAAATATCTTTTGGTGAGTTGCTATATTTGTATTTATATTCTTTACCAAATAGTATATTTTTCATACTTCCAATAACTTTTTTTGCCACAGCAGTTTTGTCTCTATCAAAATTATCTTATGATTATGAATTATTAGTATTTTTTTCATTAGGCATTAGCCCTAGTTCAATAATAAAAGTATTTTTGCCAATTAGTATTTTAATCAGTATGACTTTGCTTATTTTTTCCCTTGCTATCGTGCCATTATCTAATTCTGCTTATAGAAATTTTATTGATGAAAAAAAAACAAATATAGATGTAAATATCAAGCCTGGTGAGTTTGGGCAGCAGCTTGGAAATTGGCTAATTTATGTAGATAATGTTGAAAATAGAGAATATCAAAATCTAGTCTTATTTTCTAAGAATGGTTTGGAATTTGAAAGTTTTATTCTTGCAAATAAAGGCAATGCAAAAAATGCTTTTGGTGTTTTTGAAATGGATTTGCATAATGGTATAGCTTATATTGCAGATAGTGATAATTTTAAAAAAATTATATTTGAAAATATGATTGTTAGGAATAAATTAGGCGAGGCACGTCTTAGAAGTTATGATTTATTTGATTATTGGAGCAAAGCTTTTGATGGTAGCTCAAAAAAATTATCGCAGCTATTTTCACAATCTGTTTTAATATCACTTTTTCCTTTGTTTAGTATCGCTTTGCTTCCTTTATTTGGTATCGCAAATCCTAGATTCCATAAAAATTTTTCTTATCTTTATATCATTGTATCAATCCTTATTTTTTATACATTTACATATATTATTTCAAGCAATATTCCATTGCTTGGGATTCCTATTTTATTGCTATTATGGGGATTTGTATCATATATTCTTTATAGGCGATTTATTTTAAAATTTTATTAAAGGAGCGAGGTTGGATCATAATATTGGACATTTTGTGATAGAAAATGCAAATTATATTTCTATTTTTATTATAGCTTTGAGTGCTTCATTTTCACATTGCCTTGGAATGTGTGGTGGGATAGTGATGGCATATAGCAGGATTGGAGTGCAAAGCAGGGCTAAGAGATTTGCTTCGCATTTTATATATGGTTTTGGAAGAATTACTACATATATGATTATCGGTGCAATAAGTGCATTTTTAGGCAGTGGAATTGCTGTATCACAAAGCACAAAAGGCGGTGTTTTTATAATCATTGGTTTTATTATGATGTTGTTTGGAATCTTTTTTTTGCTAAATCCTAAGGTATTGGCTTTTTTTGAGATAAATATAATAAATAATAGAATCTTTAAAAAACTTTTTTCTTATTTTTTGAGTAAGAATAATTTATCTAGCTTTTATTTTTTAGGTTTATTAAATGGTGCTATTCCATGCGGTATAGTATATTTTTTCGCTCTTAGTGCAAGTGTAAGTGGTGGAATCTTTAATGGTGCTATTGTCATGTTCATATTTGGTATAGCTACGCTTGTGCCTATGGTTTTATTTGGATTATTTAATTCATTTTTATCCAGTATAAAATATAGAAATATTATGAATAAAATATTTGGTATTTTGATTTTAATTTTTGGTGTTTGGACTATTATAAAAGGTTTTAGAATCTTATTTTCTTAAAATAGAGAGGAATTATGCAAAAGGCTGTATTTTTTGATAGAGATGGCATTGTAAATGTTGATACACAATATATTTATAAAATAGAAGATTTTGTATATGTAGATGGGTTTTTGGATTTATTTAAATCTTGTAAAAACAAAGGTTATTTGCTATTTATCGTTACAAATCAATCTGGGATTGGCAAAGGATATTATTCATTGCAGGATTTTTTAAAATTAAGTTCATTTATGCAAGATGATTTAAAATCTAGGCTTGGATTTTCTTTTGATAAGATTTATTATTGTGCTCATGATGTAGATTTTAAATGTGAATGCAGAAAGCCAAATATTGGGATGATAAAGCAAGCATTGAATGATTTTGATATAGATTTAAAGCAATCTTATATCATTGGCGATAAAGAAAGCGATGTTGAAGCTGGTATAAATAGTGGCATAAATACAACTATCTTGTTTTCTACAAAAAATGTAGCTTCAAAAGCGGATTTTGTTGTAGATTCTCTTTATCAAGTAAATAGTATAATAAAATAATCTTTTTTATATATGAAGGGTGTATTGTGAAATATATTTATGATGATTTAAAAGATAAAAATATTTTAATTACAGGTGGAGCAGGGTTTATTGGTAGTAATATAGTGCATTATCTAAATAGATATCATGGAGAATCTAAAATATTTATATTTGATAAATTTAGAGATAATACAACTTTTGAAAATGGAAATTTAACTTCGCTTGGGCATTTTAAAAATCTATTAAATTTTAAAGGTGAAGTTATAGTTGGAGATTTGGCAAATAGCAATGATTTGAAAAAATTAGATAAATATAAATTTGATTATATTTTTCATGAAGGTGCGATTTCTGATACTACTTGCAAAAATCAAGAATTGATAATAAAGACAAATTTTGAGAGTTTGGATTATTTTATAAATAAGATAAAAGAGAGTGAAGGGGTATTGATTTATGCATCATCTGCTGCGACATATGGCAATTCAAAAGCTCCAAATATAGTCGGTAGTGGAGAATCTCCAGAAAATGCATATGGATTCTCAAAGCTATTAATGGATATGAAACTTCGTGAAATTATTCAAAATAATGAAGATGAAAATTTTAAAATTATTTCCCTTAGATATTTTAATGTATATGGAAGTAGGGAATATTTCAAAGGCTCTACCGCGTCAATGATATTACAGCTTGCTCTTCAAGCCCTAAGAAACAAAAAGGTTAAGTTATTTGAGTTTGGTGAGCAAATTAGGGATTTTGTATATATCAAAGATGTAGTTCAAGCAAATATAAAAGCCATAGAAGTAAATAAAAGCGGAATCTACAATGTAGGAAGTGGAGTTGCTAGAAGTTTTAATGATATTGTAGATATTTTAAAATTGCATATTGGTGATTTTGAAGTAGAATATATAAAAAATCCTTATAGCTTTTATCAAAATCATACACAAGCAGATATATCACAAACTATAAAAGATTTATTTTATGAGCCTAGATATACTCTAGAATCTGGAATAAAAGATTATATTGATGAAATAAAAAGGATATACAAAGATACAAAATGAATGATTTATTTAATTACAAGCCAAATATTTTAGTTGTAGGTGATTTGATGCTTGATAGCTATATTTATAGTGAATGTAGTCGAATTTCACCTGAAGCACCTGTGCCTGTATTAAATATCAAAGATGAAAATAATCGTCTAGGCGGTGCATGCAATGTAGCAAATAATCTTTTAGCTTTTGGTGCAAATGTGTCATTGTGTGGCTTTATAGGTGATGATTATGATGGCAAGATTCTGTTATCAATGCTACAAAATATCCATATTGATACAAAATTTATAAAAATTTTATCAAATTATCATACGATTAAAAAAACAAGACTAATAGCACAAAATCAGCAAATAATGAGAGTTGATAAAGAATGCGATAAGGTTTATTTTGATTTTTCTACTCTTTTAGATGATATAGCTTTAAGTATTCAAAATTTTGATAGCGTGATTTTAAGCGATTATGCAAAAGGTGCTCTACCTACGCAATTTACACAAGATTTAATCACTCTAACAAATAAATATAATAAGCCAATTTTATGCGACCCAAAAGGCATAGACTATTCAAAATACAAAAATGCAACCATTATCACTCCAAATAAAAAAGAAGCCCAAAGTGCAACTAATATTAAAATAGATTCTAATACCTCTCTTTTTGAAGCAGGGTTTAGGCTAAAAAATGAGTTAAATTTAAAATATTCAATTATCACCCTTAGTGAAGATGGTATGGCTATTTTTGGTGATGATATGATAAAGATTCCAACTCTTGCTAAAGAAGTATTTGATGTAACAGGTGCAGGCGATAGTGTGATAGCAGCTCTTGCTTTTGGGCTATCTTGTGGGCTTGATATAAATGAGAGTGCAAAATTTGCAAATGCAGCAGCAGCTGTAGTTGTAGGTAAAGTTGGTAGTGCAACTGCAAAATTATGCGAAATAATAAATTATAATTACGATTTATCATATATTGATGATAAATTGCTAATTAAGAATCTAAAAAAAGATGGCAAAAAAATCGTATTTACAAATGGTTGTTTTGATATCTTGCATCGCGGACATATAACATATCTAAAAGAAGCAAAAAGTTTTGGTGATATTTTGGTTGTTGGATTAAATAGTGATAATTCTGTGCATAAATTAAAAGGTGATAATCGACCTATTAATAACCAAGATGATAGATTATTTATGCTTAAAAATTTGTCTTGTGTTGATTTTGTGATTCTTTTTGATGAAGATACACCTTATAATCTAATCAATGAAATAAGACCAGATATTTTGGTAAAAGGTGGAGATTATAAGGATAAAGAGGTTGTCGGTAGTGATATTATCAAAGATGTAAGGATTGTTGATTTTGTAGCAAATAAAAGCACAACAAATATTATTAATAAAATCAAAGGAATTTAAAATGAAAGATTTTATACAAAGTGAGTTTTTTTCACATATTGATACTGCTCAAAGCACTTTGAAATTATTAGTTGATGATATATCTAAAGCTTGTGATATTATGATTAAGGCATTAAAAGCTGGTAATAAAATAATGGTTTGTGGAAATGGAGGTTCAGCTGCAGATTCTCAACATTTCGCAGCAGAATTAAGTGGTAGATATAAATTAAATAGAGAAGCTATAAGTTGTGTGGCTCTTAGCACTGATACTTCAGCAATAACTGCTATTGGTAATGATTTTGGATTTGAATTTATTTTTTCAAGACAAGTTGAAGCACTGGCAAAATATGGAGATGTTTTGCTAGCAATTTCTACAAGTGGTAATTCTGCTAATATCATAAAAGCAGTAAATGTGGCTAAATCAAAAGGTTGTAGTGTAGTAGGATTAAGTGGCAAAGGAGGCGGTGAGCTAAATGCTTGCTGTGATTTAAATATTGTTATTCCAAGCTCAAATACCCCTAGAATCCAAGAAATGCATTTGATTATTGAGCATACGATTTGTGATATTTTAGAGAGAGAACTTGCATGAGTAGTGAGATAGTATTTCCTAATATGCAAGATTTCTTTTTAGATAAAGCAAAAGATGGGATAATAATAAAATACGCAGATATATTTTTTGGCAAATATTTTATATATATCCTAACACCACAAAATATTTTATATCCTTGTGTCATCTATAGCCATACAATGCATCCAAATGAATACATAAAACACAATAAGCCTTTTGTTCATTTTTGTAATTGTAATGAGCTTTGGAGTATATATGATAAAGATTCTACGATACTAAAAGCTAAGATTCCAAGCAATAGATTGTTTGATTTTCAAGTAGGATTAGGAAGGCATAGCTCAAATAAATTATTTTATAATGTAGAGCTTCCATTTTGCACTAATTGCATAAAAATATATGAGAGATTATTTTTGAAGTTTTTTGCTAATGAAAAATTTGAAATATGGAATATGTTATTTTCAACAAAAAGAGTAATAAAGATAGAAAAAATAGCAATTGAAGATTCTATAAATTTAGATTCTAGATTCTGTGCATCAGATGTTGAAATTGGCAATGGTTTCTTTTATTTAAATAGAATAGATTAGAAGTATTTAAACAAAGGATATAAATGGCATTAGTTGGCAATCTTTATAATCTTGAAATGATGTTTAATAAAAGCGAGGCTTTGCAAGTTTTGTATAAATATTTATCAGAATCTCTAGATTCTAATTTAGATACTTATAAACGCATTACTAATCTTGATTGTAAAAATGATAGGATAGAAAATAGAGTAGATATAGGTTTTGGAATGATTGCAATTGAGCAAAGCTATAAAGTAAATGATGGAAATTTTGAATCTCATAATAAATATATTGATTTTCAGCTTATGATAAAAGGTGCTGAATATATGGAATTTGGCAGTATAAATGATTTTGAGATTTCTAGTGAATATGATGAAAATAAAGATGTCATTTTGTATCATAAAAATAATAATACATCAAAGATACTATTAAAAGAAAATACTCTAGCGGTATTTTTTCCATATGATGTGCATAGAGGTGGGCTTAGGGTTGATTGTGATATAGTCTATAAAAGTGTTATTAAAGTTCCACATAAATTATTAAAATTTTATTTTTAGATGTCTAAATTCGCCATAATTTTTATTTTTATTTGTTTTGCATATAGCAATGATTGCCCTAGTATAAATGATATAACTGGATATTGGCTAAGCCCAAAAGATGAAATAACAGGCAGAAGTGCTATTGTAAAGATTATAAAAAAAGATGGTAAATATTTTGGTTATAAAGTTGTATTTTTAGATTCCTTGCCTAGTCAAAATGATGTAAATAATGATAAATATTCTCTAAGAGATAGAGCTATTATAGGCAGTGTTTATATTTATAATTTAGAGCGTAATGCAAGCAATTCATACATAAATGGCAGATATTATGATTTTAATATAGGAAAGACATTTCATACTCGTTTGAAACTAGAATGCAATGAACTTATTTTTATCATTAGTGTAGATAATATCGGCATGCTTGGTTCAAAGCGGATTTATAAGTATATTTCAAAAGATGATGTAAAATTTTATATCAAAGATGAAGTGATGCCAGATTTTAGTGGTATAGATAATTAATTAAAGGAGACTTGTTTTGAGATTTGATAGAATGTTTTGGCAATGGATATTTGGTGTATTTTTTTTAGTATGGATTATCTTTAGTGCTCCAAAACTTAACTATTTAGGCTTATTTAATATCATTGGTATTTTTTTATTATTTATTGGAATCTTAGGCAGGCTTTATGCTACATTGTATATTGGTGGGATAAAAAATGGCGGAAGAGATGGCAATAGTTTTGTTAGTGATGGTATTTATAGAGTATGCAGGAATCCGCTTTATTTCTTTTCTTTTGTAGGATTGCTTGGAATTTTATTTTTAAAAGGACAATTGATTTTAGTGATAGTAGGGGCAATATTATTTTTGCTTATATATAGATTCACGATTTTAGGGGAAGAAAGATTTTTGAGTGATAAATTTGGAGATTCTTATAAGGAATTTTTAAAAAACACACCTAGATTCTTTCCTGATTTTTCTAGATTTAAATATAGTGAGAGATTGGAGATTAGACCATTTTTCTTGCATAAAGAAATAAAAAGAGCATTTGTATGGCTTCTTGGAGCTCTTTTTATATATATAATATCAATATTGCAGAATCTTGGATTCTTGCCTGTGTTAATTATGATTTATTAGGATATTTAATTCATATTCATTTAAGATTCTAATACCAAGCTCACGTGCTTTATCTAGCTTGCTACCAGCATTAATTCCAGCTATGAGCATAGTGGTTTTTTTGCTGATACTTGAGCTTATATTTGCACCTAGATTCTCCAATCTCTTTGCCATTTCATCTCTGCTTATTGAAAGTGTGCCTGTAATAACGACTATTTCTCCATTTAGTATGCCATTGTTTTTTTCTATTGTTGGTTGTATTATCTTTAATAATTCATTTATTAGTTCTTTATTTGTTTCCATAAAAATAGTTAATGACTTTGCACTTTCGCTTCCTATGCCATCTACTGCTATTAATTCATCATAGCTTATATCAAAGATTCTAAATCCAAATAATTCAACTAGCTTTTTGCTTGCATTTTCACCGATATGTTCTATCCCTAAGGCATTGATAAATCGCCATAGTTCGATATTTTTGCTTGATTGTATAGAATCTAATACATTTTGTATCTTTTTTTCTTTCCAGCCCTCTTTGTTTTCAAGCATTTCTCTAGTGATTTTGTATATATCTAATATATTATTTATGATTTTTTCTTCAAATAAAAAATCAATTATCTTATCGCCAAGCCCCATCATATTCATAGCTTTTTTGCTGCAAAAATGAATGATAGAATTTTTCACCCTTGCTTTGCATTGTAGATTCTGGCATTTTATAAGTATATTTTCTACCAACAGCTCGCTATTGCATATTGGACAAAAAGATGGCTTGCTGATTTTTATCTCATTTCCATTTCTTAGCTCTTTTATGGGTTTTATGATTTTTGGTATTACATCTCCACTTCTTATTATTAATACATTATCATTAATTCTTATATCTTTTTTTTCTATCTCTTCAAAATTATACAATGTAGCTCTACTTACGCTTGCACCTTCTATATTTATAGGTTCTAGCTCCGCAACTGGTGTAATTACTCCGCTTCTACCAACACTAAAACTAATATCTAGAATCTTTGTTTGTTTTTCAATAGGTGGAAATTTGTAAGCTACGGCAAATCTTGGATTTTTAGCTGTATATCCAAGTGAATTTTGTAAATTTAAACTATCAAGTCTTACTACCATACCATCAAGCATGATATCATATGTATGTCGAATTGAAATTAGCTTATTATAAAATGCTTCTACTTCATCTAAATTATTACATTTAGTGCTTAGTTTTGTATCTATAAAGCCAAATTTTTTAATCATATTTAATCTATTAAAAAAACTATTTTCATCAATATCAAAATATCCAAAACCCCAAGGAATAAATTTTAATTTTCTTTTTTTTGTGATCTTAGAATCTAGCTGTCTTAGGCTACCTGATGCGGCATTTCTAGGATTTGCAAATATACTTTCATTATTTTGCATTCTTTCTTTATTTATTTTTTCAAAGTCATATTTATTGATGATAACTTCACCTCTAATTTCGATTTTATCAAGATAAGGAATGCTAAGAGGGATAGAATTTATCATTTTTGCATTTTCTAAGATGCTTTCTCCTGTATTTCCATCACCCCTTGTTGCAGCACTAATTAATACACCTTTATCATATGTGAGATTCAAACTTGCTCCATCAAATTTTGCATCACACATAAAAGTAATATTTGTATCATATTTGTTGATTCTATTTTTCCAAGCATTCAATTCATCAAAATTAAATACATCATCTAAGCTCCACATTCGCTCAATATGTGTAATTTTTTCAAAATTTTCTTTTATCTTATCACCAACCCTTTGTGTTGGTGAAGTGCTATCTATGTGATTTGGATTATCTTTTTCATAAGCTACTAATTCAAAATACAATCTATCATATTCATCATCACTTGTAATCGGGTCATCTAAAACATAATAGTGATGAGCCATTTTTTTTAAAAGTTCTGTTTTTTCTTTATAAGTTTGAAAATCCATAATACTCTTTTTAAATACAAAATTTTAAAGTTAAAATTATATAATATCCAAATCTTTATTTAAGGAGATAAAGTTGATAAGGAAAGAAAATTGGTAAGTAAAATAGTAGAAAATACAGAGTTGCATTTGCTTAATGAAGTCCAATTTTTATGTTTTTTAATTGAAGAAGATGGTGAATTATATGCTACAAATGTATTTAAGGTTCGTGAAGTAGTTCATTATACTGATGTTATCACTAAAACAGAGGGTGAAGATAATGGTGTAGTGCTTGGTTTTATTACTATGCGCGGTGAATCTATTCCGCTGCTTGATTTGCGAAGATGGCTTTTTTATAATCCAGAATCTAAAGTCAATAACCTTAAAGAATTTTCCATTAATTCAAGTAAAGAACTTGTTGTTATTTGTGAATTTAGTGGATACACGGTTGGACTTAAGATTTATTCTGTAAAAAGAATCATACAAAGAAATTGGAATGAAGTGATTACTGGAAGTCAGTATGGATTCCAAAAAAATGGTAAAGTCATTGCTACTACAAAATTTGATGATGGTAAGATTATTCAGATTCTAGATGTAGAAAAAATGCTTAGTGAAGTATTTCCTATGGTTAGCGGTGATGAAAGTATTGGCATGCAGACACTTGAGCGCATAAATAGCAATAAGATTATTTTGCTAGCCGAAGATTCTGCATCTGTTACAAAATCAATGCAATTTATATTAGAAAAGTTTGGGCTTAGATATTATACTTTTCCAAATGGAAAGGGATTATTGCAGTTTTTAGAGCAAAGTGATAATGTCCAATCAATTGGAGCAGTTATCACGGATTTGGAGATGCCTGTAATATCTGGTTTTGAAGTATTAAAACAAATGAAAAATGATAAAAGATTTCAGCATATACCTGTGATAGTTAGCACTTCAATGAGCAGTGATTCAAATATACAAATGGCAAAATCTTTGAAGGCAGACGCATTTATCACTAAATTAAAGCCTATTGAGCTTGAATTTGAATTAAGAAAGATTCTAGAACATACTAGTTTGTAGTTTTTGCTACAATCGCAAAATTAAATTTTGATTGGATATTTTTATGCTTAGAACACATTTATGTAGTAATTTAGATGAAAAAAATATTGGAGAGAGTGTAACACTTTGTGGATGGTGTAATACTTATAGAGACCATGGTGGCGTTGTTTTTATTGACTTAAGAGATAAAAGTGGTATTATTCAACTTGTTTGTGACCCTTCTAGCCCTGCTTATGAAAATGCAAGTTTGGTTAGAGATGAGTTTGTATTGATAGCAAGTGGCGTCATTAGAAGTCGTGGCGATGGCTTAGAAAATCCAAAGCTAAAGACAGGAAAAATCGAGGTTGTATTAGATTCTCTTGTTATAGAAAATAAAAGCCAAACTCCACCAATTACAATAGGTGATTTAAATACAAATGAAGAGCTAAGGCTTAGATATAGATATTTGGATTTGCGTTCAAAAGAGTCATTTGACACTTTCAAGCTAAGAAGTGATATATCGCTTAAAGCTAGAGAATCTCTCTCAAATATGGATTTTTTAGAGGTTGAAACTCCAATTTTAACTAGAGCTACTCCAGAGGGTGCTAGAGATTATCTAGTGCCTAGCCGTGTGCATAATGGTGAATTTTTTGCTTTGCCACAAAGTCCGCAATTATTCAAACAACTACTTATGGTAGCTGGCTTTGATAGATATTTTCAAATTGCTAAATGTTTTAGGGATGAGGATTTGAGGGCAGATAGGCAGCCAGAATTTAGTCAAATTGATGTTGAAATGAGTTTTTGTTCTCAAGATGATGTAATAGAAGTCGCAGAGACTTTACTAAAAGATATATTTGCGATCTGTGGGTATTCTATACAAGTGCCATTTATTCGTATGTCATATCATGAGGCTATGGAAAAGTATGGAAGCGATAAACCAGATTTGAGATTTGATTTGGCTATGGTTGATGTTGGCGAGTGTTTTGTAGATTCTAATAATGATATTTTTAAAAATATTGCAAGTAATTTAGATAAAAATAGATTTAAAGCTTTGAGAGTGCCAAATGGGGATAGTCAATTTAGTAGAAAATTGCTTAGTGAATGTGATGATTTTGTCCGCAAATTTGGTGCTAAAGGACTTGCCTATATTCAAGCTAGAGATGGTGAGCTAAAAGGTCCTATTATAAAATTTTTAAGTGATTCTTCTTTGAAAAAAATGAAAGATTTATTAGATATAAAAGATGGTGATATTGTATTTTTTGGTGCAGGAGAAAAGCACTTGATATGGGATTATATGGGAAGGTTGAGGTTAAAAATTGCCTCTATTATGAATCTTATTAATAAAGATGAATTTAAATTTTTATGGGTTGTTGATTTTCCTATGTTTGAATATAGTGATAATAGACTAAAAGCTTTGCATCATCCTTTTACAATGCCAAGTAATATTGATGAAGAGAATCCTTTAAATATGAATTCTATTGCCTATGATGTAGTATTAAATGGAATCGAGCTTGGTGGTGGAAGTATCAGAAATCATAAGCTTGATATTCAAAAAAAGATATTTAATATACTTGGTATTGATGAAAAACAAGCAAATGAGAAATTTGGATTCTTGCTTGATGCATTAAGCTATGGTGCCCCGCCACATGGTGGATTTGCAATAGGTCTTGATAGATTGGTGATGTTGCTTGCAAAACAAAATAGTATTAGAGATGTTATAGCATTTCCAAAAACACAAAAAGCTACTTGTTTGCTTACAAATGCTCCAAGTAGCGTAAGTAGCGAGCAGTTGAGAGAATTAAATATTAGATTTAAAGAAAAAAGCAGTTCTTAATTTTTTAAAAAGATTCTTTTAGAATCTAAGCCTGCTATTCTCAATTTACCCTTTTTTAGCAGCTTTTTAACTCCAAATAAACACCTTTCTTGTAAATTGCCTAGCAAGAGGCAAGTTTTTCTAAATTTTAAAAAATCGTATAAATAAATGGTGCTACTGCACTGCCTTGAGCTAGCACGATAAGCGCACCAAGAAAAAGCATGACTAATATAAGTGGAAATAACCAAAATTTCTTTCTTGCGCGTAAAAAACGCCAAAGCTCTTTAATAAGATTCATAAACTTACTCCTTTTTTATTGATTGCAAAATAATTTATTAGAATTGCTCTTTCATTGAGTGCATTTTCTCTCTTCTTTCGATAAAATAACTCCTTTTATCGCGTTCAAATTGCTGAGTTAGGCAGTCTCGTCCAACAATACGAAAGATAATTGCAATTGGTGTAAAAATCCCAAAAAATAGCACAAATAAGATTGTGCGTGAAATGCAAAATCCCATAATCTCACCAAAAATAAGCCATATACGATATATAGGGCGAAGTGCTGTAGGGTAGGGTAAGCAAGCTATGCAAAATGCACATATCACAAGAAGCCAAAGACGCATTTGAACACCATTTAGCAATGGAGTAAGTGCAAAAATAAGGCATATAATAGACCAGATTCCTAAAAAGATGCGTAAATCTTTTGTGCTGATATTTTTGTTTAAAATTTGTGCAAAGTGTCTTTGCAGGGCTTTTAGTGTATTCATTTTGTAATCCTAGAATCTAAAATAATAGGATTTGCATTAGATTCTATAAATTGTGCAAGTTTTTTAGCAAGAAGATTATTCATAAGCATATTTGGGTGCAAATCACAACGATGAATAGCATATTTAAGGCGATTTCTTGCAAAATCATCTATCATATGACTTGCAAAAAAATAAGGAAAATCTTGATTTGCAAGCCATTCTTTAATGGCTTTTTCATCTTGCAACTCATTCTTATCGCTTAGATTATGTGAATCTATAAGGACAAAGTGCAATCGCGTGCCAAATTGCTCTTGCAGTGTTTTATCTATTTCATTTAAAATCCCAAAATATAAGTCATTGTAAGTTTTATTAGGCTTATAGCGAGGTTGTAGATATACAAAGAAATAACTTTTTTTGAGTTGATGAAAAATTTTATTTTTGATTTTTATCCAAGAATTTTTTTCTTTGTTTATCCATTCAATCCTTCCATCACTAAGCTTAAATCTAGGAGCATATGAATCCTCCCAAGGACTAATCCCATTTGCACGTTCTATATGTTGAGGAAGACTCTCATAAAAAGCTATTATTTCTATGCAATCTTTTGTTTGTTCTTGTACTATGCCATTTTTTAACAATGCAAGGGCTTGATGAGGTCCATATCCATGAAATCCAAGATTTATAATCTTATAGGAATAATTAAGATATCTATTGATATAGTATCCAAGCGTTTCATCGCCTTGCACGCCTTCACCAATAGTAAAACTATCTCCAAAAAGCACTATACATTTTTTAGAAGCAAGATTAGAATCTGGAGTTTTTCGATAACCATTTTCCCCGCTTTCATATATCACATCATAAATTACTTCATCTCCATTCATTCTTTTTGAAGAGGCTTTTATATTTGGGTTTGCTTTGTAGCCTGTAGTGGAATCTTGTGTCATATAATCAGTATTATAATTTCCTAAGGATTGTATTTGGCATTTATTTGTGCTTTGTGGTTTATATAAATATCCCCAAATCTCGCCTATACATAGACACAATGGAATAATGCTTATATATACAAAGAAAAGTTTATATTTTTTTGTATGCAATAGCGCAAAGATGATTACTCCAAACAAACAAAGTTCAATCCAAAAATAAGGTATTATAGAAAAACCATAATCACGCATAAATACACCATCAAGTTTAAGCAATATCGCACTTAATGGCATAAGCGCGATAAAATAAAATATTGGCTTACATACAAGCGATCTAAGTGATATATTCATTATTGCTCCTTTTAAAATTTATATTTGCATAGAATCTAAAAGTAACTCTAATAGCCTTTGTAGCTATTTTTAAGAATCTATCTTTAGTCAAGCTCATAGGATTCTTTTAAATCTTTGTATTTATACATATTTTCCTTACTTTGCTTTTCCTTATAAAGCACGAAATCTTCAATAACAAGCATATCCATTTCACAGCCCATAAAACATGCAAAGCTATGTTCTGGCGTGCAAACGATAGGCTCTCCTCGGACATTAAAACTAGTATTTACAAGCACAGGGCAATTTGTAAGCTTATAAAACTCATTTAAAAGTGCGTAATAGCGAGGATTTGTCTCTTTATGCACACTTTGAATCCGTGCTGAATAATCTACATGCGTAACGCTTGGAATCTCACTACGAATGCAATTTAGCTTATCAATCCCAAATAATTTTTCTTCTGTTTTACTTATTTTTTTACGCTTAGATTCTGCTATAGGTGCGACAAGCAACATATATGGTGATGCACAATCAATCTCAAAATATTCACTTATATGTTCAAATAATACACTTGGAGCAAAGGGACGAAAGGATTCTCGGTATTTAATCTTAAGATTCATTTGTTTTTGCATAGTGGTATTGCGCGCATCACCAAGAATTGAACGTGCCCCTAAAGCACGAGGACCAAATTCACTTCTACCTTGATGCCAGCCTATCACTTTTCCTTCACTCAAAGCATTTGCAGTAAGCTCAATCACTTTTGAAAATGGTAGATATTCATAAACTGCACCAAGAGAATCTAATATAGCTTTAACTTCAGTATTACTAAAAGATAGCCCTAGATACGCACCTTGCATAGAATCTTTTAGCATAGTAAGTGGATCTGTAGGCAATGCAGCAATATGGGATAAATTACTATGTATTGCTTTTGTTTTATAATGCACATTTAATTGTATATTTGTAGAATCTTTCTTATTATAAACCTTAGAATTTTGTTGTGTTGCAGGAGATTTATTGGTAGAGTTAAGAAACTTTTCTTTAGATTCTATATATGTTTGCTCTTTTAAAAATTCATAATAAAACCCAAGAGCACAACCTATCGCACTTCCTGCATCACCACTTGCAGGTTGTATCCAAAGCCCCTCAAGTATGCCTTCATTTTTAAGATTCTTATATATTTTTCCATTTCCTACGCAATTTAGTGCAACACCGCCACTAAGACATAGATTCTTAGAATTTGCAATCTTTAATGCTGTGCAAGACAATAAAAGCATCACCTCTTCAGTTACAGCCTGAATAGAGGCAGCTAAGTCCATATGCTCTTGTGTTAGCATGCTTTCGCTATTTCGTTTTAAGTGCAAGAATAATGAATCAAATCTTGCATTTGTCATTTTTAACCCATAAGTGTAGGAAAAATACTTCATATTTAATCTAAAACTTCCATCGGGTTTTATATCTATTAGTTCTTGCTTGATTAACTCTTTATATTTTGGTGTGCCATATGGTGCTAATCCCATGACTTTGTATTCACCAGAATTCACCTTAAAGCCTGTATAATATGTAAATGCAGAATATAAAAGCCCTAAAGAATGTGGAAAATGAAGCTCTTGTAAAATTTCTATATTTTTGTCTTCACCCTTGGCGATACTTGTTGTGCTCCATTCACCCACGCCATCAATCGTAAGAATGGCAGATTCTGTAAATGGGCTTGGATAAAATGCTCCGCTTGCATGGCTAAAATGGTGTTCGCTAAAACGTAAGCGCTCAATTACTTTTTTCTTAAAAGCCTTTATTTCATTTTTGCTTTTGTGTGGATAAATTGTAGCATATACTGCACTTAGCTCATTTGCAAGTGTTTCTTTTAAAAATAGCTTTTCTTTAAGCCACACTGGAATAGCTTTAATAAAGCTAGCAAATCCTCTTGGTGCAGTTGTTAGGTAAGTCTCAAGTAATCGCTCAAATTTTAAAAATGGCTTATCATAGAAAACAAAATAATCAATAGAATCTAAAGAAAAAGTAGAATCTAAAAAATTAGATTCTACTAAGCCATTATTAGAGGCTGTTTCTACCCCCCCCCATTATCGTCTTTTTATTTAAAGCCAAAAAATTAAGTGCAGAAATTAAAGCAAGCTTTGGAAAAGATTCATCGCCTTTTTTGCGAGAGAGACGCTCTTCTTGGAGTGCAAAAAGTATCTTATCATCGTGTAATACGCATATTGCGCTATCATGGTAGTAAGCAGAGATCCCTAAAATATACATACATAGCCTTGAAATAAGAGTAAGTAAAGCTACAATCATACAGAAAATTTGAGATTTTAGCAATAAAGTTTTTTGTGATATTGGTATGGTTTAATATTTAAAATAATATATCAGTCCTTTTATGCTTAAAATATGCCTACAATCAAAGCGCTAAAATAGATGGTATCACACCAAATATAGAAAATATAAACAACAAAAGCTATAAAATCTCACGTCCATTTAATATCATAACAAAAGATACAAACCCGCTTATAGAAGATTTCTTGAGTTATTCTATCAGTGCAAAAGAAGTGATTGAGAAAGCCGGCTATATCGCTACAAAAAGCACAAAATTTAGCTCTAAAAAAAGCGGAAAGATAGTCATTGCTGGTTCAAGCTCTATAACACCGCTAATGGAAAAGCTCGTAGAATCTTATAAGAATATAAACCCAAATGTAAGCATAGAAATCCAACAATCTGATTCTACAACAGGTATAAACTCCGTGCTTGAAGGGATAGCAGATATTGGTATGGTTTCAAGAGAACTTAAGAGTGCAGAGATTAACAAGGGTATAAAAGTGCAAGTGCTAGCTATCGATGGGCTTGCTGTGATAGTAAATAAAGCAAATACGATAGATAATCTCTCAAAAGATGCAATAAAAGCAATATATACAGGTGAGATAACTAACTGGGATAAGTTAAAGTAAGCTATTAAAGAAATAAAGGGTTTTTTAGATTCTTAGGTGGATATTTTGTTTTATTTTAAAAATTTTTATACAAGATACGCTTTTAAAGGAATATGATGAAAGAAACTATTTTTAAGGCTCTTTTTGCACTTTGTGGGCTTATCTCAATTTTTGCAGTAGGTATGATTTGCCTTTTTCTTTTTACAAATGCAATCCCTACAATTGCACAAATTGGTTTTTTTGATTTTATATTTGGGAGTGAGTGGTATCCTGAGGAGGAAATCTTTGGGATATTGCCAATGATTGTAGGCAGTCTGTATGTCACAGCACTTAGTATTATTTTTTGGGGTAAGCATTGGGATTTTTTGTGCGGTATTTCTCTCACAATTTTGTCCGCAGAAACTTAAATATTTTATTTTGCCTGCAGTTGAGTTACTAGGTGCGATTCCTTCGGTTGTATATGGATTTTTTGGACTTGTAGTAATTGTGCCTTTTATTGCTACAAGCTTTGATACTTCTGGTAAAAGCGTGCTTGCGGCCTCACTTGTGCTAAGTATTATGATTTTGCCAACAATTATTCTTGTATCAAAAGCCTCACTTGATAATGTGCCTAAAGCATATCTTGAGGGTGCACTCGCACTTGGAGCTAGCAAGGAGAGAGCAGTATTTTTTGCACTACTTCCTGCAGCAAAGTCTGGAATCTTAGCAATTGTTATTTTAGGTGCAGGAAGGGCTATTGGTGAGGCAATGTCGGTAATTATGGTAGCTGGTAATCAAGTGCAAATCCCAAGCTCAATCTTAGATGGTGTGCGAACACTTACAACAAATATAGTCGTAGAAATGGGTTATGCACAGGGTTTGCAAAGAGAAGTGCTTATCGCAAATACAGTAGTGCTTTTTACTATGCCTCTTGGAATCTTTGGTGCTATTTTTCTTGTAGAATATGCTAATAAAAAAGCAAGATTCTAAGTCTTATTTCAATTGCAAGTGAAACACTTGTAGGGATTCCTCAATTGTTTATGGGCTTTTTGGATATTTGGCATTTGTAATTTATTTTTGGGTTAAAAACAAGCTTTTTAGCAGGTGTGCTTACACTAAGCATTATGATTTTGCCACTAATTTTGCGTTCAAGTCAAGAGGCATTAATCGCTGTGCCTATGAGTTTTAGGGAAGGAAGTTTTGCACTTGGTGCTGGTAAGTTGCAAACAATCTTTGCTATTATCTTACCTGCAGCAACACCAGGGATTTTAGCAGGAATGATTTTAAGTATTGGCAAAATCGTAGGAGAATCTGCTGCACTTCTTTATACTTCTGGTTCTGTAGCACAGATCGCTGGACTTTTAGAATCTGGACGCACATTGTCTGTGCATATGTATGCACTCTCAAGTGAAGGATTGCATATAAATCAAGCCTATGCTACCGCCTGTGACTTTCAAACTTTATTGCCAAAAAGCTAACAAAACAATAAACAAAAACAAAGGAGTAGCTATGACAAAAAAACAATCTTGCTTTAGCATTAAAGATTTCAACCTTTTTTATGGTGATTTTCACGCACTAAAAAATATAAATATGGAGATAACAAGTAGTGAGGTTACTGCATTTATTGGTCCTAGTGGGTGCGGAAAAAGCACATTTATAAAAAGTCTTAATCGTATGAATGATTTGGTTGATTAATGTCATTTAAAGGGTAAGATTCTATTTTTTTGGGGATAATATTTATAAAAAATATGATGTAAATAGCTTGCGTAAAAAAGTAGGTATGGTATTTCAAAAGCCAAATCCATTTTCAATGAGTATTTATGATAATACCACTTTTGGTCACAAAACTCATGGCGTGCGGGGTAAAGAAAAGCTAGATTCTATTGTGGAGGAGAGCTTAAGAGATGTTGGGTTGTGGAAAGATTTAAAAGATAAGCTAAAACAAAATGCACTAAATCTTAGCGGCGGACAACAACAAAGACTTTGTATTGCAAGATGTATTGCAATCAATCCTGATGTGATATTGATGGATGAACCCACCTCTGCATTTGATCCAATCTCTACACTAAAAATCGAGGAACTTATTTTTAAACTAAAAAAGAACTACACAATAATAATTGTTACACATAATATGCAACAAGCCCATAGAATCTCTGATAAGACAGCATTTTTTTTTACTTGGTGAAATGATAGAATTTGATAGCACTCAAGTCTCAAAATATAGAGGCACAAGGATTCTCATGTGTAGAGGACTTTCAAGATACACTCAAAAATACAATACCAAAGATTGTAATCTTAGATATCATGCTTCCAAATACCAATGGCTTTGAGGTATTACGTCTGCTTAAACAAGATTTAAAGACAAAGAACATTTCAATGCTTTTACTTACAGCACTAAATAGCGAGGTGGATAAAGTAAAAGGTTTGGATCTTGGTGCAGATGACTATATCACTAAACCATTTGGTGTAATGGAGCTTTTTAGCGCGTGTGCGCGTAATGCTAAGACGCAGTGAGCAAAACAAGCAAGAAATAATGCTTGATGGGCTAAAATTCTCTCATATAAGGCATGAGATATATCTTGATGGACAGGAAATAAAACTTACATTAAAAGAATTTGAGTTGATAGGTTGCGTCAAAAGCTAGGTATTTGTGGAAAAAGAATAGAGACAATCCATGGTGTTGGATATAAACTCAAATGCTAAAATCACATTATCTTTAGAGCAATTATTTTATTGACTAGTGTTTGCAATAATAATTTAAAGATTCTTAATAAGGAAATTTATGACTAAAAAAATATTTTTTGCGATTTTTGCTACCTCCATGTTTATGCTTATACTCTCAAATGTATTTCTCTTTTTTTATTCAAGTCCTCACTGCAAAGTCAAGCTTTTGAAGGGCTAAAATATCAAGCACAAGCCATTGAGCCACTCATCCCACTAATTCTTGAAAAAAATTACTCTAAATCCCACACCTTATTGCTTTAGCCTTATTGATAAGAATGGCGAGGTATTATATGATAGTCAGATGAGAGATTTGGCAAATCATAAAGATAGGCAGGAAGTTCAAGATGCCATTATGTATGGTGTAGGGCAGAGTGTGCGGCATTCAAATACATTAGAAGATGATATGCTTTATTTTGCACTTACAAGCACACAAAATCCAAATCTCATCTTGCGTCTAAGTCAAAGCACAAGTAATGTTCGCGCTATTTTTTTAGCATTTATACCCTATTTTTTATTAGAGATTGTGCTTGCGGGCTTTGTATGTTATTTTATTGCACGATTTTTGACAAATTCTATTATTAAACCATTACTTAAATTTGATGTCGCAAATATAAAGCAAAATCCACCTTATAAGGAATTATCTCCATTTGTAGAGATGATAAAGCATAAGCATAAACTCCTTAAAACCAAATTTCAAGGGCTTAAAAAAAGCAACATCAAATGCTTGTGCTAACACAAAATATGCGCGATGGGCTAATGTTGCTAAATAAAAATGGCAAGATTCTGTTAAATAATACCTATATGAAACATTATTGTAAGCAAAGTGAGCATATCTCAAACCTCAAATCACCACTTTCTATACTTACACAAGACTTAGCATTGTATAAAAAGAGCAAAAAGCAAAACCAAAGCACACATCAAATTACACTAGATGATAAAGAGCATGAACTCCAAGTCGCACCAATCTATGCTAAGGGCAAGTTTCGCGGTCTTATTGTGATTTTACGCGATATAAGTGTGTTATATGTGGCACAAAAAATGCGTAAATAATTTAGTGCTAATGTAACCCATGAGCTAAAAACTCCACTTACGGCGATTTTAGCTAGTGCAGAAATGTTACAAAATAATCTAATAGCACATAGTGATATTCCAGAGTTTGCTAGTAAAATCACCCAAGAAGCAACAAGACTTTTAGATATGATAAATGAGGATTTTAAAACTTTCCTTACTTGATGAAGCACAGCCGCTAGAACCTTTTGTTATGCTTGATTTAGAGCCATTGATGAGATCTGTGCTTGCGCGTCTTTAGGTGCTTGCTAAAAAGAATTCTATTAGATTATATAGTGATCTTTTAAGTTGCTATGTGTATGGAGATAAAAAGCTACTTGAAGATTGTATTTATAATCTCTGCGATAATGCAATCAAATATAATAAGCCAAAAGGTAGTGTTCATGTAAGTATGCATAAAAATGAACATAGTGTAATTTTAAGTGTGCAGGATACTGGCATAGGGATACCAAAAGATTCTAAAGATAGAGTATTTGAACGTTTTATTGTGTGGATAAAAGCCGAAGTAAAGCCCTTGGTGGCACAGGACTAGGGCTTAGCATTGTAAAATCAATTGCAAAGGTGCATAATGCTAAGCTACAACTAAAAAGCATCGAAGGCAAGGGCAGTGAATTTAGCTTGATATTTGATTCTATATAATTATTAGCTTGATATTTTTAGAATCTATGATTATTTTAGTATTTAAAGTTATCAATTTGATTTGATTGCCCAAGTAGTATGATTCTGTCATTTTCAAAAAGTGGTGTTTCTTTGGCTGTATCAAAGCTCCACTCCATTTGATTACTTCGCTTAAAAGCTATTATCTTAATATTGTATTCTTGATTGTTTTGCAGACTTTGAGCAATATCTTTTGGACTTTTACCAACTAAACTTCTAGTGATTTTAATTTTTGCTATTTTAAGTGAGTGTGAGATGTGCATAGTCTCAATTTCTGGATTGGTGATAAAATTTGCAAGTAGGTGCTGTGCAGCTTCACGTTCTGGATATATTACCTTGCTTGCACCAAGTTTTGATAGAATCTTGCCATGTGTGGGAGTTATAGCTTTGGCTATGATATTTTTGACACCTATTTCTTTTAATGCCATTAGTGTTAGAATGCTAGATTCTATATTTTCACCAATACTTATAATTACAAAGTCAAGATTGCTAAAACCTGCCTCTTTTAGTGCTAATATATCTGAAGAATCTAATATAAATACACTATTGCTAAGATCAGCGATTTCTCTTACTGCAGCCTCATTCTTATCAGCAATAATGACTTTTTTGCCTTGTTTTAGTAGCTCTGTAGCTATATGAAAGCCAAATTTCCCAAGTCCTATTACACCATAACTCTCTGCCATTGCGTCTCCTTTAGATTAGAATCTTTGTTTGCGGGTATTGTATATGGCTTTTTTTCTGCCTTAGCATCATACTAATAGAAAAAGCAAAAATTCCAACTTTTCCACTTAGCATTAAAATGATAATAATACTTTTCCCAAAATCACTAAAATGTGCCGAAAGACTTAAGATTCCGCCATCTCCCATAGACAATCCCACGGTGCCAAATGCTGAGCATACCTCAAAAAGCAATGCTAAAAACCCACGCGCTCCGCCATCTTCAAATAAACATAGAGTTAGAAGCATGATTGTAATATACGCACTTGCAAGCACCATCACAACAAATGCCTTGCTGATACTTTGGAAATCTATTGTGCGTGAAAACACCTTTGTTTGTGCAGAACCACGAATCATTGCATATACATGCAAGAAAATAATTGCAATGGTAGTAACCTTTATACCGCCAGCTGTTCCACCGGGTGCTCCACCTATAACCATAAAAATTGAGCTAAAAAATAATGTTGGATCTTGCAAAAGGCTAAGATCAAGCGTATTAAAGCCTGAAGTGCGGTAATTTACTGCAGCAAAATATGAGCTAAGAATCTTATATTGTAGCGGAAGTTCGCCAATACTCTTTGGATTATTGTATTCAAGCAAAAATACAGACAGAAAGGCACTAAGTAACAAAATTGCAGTCATAATAAAAACGATTTTAGAATGGATAGAAAAGCCATTAGTGTGTTTTTTTAGCACTAAATGTGTTTCAATTAGCACAAAATAGCCGAGCCCACCAATAATAATAAGCATGGTGATTACCAGGTTTATCACAAGATCATCGCGATATGGCATAAGCCCTTCAGAAAGAATTGAGAATCCAGCATTATTAAAAGCTGAAATACTATGAAATATCCCTTGCCAAAGTGCTTCTTCTATAGACATATCAAGCATAAAACGCATAGTAAGGATTACTGCACCAATACCCTCAATGCTAAAAGCCATAATAAACATTTTCTTTAAAAACTCGCTAATGCCTTCAGTAGTTGGATATGCGAGATTTTCTTTTAGTGTTAAGACGTTTGAGTGATTTATATTTTTACGAAAAAGTATATAAAGTATGCTCCAAAGGCTCATATACCCAAGTCCGCCAAGCTGAATAAGGCACAAAATCAAAAGCTGTCCGGTAAATGTAAAATCAATAGCACTAGATTTTACAATAAGCCCTGTTACACTTAGCGCACTTGATGTAGTAAATAGTGCATCAATAAAACGCATCTGCCCATTATGCATAGATGGAAGCATTAGTGCAAATGCGCATATAAGAGCAATGATTATATATCCAATAAGCAGGATTCTTGCATTTTTTGTATCTATGAACATTAAACTTTAGCAAACCTTTTTTAAAAGTTGCGAATTATACAGAAAATTATAATTATAAGCCAAATTACATAAAATGCAATAAAGCTTAAACAAACAATCTTTAAATATATAAATTATATTTAGTTACCCAATTTATTTTTTAAAAATTCTGCATTCTAAAACACCAAAGTTTAAAATATTATTAGAATAAATATTTTGTATTTAAAGAAGTAAAAAATATATATAAAGATTATTAAAATTATATATTTATTTAATTTTAATGCCATTTTATTTAAAATTGCAGACTTTATTTTTGAGGGAATACAATGAAAAAATTATTTTTAATCATAGGGGCGCCAGGAAGTGGCAAAACTACTGATGCGCAAAATATTGCAAATAATAATAGCGATTTAATAGTGCATCGTTCAACTGGAGATTTATTAAGAGAAGAGATTGCAAAAGAAAGTGAGCTTGGAAAAACTATAGATAAATATATATCTAGAGGGAATCTTGTTCCATTAGAAATTGTTGCAAATACAATTCTTGGTGCAATAAAAAGTGCATCAAAAGATGTAGTGCTAATAGATGGTTATCCACGAAGTGTAGAGCAAATGCATGCATTAGATGATATGTTGAAATCTCAAGATGATGTAAAACTAATTAGTGTAATTGAAGTAGTCGTAAGTGAGCATACTGCAAGTGATAGAGTTTTAGGAAGAGCTAGAGGAAGTGATGATAATATAGAAGTATTTAAAAATAGAATGAAAGTTTATATAGAGCCACTAAAACAAATACAAGATTTTTACACTAAAATGGGAATCTTAAAAAAGATTGATGGCGAGAGAAGTATAGAAGATATTGTAAATGAAATGGAATCTTTTATAAAAAGTAAAATTTAAGGATAATGATATGAATTTAGATAAGATTGGATATGGAAGCAAGGATTCTGTAAATGCAGTAATAGAGATACCTTATGGCTCAAATGTAAAATATGAGATTGATAAAGAAAGCGGAGCAGTATTTGTGGATAGGATTATGTATAGTGCTGTGTATTATCCAGCAAATTACGGCTTTATTCCAAATACACTTGCAGATGATGGCGATCCACTTGATATTTTGGTATTAAATCAATATCCATTGCAAGCAGGTAGTGTTATTAAATGTAGATTAATAGGCGTGCTTATAATGGAAGATGAAAGCGGAATGGATGAGAAGATTCTAGCACTTCCACTTGATAAAGTCGATCCAAGCTATTCAAATATTAAAAGCATTGATGATTTATCAGAACTCACTCTTGCTAGAATTAAAAACTTTTTTGAGACATATAAAATGCTAGAAAATGATAAATGGGTGAAAATCAAAAAATATGAAGATAAAAATAAAGCATATGAGATTCTAGAATCTTGTATTAAAAAATACAAAAGCTAATATATGCAGGAGTTATACAATCTTGCGATAGAACGTTCTATACTTGCTGCTTTTTTGTATGACCCTATTATATTTAAAGATTATGAAGAGCAGCTAGAATCTAGTGATTTTAGCCATAAAAATCATAGTGAAATTTTTATGGCTATGAAAGAGCTAAATCACCTTGATTTGCCAATAGCTGAAGATTTTATACGAAAAAAAGTATCCTCAAATATAGATGATGATATGTTTGAGATACTATCTACTCCTCCCATCGTAGATATTCAATCTTATATAAAAGAGTTAAAAGATTTATCTCTAAAGCGAAAATTAAGCCATTTGGCAAATGTGATACACGAAAATAGCTTAAAAAAAGATTTGTCTTCAATTGAGATTATAAATAAAGTTGAAAGTGAGATATTTAAACTTCAAGGAAGCCATCATAATAAAGAATTTAGAGGTTTTAGTGATGTAATATCATCTGTAGTAGCTAATGTAAAAGAAAAAAAAGAACTTGGAAATTCAGTTTTAATTGGCACTGATACGGGATTTGGCGAATTAAACAAGATGACAACTGGATTTAATAAAGGAGAGTTGATTATTATTGCTGCGCGTCCTGCTATGGGGAAAACTGCACTTGCATTAAATATGATAATACCAACGCTTAAAGCTGGGAAGGGGGTTGCTTTTTTTAGTCTTGAGATGGATGCAGAACAGCTTGTCTCAAGAGTAATGTCTTTTATGTGTAGAATCCCACTTCAAAGATTGCGAATTGGAGACCTTGATGATAAAGAATGGCAATATTTTTATGATAAATGCAATGAATATTCATCATGGAAATTTTATATTGATGATACAGGCGGGATAAATATAACCCATTTGCGAAGCAAACTAAGAAAACTAAAGCTAAAAGATCCAAGTCTATCGCTTATAGTTATAGATTATTTACAGATTATGAGTGGGATAAATAATAAAGATAGGCACTTAGAAGTTGCAGAAATATCTAGGGGATTAAAGATTCTAGCACGCGAGCTTGAAGTGCCAATAATTGCCTTAAGTCAGCTAAATAGAAGTCTAGAGAGTAGAGGTGATAGACGACCAACTCTAAGTGATTTAAGAGAATCTGGCTCAATAGAACAAGATGCAGATATTATTTTGTTTATTTATCGAGATTCTTATTATAAGAGAAAAGATGCAAAAGAAAATATAGAGCGAGCAAAAAAAGAAGGAAAAGGAACTCCAAAAGTAGAGATTCCAACAGAACAAGAAGTAGAAGAAGTTGAAATTATTATTGGCAAACATAGAAATGGTCCAATTGGCACGATAAAAGTGCTTTTTCATACAATTTATACTTATTTTGCAAATATTGATAAAAATGAAATAGAATATCAAAATACAAAAGTTGAGGATGAAGTAGATTTGATGCCAATATGAGGAGGTTTAATGAGTTCTAATAAATATTTAAATATATTTTTTACATTTATTGTTGGGTTGTTTTTACTTACAAGTGCATTTCGACCAAGTGTGCAAATAGTAAGTATCATACTAGCTCTTTTTCTTTTGTATTATTATTTTTACTTCAAAGCTACAAAAAAAGGAAATATTTTTTCTCTAAATAAAAATGAAAAGCTATTATCTATAAGTTTAGTTTTGATGTTTGCAAGTATTTTGCCGCCATTGCTTACAAATAACTCTCTTTCAGTCGGCTTTAGAGAGCTTGATATTCCATCTAAATATTTATTGTTTGCATTGATTGCATTGCTATTATTTAAGCTAAAACCAAGAATCTCTAGTGATATTTTGATGTATCTTATTGGTATTTCTGGTTTTATTTTTGGCTTGATTGCTATTTTTCATATTTTTATCTTTCCACAAATGTTATATCATGGTAGATTTACTGGCTATAGCGGTATTAATGAACTTGGCTTTATGTGCGGTGTTATTAGCGTCATTAATATATCTTTAGCACTATATCGCAAGAATAAATTATTTTTCTTAAGTGCTGGTTTATTGTCATTTATAGGAGTTGTTGGCACTGGGCTTAGAGGTTCTGTGTTAGCTGTTTTTTGTAGTCTTTTTGTTATTTTTTTGGTTTATTGTTTTTATAATAGAAGTTTGTTAGTGTTTGCGATGAAAACATTGATATTTATTGCTATTTCATTTTTTGTTATTTCCTATGTTGTTTATGATAGCTTGCCAACTGATAGGATAAGTTATACAAAAGATGAGTTAGATTCTATTAGTAAAGGCGATTATAATACTTCAATTGGCCTTAGATTGGTGATGTATAAAGAAGCATTGGCAATATTTTCACTTTCACCTATCATAGGAATGAGTGCGAAAAGTCAACATGATAATGCAGAAAAAATAGCAAATATAAGTGGATTTGATCATATCATAGAGGCAGCAAAAAGTGGTCCGGTATTTGGTAAGAAACATAATGATATGTTAAATATATTAGCAACCAGAGGGCTTATAGGCTTTGCTAGTTTGGTGTTATTTTATTTTGCTATGACAAAGATGATTTTATTATCAAATAATAGCTCTATTCGTATAGTAGGGGGGGGCGGAATTTTATATTGCTTATTTGCAGGACTAAGTGGCGATCCTCTAAGTGGTCATACAGAATCTACATTTCTTTTACTTCTATTATTGTTTATATTCAATACGGAATCTTACGATTAAATAATCACCTTTTACAATCATCTCAATTATCTAATAGATTCTGCCTTTTTTACTGGGGCAGAATATGAGAATCCTCGCACGCAATAATGAATTGCTCACTATTTTATTATTTTGTATTGGAATATTTTTATATGGACTTGGCTTAAGTAAAATCACAGAAAATGGCTCTCTTAGCTCCCAGAGCTTTTTTATTGTCGGTGGTTTGGTATTTATTTTATATCATTATAAGAGATTTAATATCACCGATTTTAAGAATCTTTTAATTCCAATTATTACATTTTCTATCGTTTTTATACTAGGAATCCTTACATATTTTGATGATGTTATAAAACATTCTTTCTCTAGTGTCTTAAAATCTGCAAATACACATATTTTGAAGTATTTTATTTTTTTCATATTGTGTTATTTTGTAGCCAAGTATATAAAGAAATCATTAGCACATTTATTCTTATTATTCTTTGCTTTTTTATGTTTATTTGAAGTATTTGCTATGATATTTTTAGGAATAAAAAATGGTTTTTTGCACCATCCACTCAATGCCCCATTTTTCTTTAAGGCTGTATTTACATATAATATTTGGATATTAGCCCCATTAGCTATTAGTATAACTAGTATTGTTGTATTTAAAGGAAAATTTAAATTAATATCATTAATTCTTTTATCATTAAGTATTGCAGCGATGTTTGCAAATAGCGAGAGAAGTTTTATTGTAGCATTTTTGGTAATGATATTTATCCCATTAATATTTTGGCAATACAAATACAAAAAAATTATTATTTTTTTATTGCCATTTATATGGTTTATTAGCATATTTGGAATCTATCATATCAGCAAAGACTTTCTGCCAAGATGGAATGTCGCTTATATGATGGATAATTTTATATCAGTTTGGAATACAAAGCCTATTGAAATGGGTAAATACGATCCATCCTGCTTTGATAATAGTCTTTATTATGTGGATTGTTACGAAGAAAGCCTCAAAAATGGTAGAAGTCAAATACAATGGGAGCATTCATCATTATCAAGAATAGCTATGTCAAAATCCACTTTTTTGGCATTTTTAGATAATCCATTTTTTCCTAAAACTATAGATGTTTTTGAAACTGGTTATTATCTATATAAATATTACAACAATACAAATCACCAAAATAGAGCTTATATAAAAAATTTAGAACATGATGTAAATGGCTACAATCACCCTCATAATTATGCTATTAGCTTGCTTTTTGCTTATGGCTTATTTGGTTTTGCTAGCATTCTTGTATTTATTATATATATTTTATTTATGATGACTAGAGTTATTATAAATAGCAATAATCATATACAAAAATTTATAGCTTTATTTCTTTGTGTTTTTATTAGTGGTATATGCACACAAAGTATATTTGATGTATTTTATCCACTCATTCTTCAATCTATTTTTATTGTAATTGGCTTTGGCTTTGGCTTTTGTATGAGGAAGGATTGATTTGAAAATTCTTCTCACAATAAATGATATTACGCTTACAGGCGGAACTGAAAGAGTTGTGACAAATCTTGCTAATGCATTATATGATATTGGATATGAGGTTTGTATCTTAAGTTTTTTTCGTGCAAATGATACACTTCCTTATAAAATCAATGACAATATAGAGCTAATCTTTTGGTATAACTTATCTGAATCTAGCCATAGAGATAGATTTTTAAAATCTCGTATTCTAAAAATCTATTACAAGAATCTGCACAAAATTATATTAAGCATTCAACTTCATAAAAGATATTTTGATTGTTTTGCAATTATTGCTAATTGTTCTATTTTTAGACCATTATTTAAAAATAAAAATACCATTTATATAAAGATAATGCATCTAAATTTTAGTGCATTTAATAAAAGAAATTCATATTTTGATGATATTGTCATTCTTTCATCACGCGAGCTTGCTCTTTGGCAGCATTATTATAAAAGTATAAAAGTTATTCCAAATTTTATACCTCATATATCGCATAAATCAAGCAATTTAGATTCTAAGATGGTCTTAAGTATAGGTAGATTCTCTCATCAAAAAGGTTTTTTACGACTTATTGATATATGGAAACAAGTCATACAAGATAAAAATCTAAAGGATTGGAAGCTTTGTATTGTAGGCGATGGAGAGCTTAAGATAGAAATAGAAACTAAAATAAAAATGCTAAATTTGCAAGATTATATTATACTTAAACCTTTTACTAAAGATATAGAAAAAGAATATCTAAGAGCAAGCATTTATGTTATGACTAGTTATTTTGAAGGGTTTGGTATGGTTTTATCAGAATCTGCATCTTATGGTTTGCCTGCAATAGCATTTGATATAAATACAGGACCAAGTGATATTATAGAAGATAATGTAAGCGGCTATCTAATAGAGGATAACAATTTGGAAGATTTTGCTTTAAAATTGCAGAATCTAATGAATAATAAAGCCTTAAGAGATAGATTTGGGACTAGTGCAAAACAGATAATAAGACAAAAATTCTCTAAAGAAGTTATAATGCCTTTATGGGAAAAAATACTAAAGAAAAAACAATAAAGGTTTATTTTGATAAATATTAGTGTTTGTATCATCGTTAAAAATGCCAAAGATACGATAAAAGAATGCCTAGAGGCACTAAAAGGTTTTGATGAAATAATTTTACTTGATAATGATAGCGCAGATTCTACACTTGAGATTGTGCGTGAGATAAGCGATACTTGGATACGTGAGAGTAGTGATATAAAAAATATAAATTTAGCATGTGATTTGACAATAAAAGATTCTACAACCAATCTTACTAGTCAAACTAATTGTTTAAATCCTAGTAAGCCTGCAGAAATTCGTATTTTTAAAAGCCCATTTATAGGATTTGGCGCACTAAAAAATCTTGCTGTAAGCAAGGCTAGAAATGAATGGGTATTTGTAGTGGATTCTGATGAGGTTATTGAGCAGGGGATTTATGATGAGATTAAGACATTGGATCTAAATAACAAAAGCATAATCTATGCCCTAGAGCGTAAAAATCTCTATGCAGGTGAATGGATAAAGGCATGTGGGTGGAGTCCAGATTTTGTCTTGCGTATTTTTAATAAATCTTTTACATGTTTTAATGAGAATCTAGTGCATGAGAGTGTTATTCTCCCTAAAGATTCTACTAAGTGCTATCTAAAAACTGCACTAAAACATTATGCCTATGATGATGTTGCACATTTAATTGACAAAATGCAAATATATTCAAATCTCTATGCTAAACAAAATATAGGCAAATCCTCAAGCCCTACAAAAGCGTTTATGCATGGAACTTGGAGCTTTATACAAAATTATTTTTTCAAAAAAGGTATATTTTATGGTTACAAGGGTTTTGTGATTAGTTTTTGTAATGCCCTTGGGGCATTTTTTAAATATATAAAGCTTTATGAGCTAAATACCACCCCCCCCCCAAGAACATACGCACTTTGTTCGCTCATCATTACAACATATAATCAAAAAGAAAGACTCTCCCTTGTAATAGATTCTGTGCGAGACTTGCAGCCATTGCCCATTGAAGTAATTATTGCTGATGATGGAAGTTTGCAGGATACAAGGGATCTTATAGAATCATATATGCACGATTTTCCTTGTCCTTTAAAACATATTTGGCAAGAGGATAAGGGATTTAGGCTAGCAAAAAGTAGAAATAGCGCTATAAAAGTTGCTAAAGGTGATTATATTGTCATTATAGATGGTGATATGATACTTGAAAAATCATTTATAAAAGATCATCTCAATTTTGCTAAAAAAGGCGTGTTTTTGCAAGGTTCGCGTGTGATTCTAACAAAAAAAGAAACACAAAAAATTCTTAGATTCTGCAAATTGAGAAAAGATTCTGCCTACAAGATTGCTTTTAGGAAGTTTAATTTTAAGGCTTGGCGATGGTCTTTTCTTGCAAAGTTTATCTATAAAAAATCAAAGATTAAAGCAGATATTTTTGAACAAAGCGATTTTATTAAGGGCGTGAAAGGTTGCAATATGAGCTTTTTTAAAAGTGATTTTGAAGCTATAGGTGGGTTTAATGAAAAGTTTATTGGCTGGGGACGCGAAGATAGCGAATTTGTAGCACGTTTTTTATTTGCTGGAGGTGAATTTAGACGCTTGAAATTTGGCGCAATTGCATATCATCTCTATCATGATGAATCGCCAAAAGCAAGCCTAGAATCCAATCATAAACTTTATTTAGAAACAATTAAAGATAAAAGTAAATTTTGCAAGAATCCTCTATAAATTTAAGCTAATTTAAGATTCTATCTAAAGGATTTTTAGCTAAGGTGTATTGAAAAAAGTTTATTTGCTATAATCCAAATCACTCTAAAAAATAAATCCACTTGGGCTAAAAAAGGTTTAAAAGATGAAAGACCCTCTATTTTACATCATTATCCCAATCTATAATGTAGAATCCTATCTAAAAGATTGTCTAGATTCTGTGCTAAATCAAAGTTATAAAAATTTTAAAGCCATTATGATAAATGATGGAAGTATGGATTATAGTAAAGAGATTGCAAAAGATTATACACAAGATGATAGATTTATCCTTATTGATCAAGAAAATCAAGGCTTATCAATAGCAAGAAATACGGGATTAGACTATATCAAAAAAGCTTTAGAATCCAACGGGGGGGGGGTATATAGTCTTTTTAGATTCTGATGATTATTTGGAACTTAATGGGCTTGAAGTTCTAAAAAATATAATAATTCAAAATAATTCACCTGAAATCATCATATCTAATAGCAATAATTATATAGACAAAGAATATTCATATACAAATCAAGTATTTTTTAAGCAGGATGAGAATAGATTCTGTGGTTATAAAGATATTTTATATCTTTTTCCTAATATTCATTTTTATTGTGTTTGGCTTTTTGTTTATAGATGTGATTTTTTGTTTGATAATAATTTTAAATTTGAGCCAAATATTATGTATGAAGATGTTTTATTTACAAGCTATGTTTTTACTTTTTTAAATAATATTTATATATCAAATATCCCTATTTACAACTATCGTATAAATAGGGATGGTTCTATAATGAATACTAAAACAAAAGAGAGTTTTTGCAAGTCTGCATATAGTTATTTTGTATTGTCAAAAAGATTTTTTGAATTTTACAAAGTAAGTGATGATGAGAGAAAAAAATATTTTATGCATTGGGGTGTATTTTATTTAAAAGAAACATTAAGATGCCTTCAAATATTTGGTTATATTGATGAAATTGGCTTTAGTAAATCTCAATTAAGTATCTTTTATCCATATATGAGTGGTAAATATAAATTTTGTTTTCATTTTCCTAGAATCTATGGTTTTCCAAAGAGAATTAGGCTTTTTGTTACAAAATTGTTTTTTAAGCAATCAAAATGATTTATTTTTAAAAACTACAATCACACCCAAGTTATAATAAAAATCATTTAAAATAAATCACTTAAGGGGGCACATGAAGACAATCCATTCGCCACTAGAAGTTGATTTTATTAGTTCAAAAAAAGATATTTTTTATATTGCAATTTTAATTATTGTGATTTTTTGTCTATCTTTGTATTATGAATTTTACAAGTATCAGCAATTATCACAAACAAAAAATATAAATATCACTGCAAAAGTCTTGCTTCAATATAAAAAGAAAGATTATTTTGTATTAAAATTAAAAGATTCTAGTGGAGCTACTTTTTATACTACTTCAAGAGATGATTTGATTGATTTAAAAGGTAAATTTATCAGAATCTATGGAATCTTAAATAAAAACTGCAATTTTCTTAATTATTTAAAGTCATGTTATATTATCAGCTTTGAAATGTCCTTACTTCACAAGAAAGATTATAGAGATGGTATTATAGATTATATAAATTCACAGCATAATGATTTTTATTTTGATGGTGCATTTGATATAAATTTACTTGGCTCACTTTATAATGGTATATTTTTAGCTACTCCTATGGATAAAAAGATTCTTGATTTTAGTGCAAGTCTTGGAATCGCACATATTTTTGCAATAAGCGGATTTCATCTTGGGATTCTATCTTTTGTGCTTTATTTGATTTTATCGCCATTGTATAGAATATTTCAAAAGCGGTATTTTAGCTATAGAAATGAATTTTATGATATCAATTTTATTGTTTTATTTTTTGCTTTTTTGTATCTAATCGTGCTTGATTTTAATCCTAGCTTTTTGCGTTCATTTGCTATGTTTGCATTTGGATTATTTGTGCTTTATAATGGGATTAGTTTGCTTAGTTATAAACTACTATTTACTTGTATTGTTTTTATACTTGCATTATTTCCTAAGATATTTTTTTCTGTAGGATTCTGGCTTTCATGTGCAGGTGTGTTTTATATCTATCTTTATTTGCAATATTTTAAATCTATAAATAAAATATATTCATTATTTCTATTAAATATAATTGTATTTTTAAATATGCTCATAATAGCACATTATTTCTTTTATGTATTTAGCCCATGGCAGATAATCTCTCCATTGCTTACGATTGCATTTGTGGTGTTTTATCCATTGATGTTATTTTTGCATATTATTGATTTTGGATTTATCTTAGATTCTCCTTTGCTTTTACTTATTAATTATGATTTTTTTAATGTAGAATTACAAACGCCATTGTGGTTATTATGTGTATTTTTGATAAGTTCATTTATGGCTATTTTTAGTAAAAAAATATATTATCTTGTTTTACTTATTTCAATCTTGTATTTTTTATATGGTATTTTTTTAAGTTTTAGGGGAATTTGATGGATAAACTTTTATCACATATTTTTAAGGGCATATTAACATTACTTCCAATTATTATTTTAATTTGGTTGATTAAAATCGTATATAACTCAATTAGCGGCATTGTTGGCTATATCTTTTCTCTCTCCTCACAAAGTCTAGTTGCTACCATAATAGTGTGTATTTTAGTGCTTGTGCTATTCTTTTTACTTGGGTTTATTGTTGAGAGAAATAAAGAAGCCATATTTCTAAAAATAACAGAGTTGATAATAGGCAAGATTCCAGTGATTGCTTCAATATATTCTACTTTAAAAGAAGCTATAAATCTATTTTCAGGCAAAAATACGGAGAATTATTTGGGTGTTGTTTATATCACTTTAAATAATTATAAAGTTATGGGTTTTGTTACAAAAGAGGCTGATGATTTTTATTGGGTTTTTGTGCCAACTACGCCAAATCCTACATCAGGTTTTTTATTGCAAGTAAAAAAAGATAGTGTAGAAAAAAGTGATTTAAGCGTAGCAGATGGATTTAAAAAATTAGTTTCATTAGGGATAAAATAATGCTAAAACAACTTAAAAATCTAAGTGAGCTTGTAGTATTTGAGCATACGATATTTTCATCAGCTTTTATTTTGATTGCTATGGTGGTTGCCGCAAGAGGTTGGTTTGGATATGATATTTTATTGCTTTGTGCATTAGCATTAATTAGTGCTAGAAATTTTGCTATGGCAATAAATCGCTATGTAGATATCGATATAGACAAGCAAAATCCACGTACAAAATCTCGCCCAAGTGTAGATGGTAGAATCTCTCCTTTACAGATTCTAGTTTTTGCAGTGATTAATGCAGTTTTATTTGTGATTGTTTCATATTTTATAAATAATTTAGCTTTTATTTTATCATTGCCATTTTTATTTATTCTTGGAATCTATTCATATTTTAAGAGATTTAGCACTCTTGCACATTTTATTCTTGGAATCTCTCTTTCTCTTGCACCTATTGCAGGTGTTATTGCGGTATTAGGATATATTCCTTTATGGAGTATATTTTTAGCAATTGGTGTTATGCTTTGGGTTGCTGGATTTGATTTGCTTTATTCATTGCAAGATATGAATTTTGATAAGAAAAATGGATTATTTTCGATACCTGCTATTTATGGGGCTAAAAATACTTTGATAATTTCTAGAATCTGCCATATTTTTGCTTGTTTATTTTGGCTTTTGTTTGTTATATATAGCAATGGCGGAATCTTAGCTTATATAGGGTTAATGTGTGCTATACTTATGCTTTGTTATGAGCATTATTTAGTAAGGAAAGATTTTTTAAATATACCAAAGGCATTTTTTCAAACAAATGGCTATCTTGGTTTTATATTTTTATTATTTATTGTTTTGGATAATGTATTTTGAATGATTTAGCAACAAGATTAGTAAAAGCACCCTTAAAGATAGAATTTTCTAAGATAGATAATAACTATGATACTTTTAAAATGGAGTTTGATTTATTATCTCAAAATAATGACGACCCAATAGGTTTATGGCTAAAAAATATTCGTGCTAGAGGAAAAGTAGTAGATGAAAATGAGCCATTATTGCAATTATTAGTTGAATTGCATAGAAAGATAGATATTTTAAATGCAAGACTTAGCAATGAAACTAAAGAGTATATAAAGTTAGATTCTAGCCACAATCTAGATTCTGTAGGGCATAATATTTTAGTTTTTAGAGATGATTGTTTGGATATAGGAGAGCATTATTATTCAAGACTTGATATTGCTGTTTTTCCTATAAGAAAAATGCCTATATTTTTTGAATCATTTACAAAAAATCAAGCAAAGATTATTTTAATGCATAGTAGGGATATTATAGATTTTGATGGCTATATTGCTTCAAAAGAGAGGGCAAATATTAGAGAGGAAAAGTTAAAAAATAAAAATTAGGTTAAAATTACAAAAATCTATTTTAAAAACAAAAAAAGGAATTACTTGGGCGCTTTACTTGTTATTAATTTTGGAATAGTAGTTATTTTTGTGCTTGTATTTGTATTTTTTTATATAAAAGATGGCGAAGTGCAAAAAAGATTACTAAGATATGAAAAATCGCTTGATGATTTAAATAAAGAGATTTTTAAGATTCAAAAATTTCTAAAAAGTAATGAAATTGAAAATGGTTATAGCGAAGAAAGTTATAAGCAATTAAAACTTGATCTTAGAAATACTATTGATGATGTATATGCCATTATTGAAAAAGATAGAGAATATGTTGATAATAAACTTTTAATAATAGAAGATAAGATAAAAGAAGCTAGTCATTTTTCAGGAAGTTTGGGCAATGTCGATGATAGAAAAATCATATCTATGTTTAAAGATGGCTGGAGTATAGAATCTATTGCCAAAGAATTAATGATAACAAAAAGTGAAGTCGAATTTACCCTTAAACTTGCAAATTTAAACTAAGATTAGATTCTAAATTCCCCATAGAATCTTTAATAATACTGCAATCCCAAATGCAAATATACCAGCAATAATAGTGATATATTGACTGAAACGCTTTTTCTTTGCACCATTAATAAGTGTGATAATAACTCCTGTGATATAAAGTATAAATAGAGTGCATGCAAACCCTATAGCGAGCACATCAAAAATTGCTGCATCTTTTGCTTCATGCAAGCTCATAAGGACGCCAAGCAGAGATCTAGTTTGCACAATGACTTCATAACTAGATTCATTTAAAGGTTTAAGAGAGGCATTATAATATACGCTACCAATGCTAATAAGCACATTTTCATCTTTGCTATCTATGGCTATATTAAGTGGTAATGGGATATTAGAATCTCTTAAAAATTCAAGTATTGCAACAGATTCTTGCCCTTTTTTATATTTATATTTTCTAGTTTATAATGCTGATAGCTTGCATTGAAATCTGCATCAATTCCACAGATAAAAAATATACCAGTAAGTGCATAAAGTAATGCCATTGGTAGAAAAAAATAAGCTTAAATATATATGCAGATTTCTTGATAACTTTATCATTGAATAAGCCTTTTTGTAGTGATTTAATAATCATAAATTCTAGCAAAAAATAATAATAGATAGATATTTGTAATTGCCTCTATACATACAAGGCATTTAGTATATTTAGAAATTTATAAGTTATAATTTTAAAATATTTTAATTGAGGCTGGAGTGATTGTAAGATGACTTATAAAATGACTTTGTTTTTTGCTTTTTTATTTACTATGATTTTTATATTGGCAAATTATTGTGTTCAATTTAATATAGGTTCATCGAATCTAACATATGGTGCTATTATTTATCCATTTAGTTTTTTGTTACTTGATATATTGAGTGAAAAATATAATAAAAAAGATGTCTTTAAGATAGTTAGATATGGTGTGATATTATCATTTATTCCATCATTTATTATTTCACAGCCTTCTATTGCTATTGCTTCTTTTTGTGCATTTTTTGTATCACAGCATTTAGATGTATATATATTTTTTGCATTAAAGAAATTATTTCCAAAATTATGGTGGCTTAGAAATAATGCTTCAACGATAATTGCACAATTATTTGATACATTGATATTTTTTACTATAGCATTTTGGCTCACGCATTCATGGGAGTGGATTATTATCACAGCACTACTTGATTTTTGTGTAAAAATCATCTCTAGTTTTGCTAGCACGCCATTTTTTTATATTTTTGCAATACGAACAAAATACAAGATTCTAGCAAAGTGATTAATTACTTTTTGTAATATTTTTATTATCACAATTTAGTTTTTAATGTTGCTTTTATTGTGCTATGGTTGTATTATTATGAGTTAGTTATTTTAAAGGAGGTTTGAAAGAAATATGTTTAATGAAGATAACCAATCTTATAGCAATACTTTAAAGAGACTTGATGAATTAGAAAAAATGCCAGTGCAAGTTAATAAAGAAGGTGATATAAGAGAAATATTAGAAAATAATGGAATATCAAGAAGAGATTTTATGAAATGGGCTGCAGCAATGACAGCGACACTTGCTTTGCCATCATCATTTATTCCCCTTACTGCAAGAGCTGCAGAATTAGCAGGTAGAATCCCTATTGTTTGGCTTCATATGGCAGAATGCACAGGTTGCAGTGAGAGCTTGCTTAGAAGTAGCACTCCTAGCATAGATAGTATTATTTTTGATTATATCAGCTTAGAGTATCATGAAACGGTTATGGCAGCTTCTGGTTGGCAAGCAGAAGAGAATCTCCATAGTGCAATAAAAGATTATAAAGGTAAATATATATTAATGGTTGAAGGTGGGATTCCAAGCGGGGAGAGTGAATTTTATCTTACAATAGGTGCTGAAGGCACAACTGGTGCTAAGAGTGCAAGAGAAGCAGCAGAAGGTGCTATGGCTATATTTGCTATAGGGACATGTTCTAGTTTTGGTGGAGTTCAAGCAGCAGATCCAAATCCAACAAATGCAATGCCACTTAGCAAAATAACAAATAAGCCTGTTATAAATGTCCCAGGTTGTCCTCCAAGTGAAAAAAATATAGTTGGTAGTTTGCTTCATTTTATCTTATTTAAAACCTTACCTGCATTAGATGCTTATAATAGACCAACTTGGGCATATGGTCTTAGAATACATGATTTATGCGAGAGAAGGGGGCATTTTGATGCTGGTGAATTTGTTCAGCATTTTGGTGATGAGGGTGCTCAAAATGGATATTGCTTGTATAAAGTAGGTTGTAAAGGACCATATACATTTAATAACTGCTCAAGGCTTGGATTTAATGATCATACAAGTTGGCCTGTAAAAGCTGGACATGGTTGTATTGGTTGTAGTGAGCCAAATTTTTGGGATACAATGAGACCATTTGAAGAACCACTTGCAAATAGATTATATTCTACAAAATTTGATGGCTTAGGTGCTGATAAAACGGCAGATACTATTGGCGTTGTATTATTAAGTGCTACTGCTATTGGAATTGCTGCACACGCTGCTATTTCTAGCATGATTAAGAATAAAGAGTAAAAAGTAAAGAGATATTAGAGGAAATATAATGACAAAAAGAATAGTAGTTGATCCAATAACAAGAATTGAAGGACATTTAAGAATAGAAGTCGTAGTTGATGAAAATAATGTAATAACAGATGCTTTTTCTAGCTCCACATTATGGCGAGGTTTAGAAAAAGTTGTGCAAAATAGGGATCCTAGAGATGCTGGATTTTTAATGCAACGAATCTGCGGAGTATGCACATTTTCACATTATAAAGCAGGGATTAGTGCGGTTGAAAATGCTCTTAATATCACACCACCAAAAAATGCTGAACTTATTAGATCTTTGATGAATATTTCACTTGTATTACACGATCATCCAGTGCATTTTTATACTCTTCATGGGCTTGATTGGTGTGATATTGTTTCGGCTCTAAAAGCAGATCCACACAAAGCATCAAATATTGCATTTAAATATAGTAATTTTCCTATGAATACCGGTGCAGATGAATTAAAAGCTGTGCAAGCAAAAGTAACAGATTTTGTTAAAAAAGGTGCATTAGGACCTTTTGCAAATGCTTATTGGGGGCATAAAACTTATAGATTCTCTCCAGAACAAAATTTGATAGTTTTATCGCATTATTTAAAATTACTTGAAGTTCAAAGAGTTGCTGCTCAAATGATGGCTATATTTGGTTCAAAACAACCTCACCCGCAGAATCTAACCGTTGGTGGAATTACATCTGTTATGGATGTCTTAGATCCAAGCAGACTTGGTGAGTGGCTATCTAAATATCAATATGTAAAAGATTTTGTAGATAGGGCATATTATCCAGACATATTAATGGCTGCAGAAGTTTATAAAAATGAGCCAAGTGTGATTAAAGGCTCAGGTGTGCCAAACTTTTTATGCTATGAAGAAATTCCAATTGGCAATGGAGAATACCTATACAGCAGCGGTATTGTAAGGGATTATGATATTACAAAATTATATGATATCAATGAAGATTTGATAACAGAAGAAGCTACTCACTCATGGTATAAAGATAATGAGCCATTACACCCATATGATGGTAAAACAGAGCCAGAATATACTGGATTTAAAGATGGAAATAGCATTGGTCCAGATTTGAAAGATGTTAAAACAAAATTACTTGATGTAGATGGCAAATATAGTTGGATTAAATCACCAAGATATGATGGAGCTCCTATGGAAGTAGGACCACTAGCAGCTATTGTTGTAGGGCTTGCAGCAAAAAATCCACGAATTACTACTATTGCAGAGCAGTTTTTAAAAGATTCTAAACTTCCATTAAAAGCAGTATTTAGCACTTTAGGTAGGACTGCAGCAAGAGCATTAGAGTGTAAATTATCAGCTGATTATGGTATAGAAGTGTTTAATTCATTAATTGAGAATCTAAAAACAGATAAAGCTACATGTGCTAAATATGAAATAGATAAAAATAAAGAATATAAAGGTAGGTATATTGGAAATGTTCCACGAGGGACGTTAAGCCATTGGGTGCGAATTAAAAATGGTGTTATTGAAAATTATCAAGCTGTTGTGCCATCCACTTGGAATGCAGGTCCTAGAGATGCAAATGGGCAAAAAGGTCCTTATGAAGCAAGCCTAATTGGCATCAAAATTGCAAATCTCGCTCAACCTTTAGAAATTATTAGGACTATACATTCATTTGATCCTTGCATTGCTTGTTCTGTTCATTTGATAGATACAAAAGGTAATAAAATGGGTGAATATAAGGTGAATCCTGCAACATTGCGTGTATAAGGAAAACAATATGAAAACAAATAAAAAACTTTTTACAAGGACTATAACATTTAGTCCTTTAGTTAGATTCTTTCATTGGATTCGTGCATTTTGTATATTTTTCTTAATTTTTAGTGGATTTTATTTAGCGTATCCGTTTTTAATACCAGAAGTCAGTGCTACACCTACAAATTTTTTATATGCTTCATTTAGGAGTTTTCATGTTATAGCTGGCTTTTTGCTTATAGCTGTATCTTTTTTTAGAGTGTATTTATTTTTTACAAGTAAAAGTAAAGGAGAGAGGGTTTCTGCAAAAGATTTATTTGATACAAAGGTGTGGATAGGACAGATTAAAAATTATTTATTTTTAGGTGCTCACCCGCATATAAAAGGTGTATATAATCCAATTCAATTTTTTGCATATTTAGTTTTTGCAATATTAATTTTAATTATTTCTCTTAGTGGTGTAATTTTATATTATCATGTTTATCATGATGGTCTTGGTGGCATACTAGCTTATATGTTTAAATGGCTAGAAGTGGCAGTTGGTGGTCTTGCAAATGTGCGAATTATTCATCATATTGCTACTTGGACTATTATTTTATTTATACCAGTGCATGTTTATATGGTAGTATGGAATGCAGTAAAACATCCAGATGGAGGGGCAGATTCTATTGTAGGTGGATATAGATATCAAGAAGCTCATTTAAAAGAGTAGTATGAGAATACTTATTCTTGGTATAGGAAATATTCTTTTTGGAGATGAAGGAATAGGTGTTCATTTATCAAATCTATTAAAAATAAATTATAGATTTAGTTCAGCTGAACATAGCCTAGATATAATAGATGGAGGGACATTAGCTCAAGCTTTGATACCTCTTATCACCTCATATGATTATGTAATTTTATTAGATTGTATTAATGCAGTTGATGGTAAAGTAGGTGATGTATTTTTCTTTGATTTTGAAAATATACCAAATAATATTAATTGGCAAGGCACGGCACACGAGGTAGAAATGCTTCAAACTTTGAAGATGATTGAAATGTTGGGGGATTTACCAACAATAAAAATCATTGCAACTATTCCAGAAATAATAAATGATGATGCCATGTTTAATTTATCTATAAAAATACAAGATTCTGCATTGTTTATGCGTGATATTGCGCTTAAACATTTAAAAGATTTAGGTTTTAGCATAGATGAAGTTGATAATAAACACTTGCAAGAGATAGCCAATAATTCATTTAAAGGTTACGAGTGATATTAAAATTTGTTTTCTTGTATAAAAATTCAAATAAAGATTATTTTTTAAAAATTATGCAGAATCTTGCTAATGAATTTGACTTAAAGCATAGCAATATGACTTTGGATAGCGAATTTTTATTTTTTGTTAATGGTAATGATGACAATCTTGGCTTGTTTGCAGATAGTATTTCAAATAGGATTCCACTATCTCTTTATTTTATATTTAAAAGTGTTGATGTGGTAAAAGAAATACCAAAAGAAAGCCTCTCTATACTTGATAAAAGCTCGTCGTCCTTTGATTTTGATTTAATAGAGTTAAATAATATAAAAGATATTGATGGAGAATATTTTTGTGATATTTTTTCTTATCCAAAACATAAAATATCATTTGATATAACATTTAATCAAAAAAATATTAAGTCAAAACAAGATTTGCTAGATTCTATGCAAAATATCGTTTTAAATTTAAAATCAAGGCAAAATATTGAGATTCAAACTACAAAAGGCAAAATATCTTTATGTATTGATAATAAAAACTTTGATTTGATTTTAGCAAATGATATTTCTACAATAAGTCTTTATACAAGGGCAAATAAAGATGAATTAGATGCGCTTGCTACTTTTGAAAAGCCGATAGTAAAACTCAAGATAAAAGATGTATTTATTAATGAATTAGGATTTAAAAGTGCAAAGTTTATTTTACCATATGACCCGATATTATCGATATTATCAAGCTTTTTAATAAAATTTGATATACCATTTTTATATCTAAAATATACTAAAGATTCTAGCGATGGCTTGTATTATAAAAGTCAATATAGTGATAGATTTTTTGAGATTGTTCTTGGAGATAATGGATATTTTATAGAAAAGAATTTTTTAGATTCTAAAATTTCTTTAGATTCTTTTATAGAATCTAGCTTTATACATAATAATCCTATGCTAATTTTTTATATAAGCACAAATAATCCAAGTATATTTAGAATTCAAAATATTTCAAATCTTATTAAAATTGATTTTGATATAAACCCAAAAAATTTGTTAAAGCAATTATCACAACGTAACAATGGCACTAAATTGATTCAAAATTATAAAAATATTTATAAAGATAGAATCGATTATATCGATAGTTTTGGTGATGATATAATATTTAGTCAAAATATTCTTGATATATTACGCCCAATAAGTGTCATTCTTGGATATACTAAGGAATTAAAACAAGATGAAGTTTTTAGATATGCTGATAGATCTTTGCGAGATATTGGTCCAAGAATTGATTTTAAAACTATCAATGTAGAAGGCAATGTGTGTTATGACCCATTATCTACGATCAGTTCTACTATGAGCTTTACTCTTGCAGGGGTTGAAAATGAGGTGATATGCTATGGTATATTTGATAGTCTAGCAGATTTTTTTATTAACATTATTAGAGATGTAAATATAAATTATAATATTAAAGATATAGGAATTATTGGTAACTTATTTATTAATAAAATATTTTTTAATAAGATTACAAAGAAGTTTCCACAAAATTTTACATTACATTATCCAAAATATGTGGATTTGAAACAATGAGGGAGTAGGTGGTGTATAGCATAGGTGTTTATTTTAAGATTTTTTTATTTATTCCAATACTTATAGCATTGCTTATAAATATAGGTTGTGTTGTATTTGGTGTATTATTTGTTACACTTGTAGGTAGGCATAATTTAGTCTTATTTTCTGAAGTTTATACAGGATTTGTTGTTTTAATTAACATATTAATAGTTTTTGCTGTGATGTATTTATCAAATAGATTTATAAGAGATAATACAATAAATGCATTAAATAATTTTTATCAAGATATGCAGAGTTTTTATAAATCAAATCAAGATAGCTTTACTTCCTGGTCTCAAAGTATAATAACCTCTCCTGAAGAAGTAGTAGAAATATCAAGGTATTTTCATAATAATATTGCACAAAAAATATATGATTTGAATTATAGAATAAACCATGATCCACTTACTGGACTTCGCACTTATATGACATTAAGAGATGATTTGATGAAATATCAAAATCATGTAATAGCAGTTATGAATATAAGTAATTTTAAAGAAATCAATAGCTTTTATGGACTTGAACTTGCAGATAAGATTTTGGATTCTATTGCATCGATATTAAAAAATTATTTTAAGAGTGAAAATTATTTATTATATAGGATAGCAGGCGATGATTTTGCAATTCTTTGGGTGAATTATACAGATAGAAGTATTTTTGTAAAAAAGCTTGATGATTTTTTAGAATATTTAGGTAGAAAAGAAATATTAGTTGATGGTTATACTTGTATAAATTTAACTGCAACAATAGGTATAGCATTTTCTTATGATAGTGCAAAATATAGCATGGTAAATGCACTTATGGCACTTCATCATGCAAAAGAATATAAAAATCCAATAGTAATATATAATAAAAATCTACCAACGCTAAGCGTGCTTAAAAACAATATTCAATACACAGAAATCATCTATCACGCACTAAAAAATCAAGATGTTATTCCATTTTATCAAAGAATAGAAGCTGTTCAAGATTCTCTAATACAGCAAGAAAAAAAGCATAAATATGAAGCATTAATGCGTATTAAAGATAAAGATAATCATATAGTGCCACCTTCATTATTTTTAGAGATTGCAAAGAGATCTAATGCATATTTAAAATTATCAAAATTGATGATAGAAAAATCTTTTGCATTTCTTTCTACAAGAGATGATTTGATATTTTCTGTGAATCTATCTTTGGAAGATATGTCATCTCCTGAATTTTCTATGTGGTTTATGGATAGAATTGTTCGTTATAATTTAGAAGGAAGAGTGGTAGTTGAGATTACAGAACAAGAGAGTATAAAGGATTTTGATAGTGTTAGTAATTTTATTGCAAATGTAAAAGAATTAGGTGTCAAAATCGCTCTTGATGATTTTGGAAGTGGATATTCTAATTTTTCAATTTTAATGCAGTTGCAAATAAATTATCTAAAAATTGATGGCTCATTAATAAAAAATATAGATAAAGATCAAAATGCAAAAATCATTGTTGAGACTATTGCAAGATTTGCAAAATTATTAAATATATACACAATAGCCGAATTTGTAAGCTCCAAAGAAGTATATAATGTGGTAAAAGACATCGGCATTGATTATGTGCAAGGCTATTATACAGGAAAGCCATTGCAAAATATATAGCTATTTTCGAATCTGTCCATCTCCATATATTTGATATTTATAAGTAGTGAGGCTATCAATTCCCATTGGACCTCTTGCGTGTATTTTTGAAGTTGAGATTCCCACTTCAGCACCAAATCCAAATTCACCACCATCGCTAAACCTTGTGCTTGCATTTACATATACACAAGCAGAATCTACTTCATCTAAAAACTTTTCTGCCATAGCATAATCATCTGTTATAATGCAATCAGAGTGAAATGAGCCATAAGTTTTTATATGCTTTATTGCTTCATCTATATTATCTACTATTTTTAAATTTAGTGTATTATCGCCATATTCTTCATAAAAGTCATTATCATTTAAATGTGCTAAATTAAATTTATTTGCAATACAATCTTGTGCTTTTATCGTGATATTATTATTTTTTAAACTAGTAATCAAATCATACAACATATCAGAATCTTTATGGATTAATATCGTTTCTATACTATTACAAGCAGAAGGTTTTGAAGTCTTTGCATTAATTGCAATTTCTATTGCTTTTTTTTGATTACAAGTTTTATCAATATACATAGCACATACACCTTTATCGTGTTTGATAACAGGTATTTTTGAATGAAGAGATACAAAAGAAATAAGTCCTTCTCCACCTCGTGGTATCACTAAATCTATGTATTTATCTTCTTTTAGTAGCAATTCTATAGAATCCCTAGAATCTATAAAACCAATAATTGATGTTGGTAGATTATATTGTATAAGTGTGTCATGAAGTGCTTCTAAGATTGTTTTATTTGATTCTAGTGCTTCTTTACCGCCTTTTAGAATACATACATTTCCACTTTTAAAGCACAATGCTCCTACATCGCTTGTTACATTTGGACGCGATTCATAGATGACTGCAATCACACCAATAGGCACGCTAATTTTTCTTATCTTTAAACCCGCATAATTTTCAAAACCATCAATAACTTTTCCAAGAGGACTTTTTAATTTTGCAATCACTCTAATAGAATCTGCTATATCATCAATTTTCTTAGAATCTAATTTTAATCGCTCAATCATAGAATTTGATAGATTTGCCGCATTTTGGATATCTAATTTGTTTGCTTCTAGGATTTTATGTTTCATTTTTATAATATTATCTGCCATTGCATTTAATATTTCATTTCGCAAAATATCAGGTAAATTAGCTACGATTTGTTTTGCATTTCTTGCATTTTCTAATATATTTTTCATAAATATTATTCCAAAGTTTAGATTAAAAAAATTATACTTAATTAAAGTCCATTTTTGAACTTAAAATATATCGCACATTTTTATATACAAAATCTAGTTTTTGTGAATGCAACATAAGTCGCTTTGCCCCAAATAGCTTTATCCTGTCATCATCATTTAGCTTAGAATCCAAATAATCCCTAGCATAACAATCGCTTACTCCATATAGGCATTCTCCTAAGATTCTGTGTCCAATATGGCTTAAATGCAGTCTTATTTGATGTGTTCGTCCTGTTATTGGCAGGGCTTTTATAAAAGATATATTTTTGTCTTTATGATACGCAATAAGTTTTATTTTTGTAATAGATTCTTTGCCATCATTTGAAATAATTGATTTAATGCCTAAATCTTTATTTTTATCTTGTTCTTTAATCTTTAGATTGATAATGCAATCACTTATTTTTCCAAATACAAAAGCTAGATATTCCTTTTTTATACATTTTTCTTCAAACATTTGTTTTAATTCAATTTCGCTATTTTTATTTCTTGATACAAGCAAGATTCCGCTAGTCTCACTATCCAATCTATTTATAGGATTTGCTTCCTTGCCTAGATGGAATCTAATGCTATCTAGTAAGCTATGATGATAGAATCTCCCTTTTGGGTGGATTAAAATCTTTTCTGGTTTATCAAAAATTGCAAAATCTTTTGTGCTAAAAATCGGTTTTATTCCAATATCTTGCTCTTTGAAAATACTAATTTTTATATCTCCATACACAAAGGCACTTTTATCAAAAAATGGCTTATCTTGTATTTTTATTCTACCTTTATCTACGCATTTTTGGGCTTGTTTTTGTGTATAGTTTAGTGTATCTTGCAAAAATTTTATAATCTTTATTTTATTTTTTATATGAAATTCTTGCTCGATAAAAGGCATTATCTTATTAATATTTTCATTAAATTTAGTGCTCTAAATCTATGCGAGATAGAATCTTTTATATCGCTATCTAGCTCTCCTAGGCTCTTTTCAAATCCATTTGGTATGAAAATAGGATCATAACCAAAGCCCCTATTTCCTAGAATCTTATTTATCACTTTACCACTAAGAAACCCATGAGTTGTAAGAATCTGCTTATTTTTTATAACTGCTACGCAAGATATAAAGTATGCATTTGAAGATGTTATATTTTTATTATTTAGCTCTTTTATCACTTTGTTTATATTATCAATATCACTTGCATCTTTTGCATTATTGATATTTTCTTTATTATTAAAGTCATTTATATTTGCATATCTACTAGAATAGATTCCAGGTTTATAATCTAATTCTTCTATGCAGATTCCGCTATCTTCACTCATTAAAATATAATCTTTTAATATCTCTTTTGGCAATCTTTCTTGCAATGCCTTTACTTTTAGTATTGCATTTCCTTTGAAAGTGGTAGCATTTTCTATCACATCAAAAGATTCTACAAAATCGCTAAATATATTAACTTCCAAATCTAATATATTTTGTATTTCTCTTGCTTTATGCTTATTTTTGCTAAATAAGATAATTTTCACTCAATCTCTCTTTAGATATATTTTTGTAGAATTTGAAATTTTAAAGTTTATATAAAGAATGGTGAAAATATGTTTAAAGTTATAGGTTCTCTAAGCTTGATTGCAGGACTTAGATTTTTTGGCTTATTTGTTGTTATGCCGGTTTTATCATTGTATGCAATAAGTTTAAATATCGATCACAAAGATGATATGGCATTGGTTGGATTTGCAATAAGTGCATATGCAATAAGTCAGATTGTATTTCAAATTCCTTTTGGAATCTTAGGTGATAGATATTCAAAACGAAATGTTATTGCTTTTGGACTTGTTATATTTATCATAGGCTCTCTTATTTGTGCGTATGCCACAAGTATAGAAATGATAATTATAGGTAGAATTATTCAAGGAGCTGGTGCTATTGGAAGTGTAGTGAGTGCAAAGATCACAGATTTAGTGCTTGAAGAAAAACGTGGTAGTGCTATGGCATTTATGGGTATTGCTATATTTATTAGTTTTATATTAGCTATGATTGTTGGTCCTAGTGCAGGTATGAAATATGGTGTAGATAAGCTTTTTATCCTTACTGCAATATTGTCTTTTTTTTCTATCATTTTATTATATACACTTGTGCCAAAAGCTCCACATCTTGAATATTTATCTACTAAAGGTGTCTCAAAATATAAAAATATTATAAAAAATAAAAATATCATGATTTTAAATCTTAGTGTATTGATACAAAAATTTTTGATGACTTTTGCATTTACGATTATTCCTGTTGTTTTAGTGCATCATTTAGGAATGAATGAAAAAAATATTTGGATTGTATTTGCTCTATCTGCAATAATTGGGCTATTTATGATTATTCCAAGCATGATAATATCAGAAAAATATAAAAAACCAAAGATTGTTTTGCTTTTTGGAATTATTCTATTTTGTTTAGCATTTGTTTTTATGGGTATGGGCGATGCAAAACAGAATCTAATGATTTATTCAATTGGTGTTATTTTATTTTTTGGTGCATTTTGTATTCAAGAGCCTATTTTGCAGAATCTTGCTTCAAAATATCCAAAAATGCAAGAAAAAAGTCTCTCTCTTGGAATCTTTACTACTTTTGGATATTTAGGTTCGTTTTTTGGTGGAATTATTGGTGGAAAATTATTTAATCATATCGATTTTGTATATATTGCTATTTTTGTATTTATATTTATGATTGTTTGGTTTGTGATATTGCTAAGGCTCATAAATCCAAGTTTGCAAGAAAATCTATATATTTCGTTAGATAAAGATATAACAAATCTAGATTCTATAAATTCTTTAAATGGAGTGATTGAGAGCTATATAAATAAAAGCCAAAAACTTCTTATCATCAAATATAATAATAAAATAGTAAGCAAAGAAAAACTAAGTAATGAAATAAGGAAATTTTTATAATGATTAGCAAAAAGATTCTAAATACATTTGGTAGAACAAATGCTAAATACGGGCTAATAAAAGAAGGTGATAGAGTATTGTTAGGCTTAAGTGGCGGTAAAGATTCTATGTTGCTTGCTTTGATTTTATCTCGCCTTAAATCTCATGCTCCATTTAAATTTGATTTTAAAGCAGTTACGATTGATTATGGTAGGGGCGGGGAATATGAATATATATTTGAATATTGTAAAAAATATAATATTCCTTATGAATTATATAGGACAAAAATATATGAAGCATTAGAAGAAAAAAAGCGTCCAAATAGCTCATATTGCAGTTTTTGTTCTCGTATGCGAAGAGGAGCGCTGTATTCTAAAGCATTAGAAGGTGGATACAACAAAATAGCTCTTGCTCATCATCTAGATGATGCCGCAGAGAGTTTTGTAATGAATCTAAGTTATAATGGAGCACTTCGATCTATGCCACCTATCTATAAAGCACAAAATAATCTAATTGTAATTCGCCCTTTGATTTTTGTGCGTGAGAGACAGATTATAGATTTTATTGCAAGTAATGATATTTATATTGCTCCTGATTGCAACTGCCCGATAAATTGGCAAAGTGATGATAAAAAGCCTTATGCAAGAGAAAATGCAAAAAAATTACTAAAAGATTTAGAAGAATCTAATAGCGAGTTTTTTATCTCACTAAAAAAAGCAATGAGCAATATTCATATAAATTCATTTTGTGATGAGCGATATTTGGATGTATAGATTCTAAAAGAATCTATATTTTTCAATATAAAATGGTGTTAATAATCTAAAATCTACTCTTTTAAATCCCTTCTTTTTGGATAAAATTAATAATTTTTCTAGCTAAGTTATAAAATTAAGCGATACACTTTCTTTGTATTTTATGTCAAAAATAAAAAGCTTTTAAATTTTAGAGGCTTATAATAGATTTTAAAAAGTTAGATTAAGGGCATAAAGCCCTTTTTTAGAGTTTTGATATTTTTTTATCTATTTAGTTTCTTTTCTAGCTGTTCTACAACTCTCCAAGTAGGTATTACAGAATCTGGATTAAGAGATATAGAATCTATTCCTTCTTTTACTAAGAATTCTGCAATTTCTGGGTAATCACTTGGCGCTTGACCGCATATTCCACAATATTTTTTATGTTTTTTACATGCTGCAATAGCTCTTCTAAACATTTCTAGCATAGCTGGATTTCTTTCATCAAAAATAGAGCTTACAAGCTCGCTATCTCTATCCACACCTAAAGTAAGCTGTGTTAAGTCATTTGAACCAATAGAGAATCCATCAAATAATTGTAAAAATTCATCCGCTAGTATTACATTTACAGGCAATTCACACATCACATAGATTTCTAGCCCATCTTTGCCAGATTCAAGTCCATTTCGTCTCATTATTTCTAGGATTTTTTTGCCTTCTTCTGGAGTTCTTAAAAATGGCACCATAACTTTCATGTTTGTTAATCCCATCTCATCTCTTACTTTGGCTAAACCCTGGCATTCCCACTCAAATGCTGTTCTATAAATATCAGAATAATATCTATTTGCACCTCTATATCCAAGCATAGGATTTTCTTCATGTGGCTCATAAGGAGCTCCACCAATCATGCCTTTGTATTCATTTGTTTTAAAATCACTTGTGCGGACAATTACAGGATTTGGGTAGAATGCTGATGCAATCATACCAATACCTTCGGCGATTTTGCTTGTAAAGAAATCTTTTGGACTATCATATCCGCATATAATTTTCTTTATCACATCATAATCTTGCACATCTTTTTTGCCATTTTGCATATCTACTAGTGCTACTGGGTGAGCTTTGATATTATTTATTGTAATAAGTTCCATTCTAGCAAGCCCTACACCATTATTTGGTAATTGAGCAAAGCTAAATGCTTTTTCTGGATTACCAACATTCATATAGATTTTAGTTTTTGTTTTTCCCAAATCCGAAATATCTTCCACTTCTGTGTTGTATTCAAAGATTCCATTATATACAAATCCTTGCTCGCCTTCTGCACAAGATACAGTTGCTTTGATACCATTTGCAAGCTTTTCTGTCGCACCAGTTGCACCAACTATAGCAGGGACACCAATTTCTCTAGCGACAATTGCAGCATGGCAAGTTCTGCCACCTCTATTTGTAATTACTGCAGCAGCTTTTTTCATCGCTGGTTCCCAATCTGGGTCTGTATTATCAGTAACTAAAATATCGCCTTCTTTGATTTCTCCCATGTGTTCAATATCTTGGATAATTTTTATTTTACCATGGCTGATTTTATCACCAATTGCCATCCCTTTTACCAAAGTATGTTTTTTATCAACAGGTTTTTTAAAGCTAAATTTTTCTATTTTATTTATATTGTTTGTTTTTTTCTTTTGACTTTGCACGGTTTCTGGTCTAGCTTGCACTATAAATATATCCCCGCTTTTACCATCTTTTGCCCATTCCATATCCATAGGTCTATATTCGCCAGCTTCTTTTGTATAGTGTTCTTCAATGATTATTGCATATCTTGCAAGGGTTAGTATATCTTCATCAGTAATGGAGAATGTTGTTAGTTCTTCTATTGTTGTTGGTATATTTCTAGTTGGTCTTTCACTACCTATTGGTGCATATACCATTTTTATATCTTTTTTGCCCATTTCTCTTTTTATAATAGGTCGTTTTCCTTGTTTTAATGTTGGTTTAAATACATAAAATTCATCTGGATTTACGGTTCCACCAACTACATTTTCACCTAAGCCCCAACTTGAGGTGATAAATACAGCATCTTTAAATCCCGTTTCTGTATCGATTGAAAACATAACTCCGGAGCTACCAATATCGCTTCTTACCATTTTTTGCACACCAACACTAAGTGCAATTTTAAAATGATCAAAATTTCTACTAGCACGATAGCTAACAGCTCTATCTGTAAATAAAGATGCCATACATGATTTTACATAGTGTATTAAATTTTGTGGTTCGCTTATATTTAGGTAAGTATCTTGTTGTCCTGCAAAACTAGCATCTGGGAGATCTTCTGCTGTTGCAGAGCTTCTTATTGCTACATCGGCATTTTTCATGCCATATTCTTTGCTTAGGATTTCATAGGCTTCTAAAATTTCATCTTTTAAATCTTGTGGAAAAGGAGTAGTAAATATCAATTCCCGAATCTTTTTTGATCTAGCTTTTAGCACATCTATTTCTGATGTATCAACATTTTCTAATAAATCTTTGATTTTTTGTCTAATATTTCCACTATCTAATAGATACCAATATGCTTCACTTGTGATTGCAAATCCATTTGGCACTTTTATACCAACTTGAATAAGCTCTTGAAACATCTCACCTATACTAGCATTTTTCCCCCCAACTAAATGAACATCCTTGTTATTTATCTCTTTGAAAAACTTTATATATTTCATACACAAATCTCCAACCTAAAAAATTATCCTAACATTATAAAACAAATCTTTAATATTTTTTACTTAAAATAAATAAAAGTTACAAAAAAAGTATATGGAGTAATATGGTTAAACACATTAATATTAAAACATTAAGCAAAAATGGCATTAATAGTGCTATTGAAACATTTATTAATGATACTGAAATTCACATCATAATTAATAATTATGTAAATATTACATTTGTATGTATTGCAAATAATCTTGATTGTCTTGTCTATGGATGTTTAAGAGATATTAATAGAGATGATATAGAGATTGTCTCAATGGAAAATAATAATATTTTTGTAAAAACAAAGCTATCTAAGGATGAAGTGCTAGATGTAATAAAACAAAAAGAAATAGTTGGGACTTGTGAGAGTATAGAAATATCAGATTCCAAGCTAGAATCTAATAAGATTGTAATTCCATTTAATAACACTAGATATAAACTAAAAAATGATATTTTGCTAAATATATGCAATGATTTTTATACAAATTTAGATGATAAAAGGATGTATTACTCTAGGATAATATCACTAGAATCTTTAGCATATATGGATTGTAATGATACAAATATAAAAACAAACATTTATAAGATTCTAGGCATGAGTGATAATACTAATTTGTTAGAATCTATTATCTTGCTTGATTGCATATTAAATACAGAAATATTACAGATTCTAATTAGGGCAAAGATCACATTTATTATTGCAAAACAGATTGAAAATTTTGCTGTGTTAAGATTGGCACAAAAATTTGGTCTTACAATTGGATATTTTAATAAAGATGAAGTAAGGATATTAAGCCACAACTCAAGGATTATATAGTTTTTTATATTCATATCTTTTTAGCTGTGTTTGATTTCCACCTAATCCACCAGAGTGGATAAATAATCTATTTTTATATTTTTTAAATAAATGCAAATTATCAGCTATTGCTTGCCACATAATACAATCATATAATAAATCAAATTCGATATTAGCTTCTAACCATTGTTTATATATTTCTAGAATTTGTCTATGTGGCTTTGCAAAGCTAATTTTTTTATTTGTAGAAATGATATTTGGGTGCATATCTTTATCATTTTCAAGATGTAAAAATTGCTCTATTAAATATTCTTTTGTGCCAACACAATTTGTAGTCCAAACATCAATATTATATTGTTTTAAAAATTTAGATAAAAACAAGCTTGAAACTCCACTACCAGATGAGTAAAACACACAAAAGTTTTCCAATTTTAATGCAAGGATATGTTTTGCTAAAATTTCTAATCCAATTTGAGATTCTTTCATTGCTCCACCTTGCGGCACAAAGAGGGCATTGTTTTCTTTTGCAAAATCTAGAGATTCTATATTTGGATTTTGTGCATATTTGATATTCATGCCATGTTGCAAGGCAAGTTTTAAATTCCCATTTGTATTATTTTTTAGATAGTTTGATAATTGTGGTGTAAAATATGTAAATTTTATATTTTTTCTATTTGCGATATATGCAAGAGAGAGCATAGCATTACTTTGATTTCCACCATAGCTTACTATGTGATTACAATTTGTATCAAATAAAAAATAAAATTTATATGCTTTGTTTCCGTTGATTTTTTCATCTATTAAGTCATCTCTTTTTATTAAAAAAGTCATATCTCTAAAGATATGAGATTCTATTTTTGTATCAAAGTTCAATTTATCTTAAAACCTAATTTTTGTAATTCTATTTTTGCTCTATCTAGCACATCACCTTGTAAATTGATTATTATATAATCATCAATAGATTCTATATTTCCACCACAAGCTAATTTTTTCTTTAGGTAACTTAATACTTCTTTTTCATTTTCAATATAAAATGGATAAAAAGAGCTAATTAGATTATTTTGGACTTTTTTTAGCTTTGATTTTATTTTATGTAAATCTTTTGGAAGAATCTTTTTATTGGTATTATTGCAAATACATTTGCTTTTTAATTCACCACATTTTTTACATAATGTATCTATACCATCGCTAAAATCTCTCTCTAATATGAATTTCATTCTTTTAATAACTCTATTGCTTTTAGTAGGCTTAGCTCTTTCATTTGCATTCCTGAAGTCATATTTTTTAATGTGATTCCATTTGTTTTTAGCTCATCATCACCAATTACTACGACAAATTCATGTCCTTTTGCATTTGCATAAGCAAATTGTTTTTTGATTTTATTTATTTCTGGATAGACCTCTGTTTTTATCTTGCTTCTTCTAAAAGATTCTGCAATTTTATATGCATAGCTAAAATGCGTATCATTTAGGCAGATTATAAGCACTCTTGCAGAAGTTTGTTTATTGTTTTTACCATCCATTGCAGCAAGCAATCTATCAATCCCAATACTCGCACCAACCCCGCTTATTTTTTCGCTAGAAAAACTTCTTGTCAAATTATCATATCTTCCACCAGAACAAACACTTCCTAGATTTTTTTGTGCATTTAGGGTAGTCTCATAAACTATACCTGTATAATAACCAAGCCCCCTTGCAATAGAGAAATTAATCCTATAACTATCTCTATCCATTTGTAAATTTGATAGCATTTCATATAGCTTTTCTAATTCTTCAATACCAGTTTTTAAATCATCGTTCCATTCTTTTAAATATGCTATTTTGCTAAAAAATTCACTTGCATTGCCATGTTGTCTAATACTAGTGATTTCTATAATTTTTGTGGCATTATCTTTTGAAGTGATTTTTGATAGTTCAGCTATTACCTTATCTCCTCCTATTTTATCTAGCTTATCTATGATTCTTAAAACATTTGATATTTCATTATCACTTTTTATTCCAAAATATTTGCAGATTCCATTTAGAATCTTTCTATTATTTAGCCATATAGTAAATTCATCGATTTGCAAAGCTACCATTGAGGCATATATCACTTGCACGATTTCAGCATCACAAGCAACGCTATTGCTTCCAATAAAATCAAAATCACATTGTGTAAATTCTCTATATCTTCCTTTTTGTGCTCTTTCACCACGAAATACATTACCAATGGCATATCTTTTAAATGGCAAATCAATCTTTGCCCTATATTGTGATATAAATCTTGCAAGTGGCACGGTCTGATCAAATCTAAGTGCTACATCTCTTTGCCCATTATCTTTAAATCTATATAATTCTTTTTGAATCTCATCACTGCCTTGTTTTACAAGTATATCAGCATATTCTATATGTGGAGTTTCAATCGGCACAAATCCAAATGTCTCAAAAGTATGACTGACAATTGATAGTAGCTTTGATTTTGCCATAGCTTCCATTGGTAATCTATCTTTAAATCCGCTAAGTGTTCTTGGTATAATTTTATTTTGTGCATAATTTTGCATAATTAACCCTAGATTGTATAAATTGATATCAGGCGATTCTATCTATCTTTGTGTTAAAAGATTCTAAACTTGCTAAAATTAGCCTTTGAAATTCTCTTAAAGGGTGTTTTTGGAGAAAAAAGAATTAAAAATATTACTTAGATTGCCAAATTGGCTTGGTGATAGTGTGATGGTGTCACCTAGCTTTGAGATATTAAAAGAGTATTTTCCAAATGCTACATTTAGTATTGTTGGAAGTAAGGCAAGCTGTGGAATTTATAGTAGAGATTCTAGGATTAGTAATATTTATATTGATGAGACAAAAAAACAAAAAAATAGATTCTACTCCACGATGGAATTTGCAAAAAAAGTAGGTAAGCATGATATTGCAATAGCTTTTAATAATCACTTTTTTTCTGCATTATTTTTGTATGCCACAAAAAGCACTCTAAGAATAGGCTATGGTAAAAATTTTCGCTTCTTTTTATTAAATCAAAATATAAAGTTTGTTTATGGAATCCATCAAGTTTTATCATATATTAATCTAATTAGCAGAATCTGCAATAGAGAATTAATCTATCCAAATAGCAAGATTGATGAATTTATCAAACTAAAATTAATCTCACAAAATATCAAATATTTTCACAAAGACTATGCAAAAAGATATATAGGTATAAATGCAGGGGCAGCATATGGAAGTGCAAAAAGATGGGAAGAAAAATATTTTGTAGAAGTGGTGCTATATTTTTTAAAAAATGATTGCATTGTATTATTATTTGGAAATGATGATGATATAGGATTAAAAAGGATTTTAGATTCTATAAAGAAACAAGATAATAATAAGAATCTAATAAATTTAGTTGGCAAAACTGATATAAATCTACTTTGTGATTATATTTCTATACTTGATTTATTTATCACAAATGATAGCGGTCCTATGCATATTGCTGCTAGTTTTTGTGTGCCTATGATTGCAATATTTGGTCCAACAGATTCTAAAGAAACTAGCCCATGGGTCAATAATGCAAGTAATACAATTTTGCTAGATAAACATCTAGTTTGTGCGCCTTGCAAAAAGAGAGAATGTCCTCTTAGCCATCATAATTGCATGAAATTAATCACACCTGATGAGGTTATTATGCATGCAAATAAACTACTAAGATAAAGGTTTTTTATGAGTAAAGTTACAGCTGTTATAGATATAGGTTCAAACTCCGCGAGAATGGCTATTTTTAGGCGAACAAGTCGGTATGGATTCTCTCTTATTTTTGAGACAAAAAGCAAGGTTAGAATCTCTAGTGGTTGCTATGAAAATGGTGGAATCTTGCAACAAGATTCTATGAATAGGGCAGTTTGTGCTCTTCGTGATTTTGTAAAACTTGCTAAACATTATCAAGCAAAAAAGCTATTTTGCGTGGCTACAAGTGCTGTTAGAGACGCACCAAATAAAGATGAATTTATCACTTTGGTAAAAAAAGAAACAAAGATTCAAATAAAAGTTATTGATGGAAAAAAAGAAGCTTTTTTTGGTGCTGTGGCATGCTGTAATTTATTGCATAAAAAAGATGGAATAACAATTGATATTGGTGGCGGTTCTACTGAATGTGCATTGATTAAAAATGGAAAAATACAAGAATTGATATCGCTAAATATAGGCACGATTCGACTAAAAGAGTTATTTTTTGATTCTAAAAGTGATATAAAAAAACTCAAAGAATTCATCCAAAAAGAGATAGATAAAATCCCGCTTAGTTTTATTAATGACAATATTTTTGGCATAGGTGGCACGATAAGGGCATTATCAAAGATGATAATGAAAAAAGAAAAATATAAAATAAATTCAATTCATGGCTATGAATTTGACCCACGAAATTATTTTGATTTTTTCAAAAATATTTATAGCAGTGATATAAAAAAGCTAAAAGATTTCAATGTCCCGATTGAACGAGAAGACAATATTCGCGGTGGAGCGCTTATTTTTTCTATGTTGCTTGAGAGGTTTAATTCAAAGCTTGTTATTACAAGTGGTGTAGGTGTGCGTGAAGGTGTATTTTTAAGTGATTTATTGAGAAGACAAAATTATATTTTTCCAAATGGCATAAATCCATCATATAGAAGTGTGCTAGATAGATTTATGATAGAAGAAAAAGCGCAAAATAGTGTTAAGAAAAATTCTTTAAAATTATTCAATGCATTAAATGATATTCATAATATTGATAAAAAATATTTATTTCATTTAGAGACTGCTGCTTCTCTTACAAAGATTGGCAATTATCTTGGATTTTATGCAGCTCACGAACATGGAGCATATTTTCTGCTTAATGCACTAAGCTATGGATATAGTCATATTGATAGGGCTATTATTAGTTTGCTTGTAAAATATAGTAGCAAAAAGATTCCAAAAGATGATGAAATCGTGCATTTAGATAAATACATGCCAGATATTAGAATCTTGCAGTGGCTTAGCTTTATTTTAAGTATTAGCGAAGTGCTAAGTCTAATAAATGCTACATTTGATTTCAAATTTAAAAATAATATACTTTATATTTCTAGCAATGATGATTTTTATGTAATTAAAGAAAAAATACATTCATTGCATAAGCCAGATGATATAAATATAGAGTTTATGAATACATGAGAATAGCAATCATTAGACTTAGCTCACTTGGTGATATAATAAGCACAGCAGTATTTTTAAAGCTAATAAAAGAAGAATTTAGCAAGAAATTTGGCAGCATAAATATCACTTTTATAGTAGATTCTGCTTTTAAAGAAATATTGCAAAATTCTCCATATATTGATGAAATATGCGATATTCCACTTCGTGCAAGTAAGATTGATAAAAGATTGATATTATCTATTTTTTCAAAATTAAAATCACTGCAAAAATTTGACTTAGTCATTGATTTTCAAGGATTGTTAAAATCAGCACTCATTGGAAAAATACTAAAGAAAGATAAATTTGTAGGATACTCAAAAAATAGTGCAAGAGAAAAAATCGCAAGCTTTTTTTATACAAAAAAGATAGAAATCGCCTATAGCGAGCATATTTTAAAGCGTCAATATGAGATATTAAAAACTATATTAAATTTGGATTGTGCTTTTAGCTTTGAATTATTAAATAATTCAAAAGATGTTTTAGTTCCTTCAAGTGCTGCAAAAACCAAGATTGAGAATATAGTAGAATCTAAAAATACAAATATTTTATTTATTTTAGAAGCATCAAAGAGGGAAAAACAATATCCACTTTCTTTGTTTTATGAAGTTGCAATGGGATTAAAAGATAGGATTGATAATCTAGCAATATATCTTATTTGGGATAAACAAGAGCAAGAAATAAAAGAGCTTGGCGCAAAAGATAGCATATTTCGCGTGCTTGATAGATTGAATCTTGATGAGATAAAAGCACTTTTATCAAAGATGCATTTAATAATTGGTGGCGATACAGGTATCACTCATCTAGCTTGGGCGCTAAATATTCCTGCAATCACACTCTATGGCAATACACCACTAAAGCGATTTGAACTTTGTGGAGATAGATATATTTCAATTTCACATTTAAATACTACTAGAATCTTAAAGGGTGATTTTTCTATCAATAAAATAGAACCAAAAAAGATAGTAGAATCCGCTATATTGCTATTGGAGAAAAAGTGAAGATTACTGATTGTTTTATATATATATTTGCTAATGTTAGCGGATTTTTGCTCTCGCTTATGAGTGATAAGATATTTTATTTCAATGTCACATGTCTAGCTTTTATTTTTAAGATTCTAGATAAAAGACGCAAATATGATTGCCTTAATAACCTTACATTTGCATACAATGATACACTAGATTCTAGAAGTAAAAAAGAGATTTTAAATCGTAGCTATGAGAATTTTGCTTTTGTATTATTAAATAGTCTTAGGCTTTTATTTATGAAAAAAGATAAATATTTGCAAAAATTTAGAGTGCATAATATTGAAGTGATAGAAGAAGCACAAAAAAATGGCAATTTTATAGTATTAACCGCACATTATGGCGATTGGGAAGGGACTGCTAGATTTATTGCATCAAGATTTAAGGATATAAAGCTAAGTGTCGTAGGTAGGCTTACAAATTTTCAATCTATTAATAATTTGATGGAGAAATCAAGGCAGAATTTTGGCTCTGCATTTTTAGATAAAAAGGGCGTAAGTAAGCATTTAGTAAAGCTTCTATCAAAGCCAAATAATGCTATAGGGCTTGTAATAGACCAACATATTTCTGTAAATGAAGGAATTTGGGTTAAATTCTTTGGCAAAGATGTTACGCATAGTCCTATTGCTTCTATTTTGTCTAGAAAATATGATATTCCAATATTATTTGTGCATATGACATTAAGCAAAGATTATAGCCATTATGATATTTATTTTAATTTTTTGACAAATGCAATAAAAAGCGAAAATAGCAAAGATGATATAGCCAAGATGACGCAAATGCAAGCTAGCTTTACAGAGAAAATAATAAGGCAAAAAAAAGATGAGTGGTTTTGGTTTCACAAGCGATTTAAGGCAAAATATGATTATATTTATAAGCAAAAACCAACAGAATCTATAAAATAGATTCTAAGATTTTGACTTTTGTCATTTTAAATAAGATTCTCATCGTCATTACTAAAGAAACTTCGCCACTAGCGTCTCGTTTTGCAAGCAACGCAGTTGTGAATTTGAGGGATTCTGGCTTCATCGTCATTGCGAGCGTAAGCGAAGCAATCTATTTTGTAATTCTTTATGTGTTTTTTGGATTTCTTCGTCGGCTTCGCCTCCTCGCAATGACGAGAGGGAGCGATGGAATTTTCATAATGACGAGAGGGAGCGAAGCAATCCACAAATTTAACTTTATTTTTAAAGATTCTCTTTTTTAGAATCTCTTAGTTTTACTTAATTCCACTTAGATTTTTTGTGCTTTCTTTTTGCAAGGGGGACAAGGGGGGGGGCTTGAATTAGCAAGCTAGCTCCCTTTCCCCTTGCACCCCCAAACCCCCTAGAAGGTGCGTTCCGCACACCAATTCCATTTATTTGTTATGATTCAATAGTTTTTATCTCAGATTCTGTGAGATTGTAGAGTTTATAGACTAGAGAATCTATGTGAGATTCTAGCTCTTTGGTGTCTGTGGCTTTGTTTGTAGAATCTATCATATAGCTAATTCCTTGCATTTTTATATCCCTTTAATTTGGCACTATGGAGTTTTTTCTAATCGTTTTTATAAAAGAAAACAAAACAAAACCAAATACTATAGTGTAGATTCCGCCAAGAGTGCTTAGCGGGTCTAAAAGTGCTCTTTTGTCTGTGAAGATTCCCATTGCTGGTATGAGAATCTTGGGTGAGACAAGTAGGATACCAATCACAACAACATACGATACGACTATAAACAATCTCCTTAGGCTTTTCACACTTATTAGATAAACCAAAATGCCCAACAAATAAAAAGCTAGTATTAAAAAATCACAGGCGATTGTGTATAGAGTATGAGTCTTTATAAAGGATTGGATATGTGCGTCATAAATCTCTTTTACCATATAGAGATGAGACAATATCGGTTTATATCCCAAGCAATAGTCAAAGCCTACAATCACTCCCAAACCCATTAAACCAAAAAGCCCTATGACTAGCATTAGCGAATGAAAGCTTTGTAAAATATCTGTGTGATGGTCGCAAAGTTTGTAATAAAACCATAATTGCAATTTATCTACTTTGTCTCTTAGTGTTTTATTTTCTTTAGAATCTAGCTCGACTTCTTTGCTATAAAGCTCATATTTATGAAAATTTGAAGCGTCTAGTAAATTATTATCTTTTATCAAAGCACTTTTAAAACCCCTAAATGAATCTCTAAAGTCGTTTGCAAAATGTGCTAGGGGCTTTTGATATTTTTCTGTGTCTTTAGATGCTTTAGTAAAAAAGCTTATTAAGTATTTAAAAAATCTTTTTATATAACCCAAATTTTCCTTATTTTCCGAAGTAATATGATTATAGGTTTCATATTCTTCCCTGATTTTCTTATCCAAACTTTTAAAATCAAAATTAAGATTTGTATTTACTGCATTAAGACTTCCTTTAAATTGTGCTTGTGAGAAATTAGGGACTTTTTTAAACTTCACTCCATAAAAATTGGCTGTTTTTTCAAACTCACATTGACTAAAATCTACAGAATCTTGAAAAGTGGAGTTATTAAAAATGGCATTTTCTTTAAATTTTCCATGAATAGTAAGCGGTTTTTCAAATGTGCAATAACTCATTTGAAAACTATCTAAACATTCTCTAAAGCTTAAAGTTATTTTTCCTTTAAACTCGCATTGTATGAAACAAAGTTTTTTTAGATTTTCTATAAAATGAGTATTCAAGTTTTCGCACTGAAACACACAATTCATAAATAATAAAGGATATTTTCTAAACAAAATTGATAAATCACAACAAGATATGGGACACATATCTTGTTCTTGGAGATCTTTACTATCTTGTTGATTTTCATCATATGGTTGTATTTTTGGCTTGGGCATTATGCAAAATGTATTAGAGTGATACTGAATAGAAAAATATTCACCCAAAATAGCCTGAATCTCTTTTGTTCCAATAAACTCGTAAGTAATTTCTTTAATTCTTGCTAACATTTCATTAAATGTTGTCAATGAAAATTGCATCATTCCTTGATATATCGACTTAACCTTGTTAGAAACTTCATAAATACATTTAGATTTATCTAAAAAAGTATCAAGATTTTCAACTTCCTTACTTACTTTATCCCAAATCTCTTGTTCTTGCTCTTTGGTAAGATGTTTCATTATTTTCCCTCTATGATTTTTATTTCAGATTCTGTGAGATTGTAGAGTTTATAGACTAGGGAATCAATTTCAGATTCTAGTTTGCTTGTGTCGGTTGTGGAATCTTTTGCCTTAAGTTTTAGAATCTCATCAACTAAAGCAATGATTTGATTCACGATTGTTTGGTTTGCTTTGGTGGTTTTTGGGATAGGGAGTTTTAAAAGATTATTTGTTTTTAACTCACCTTCAATACCGCCTCCCATATAAAATTCACGCATAAGAAAATATACAAAAGAAGAGTTTAAAAACCCTGTAAGATATTTCATATCACATTCTTTGCCTGTAATGAGATTTGCGGGAGCTGGAGCAAAAAAGCCTTTTTCCTCATACACAAAACAAGATTTATTTGCCATTATGCAAGGATAAAGAATCTTACCTTGATATGCAACTTGAGATTCCATTGTAAAATTGTAAGTGAAATCATAAAATTGCGTATATAAACGATAAAGATTCTCAATTATTTCTGTTCTCTCTCTCTCTCTCTCTCTTGTTGATAATTCAGATTCAATTAAGTTTATCTCCTTTTCATTCAATCCATAGGCTTGATAAATCAAGGAATCAAGGCGAGATTCTAAAGCTTTTGTATTGCTTTTATGCTGTGATTTTTTGTTATATTGAGGGCTTTTGCCCGAAATATCTCTCTTGGATTTTATATGATTAGATTCTTCAGCTTGCAAGCAAGCTTCAGAATGACAAGAACAAGAATTGTTAGATTCTAAAATCTCATTTGCAAGACTTTCAATCTCTTTTAAAAATGTAGAATCTATTTTATGAGTTTCTACCACAGGTAGTTTTTCTACAAAGATTTTGCTCATAGAAAATCCACTTGCTCCAAGAGTGCTACAAATTTGTTTTAAATACCAAAATATGGTTTTTGAAGTAAGGACAGCATTAAGATATGTTAAGTTTTCACCCTTTATCATAAAAGCTGTTTTATCTAAAAAATATCCCATTTTATCAAGCATAAAATTCACATTTTGCGTTGTTTCAGGATAAATAATTTTTCCCTCATACCGATAGTTTGGCACTTGAAGCCCACCACAGAATTTAAAGGCTTCTTTTAACTCTAATTCAAAATTTTTACAAAGCGACTTCACTAAAACAATAAGTTGCGATTCCACACAGGCAAGGAGCAGGTAAGCTAAACTATATTTTGCCCCCCCCCGCACAATAATATTTATTTCTTTGTCATCTAATCCATAAAGGGAGAAAACCATAGAATCTAGCTTAGTTTCTAAACTTTCAAGTAAATCCTTTGTTGTAGGATTTTCTTTTTTGCATTGAATCATCGCATTTACAATTTTGCTAAATTCTGCTTCTTGGCTTTGAGTAATTTTAGGGATTGGGAGATTTTCGATTTTATCTTTTGCGCCATAAGCATATTTTCCCTCATCAATAAGATTTGTCATTTGAGTAATGAGAAAGCGGTAAAGCGTAGAATTCATAAGCCCTAAAACAAAGAGCAAAAACTCCTCTTTGTTTTGCTTGTGAGTTATCATAAAAAGTGAGTTATTAAAATACATTACTTCTTTTAAGTAACTAAAAAAATATTCTCCACTTACGGGATTCCATACGATTTTGGGTTTGGCAAATTCTTGATAATATGCAATGTTATCCTGCGTTTCAAACCATTTGTTGCTTGTTTTCTTTCTGCAACCTTTTTCACCACTTTGTGCTATGCGTGGCATAAAAGATTCTAAATAGCTTTTTACTGCTGGATACTCATCAATATCAAGTTTTAAGGCTGGAAAAGTGCCTATTATCCACAATCCCGCCCACTCATAACTATACCTCTTAATATCTCTCCCACGCAAAATAGGCTTAATAAGCTCCTTTGTCCTTGCTCTCTCCTCCTCATTAGCACACGCATTTAAAATCTCCTCACGCTTTTTAGTATCTATAATAAAGGCTTCATTGTAGCCTGTTTTGATACCATAATTTATATTTATATCCCAATCCTTTAGCGGTGTGCCGATTTTTTCAATCTTGGCTTTTAAGGCTGCAATTTCTGGGCTTGTGAAAATAAAGGAATCCGTGCTTAGGGAATCTTGGGGGATTTGAGTAAGCTCTAAGCTCTCCTCTAAAGGCTTGTTTTCTTTGGGATTATAATCCTTTGGGTTTGCATAGTTTAAGCTGTGGCTTGCATTAGCTTTTGCCTTATGAAATTCTAAAATACTCGTATCCACCGTGGCAGATTCAAAAACTTTCACACCATTGAAATCAAGATAGGTATTTATTTGCGTATTTTTAAGCAAAAATTCTCTCAAAGGCTCACCATAAGCAGCCCTGCACCATTTATTAGAAGTGATGAAGCTCAAGATTCCATTGTCTTTAAGAATCTTAAACCCAAGTTCGTAGAAGTAGGTATAAATATCACTCGTGCCTTTGTAAATGCTAAAGGCTTTTTGCAAATGAGGTTTTAACTCTTTAATCTCCTCTTGTCGGATATAGGGTGGATTCCCAATCACCAAATCAAAGCCTAGAAAGTCTCCATTAGAATCTAGCACTTCAGGGAATGCGAAACGCCATTCAAGTGGATTGTTGCTTTCAAGGTTAAAAAGTTCATTATAGGAATTTTGCAAAATTTGAAATTCTTTTTTCGCTTCGTTTTCATCAAAATCCTCTATAAACATTCGCTGTGGAACATAAAGGCTTAAATTTTTGTCCTCTTTTGCAAGAAAATTTCCATATTTTTTAGAATACTCCTCACATTTTGTCTCAAAATCCTTAGTTTGCTTTTTGAATTTATCCTTAAAGCAAAAGTTTCTAAAAGCTTGTAGTAAATCTTTGATTTTTCTATCTATTTGTGCTTTATTATCATAGAATCCCTCTTTATAGTTTTGCACGATTTGCTTGTATTCTTTCATTTTTGTTGCGATATTTGGATAGTGAGAAAGACTTGAGTTCATATCAAAGTAAGAAATAAGGCTATTCCCACACTTAATATTTATATCAATATTTGGCAGAGTTTGGAGCTTATGGATTTTAGAATCTTTATCTTTAGAAAAGTTAAGATAATAAGCGTTTTTAAGTAGCTCTATCCAAAGGCGTAGCCTTGCGATATTACACGAATTGGGATTAATATCCACGCCAAAGAGATTATTTTCAATAATAGATTTTTTAAGTTCAAAAAGTTCCTTTTGGATTTGGTGATTAGAATCTTCTAGCCTCTTGTAAGCAAACTTTTCACCCTCTTTGGTAATAAGGTGGATTTCATCGTCTTTAATTTGCAAATCTTTATACCCAAATCCCAAAAGCCCTAATTTGTGATAAATCGCAATCATTTCGTTTAAGGCAGAGACGAGAAAATGTCCGCTACCCACGCTTGGATCGCAGATTCTAATACTTTCTAAAAGCCGCTTAGCTTGGGATTCCACACGCCCAAAGTCCCTATCAATTTGCTTGCGTAAGGATCCTAAATCTTTTGCACTCCAACTAAAATCTGTATTGAATCTCTCTAACACAATTTTTTGCAAACTTTCCTTACACATATAGGAGGTAATGAAGTTTGGGGTATAGAAACTGCCCTCTTGATAGCCATTGAGCTTTTCAAACATCGCACCAAGCACACTTGAATTAATCAGTTTATTGCTTATGTTAGAATCGTGGTTTTTGCCAAAGTCAAAACATTCTAAGAAATCGAAGAGATAGGCAAGAAAACGGACAGATTCTCTTTTTTTGTATTCTGTTTGCGTAGTAGCAAAGGGCAAAATCTCTAAAGCATCATCAAGTGTGCTTAAGTCGCAAATTTCTTTTTCATCTCGGATAAAAAGTGAGGAGTTGAGGTAAGGCAGGAAGTTAAAGCCTTTATCTGACTTTCGCTCCTTATAATCCTTTGCCAAAACTTCAAAAAAGAGATGAGCCAAAATGCTAAAACTCGTGATTTTTGCAGAGGTTAAGAATCGCAAGTTTTTATCAAAATCATTGAAATGCAGCAAGTTTGCTTCAATGAGTTTCAAAAACAAAATGCGATTGAGCCACACGATAATATGGCTCATCGTGGTTTCAAAATCACTTGGTTTATTGTCGTTTTTTAGCCTGTCGGTGATATGTTTTGCAAAACTGCTTTTTTGTGTCTGGTCTATTTGAATAAGAATCTTGCCCCTAGTCTCTATTTCTTTTAAGCCCAAAATATGCAAAAGCTCATAGTAAAATTTGGGATTAAGTGCGTTGGGGTCTCTTTTGTATTCGTGGTGCAAGAAATCTCTATTTAGAATCTTGTGTGCGGTATTTAGGTGTTTGTCGTTGCGCAAGTCAAAATGTAAGCCTTTAAGCGCAATGTTAAATAAATCGCCCTCCCTGTTTTCCACGAGGTATTCCTCCAAAATGGGCTTTAATTCCCTATAAAAATCCTCTTGGGTTTTAATGTTTGAATTTTGCGGCGATTCTAAATCTTTATAGAGTTTTTTAATTTTGCTGTTATCATAAAAATACCGCTTAAACTCTCCTGCTTCAAAGAGATAGAATTGATAAAAGTCCGTAATAATGATAAATTGAATGTTTGTATTACGATTTAAGCCATTCTCGCGCTCCCTAAAATAATACAAAATGCACTCGTGCAATGCCTTGCAATTGGGGTTGCTTTCGCTCAACATTTCGGTTCTGTTTTCGGGCTTTTTTGTTTCAATAATGATTTCCACATTGCTATCTTTAAGTAACGCTAAATCAATTTCGCTATTACCTTTTTGTTTAAAAGCCGCTTGAGCGTGGAATCCTAACCCTCGCAAAAAGGGTGCAAGAACATTTGCAACAAGGGCTTTTTCATTTTGCTCTTTGTCTTTCTCAAGGGATTCCAAATATTTCGTAACTTTTTCTTTAAACTCCTCTAGCCCAAATACTTTAGAATCCGCATAATCCTTATTATGAGATTCTAAAAATTCTTTTAAAGGAATGGATTTAAAACTTAGAGACATTTTTATCCTTTTGTAGCTATTCAAATGTAATCTACTTATTGTTGGTTAAGAGAGTTAAAATTTCAAATTAATGCTTATAATACTTATTGAAAATGGCTTATTATAGCATTATTTGTGTAGCAAAATTATCTAAAAAGGTTATAAAAATAATTAGGCTTCCTTAAAACCTAATTATTTTTGGTTTTCATAGAGCTTTTTTCTATATCTATATAAAATTGAGCAATTTTGCCATAGGCTGCTTCCCAAGCCTTAAGCACTTCATCATTAGGGTTTAAAAGATTTTTAATAGCTTTTAAAAGGCATTCCCCAACAAGCGGATAATGCTCTTCTTTTACATTTAAACTTATATGAGTCTTAGCAACTTTCTCTACAAACTCTCTTGTATTCTCTAAATTTTCTATATTTTTAGCTGCCATTAATATGGCTAACGCTAAAGCCCTTGGCTGCTCACCAGATACTTGTTTGCCCTCATTAAACATTGGCTTTACTTTAGGATAGCTCTCAAATAATACCCTATAAAATTCTTTGGTTAAATCCTCACCATTTTTTTGCAAAATTGGCACACATTCTTTAATAATTACAATCTGTTCTTTTGTCATTTTTACCCTTTATATTGAAAGTTTAAAAAGATATTTTACATTACTAAAGGGCAATAACTAAAGGGCAATAAATTATTGATGTAGGTTAATTTTTAAGGTTAATGCAACAACTACTTCATTCTTTCATAGCAATAAATGTAGCAAAATTTACCCATTTAAAGAGGGTTTCTACATTCTTAAAACCGCAATCTCTTAGCATTTTTTTATCTTCTCTCTCACTATAAGGGACAAGGACATTCTCTAAAGCCTCTCTTTTTTAGTAATTTCAAATTCACTATAGCCTTGTTTCTTTTTGTTTTGTAAATAATAATCAATCATTGCAAAATCTAATCGTTTATCCTCACAAATAACTTTCTCTGAAAAGATAAAAAATCCTCCAGAAAAATTATAAAATTTTTACATAATTTCATTAAAATAACAATTCTCAAACATTTATTAAGGTGGAACTTTTGCAAGAGATAGATTATTATGAAATACTAGAGATTACCAAAACAAGCGATAAAGAGACTATAAAAAAAGCATATAGAAAATTAGCTCTTAAATATCACCCAGATAGAAATGCCGATGATAAAGGTGCTGAAGAAAAATTTAAGCTTATAAATGAAGCATATCAAGTTTTAAGCGATGATAATAGAAGAGAAATATATGATAAATATGGCAAAGCAGGACTTGAAAATAGTGGATTTAGCGGATTTAGTGATAGGGATTTTGGTGATGTATTTGGAGATTTAGGCTCGATATTTGAGAGTGTATTTGGTCAAGGATTTAGCAAGAGAAGCAAAAGAAGTGAATTTGAAGATGATATTGCATTAGAATTAAATTTGAGTTTTAAAGAGGCAGTTTTTGGCTGTAAAAAAGAGATAAAAAATAAATATAAAAAATATTGTAAAACTTGTAATGGAAGTGGGGCAAAAAGCAAAGAAAGATGCAAATATTGTAATGGAGAGGGTAGAGTTTATAGTAGAAATGGTTTTATGACTTTTAGTCAAACTTGTTCGCATTGTGCAGGAAGTGGAGAGTTGATAAAAGACAAATGCACTAATTGCAGCGGCAAAAAATATGAAGTAATAGAAGAAAAATTTAGCATTGATATACCAGAGGGAATTGATACAAATAATAGGATTAGGGCTTCATCTCATGGAAATGAATTACCAAATGGAAAAAGAGGTGATTTGTATATCATAATAAATGTAGAAGATGATGAGCATTTTATTCGTGATGGAAGCGATGTATATATAGAAATACCTGTATTTTTTACAAATATCATTCTTGGTGGTGTAATAAAAGTGCCATCTTTACGCGGTGAATTGGAATTAAAAGTGCCACAAAATGCAAAAGATAAAGAAAGATTTATATTTAAAAATGAGGGAATAAAAGAGCTAAATAGCTCACAAAAAGGTAGATTTATAGTGCAAATCAAGATTACTTATCCACAAGATAAGCTTACAATGGAGCAAAAAAAGCTAGTAGAGCAGCTACATAAATCTTTTGGACAGACAAGTGAGCCGCATAAAACGATATTTGATAATTGTATAGCAAAAATAAGAGAATGGCTTAATTAGAAATAAAATAAGATTTTATTATATAAGGTTGGAATATAATAAGTTTAGCTATTAAGGAGTGATTATGAGTGCGATTGATAAATGGAATCTAGAATCTTTATTTAAAAATCAAAATGATTTAGATGGTTTTGTAAAAAAATTACAAACACAAGCTACTTCATTTGAAAAAAAATATAGTGGCAAGCTATCTAATAGCGATGATTTTGAGGAGGTTATTGGAGAGTATGAGAGTTTGCTAGAGGGCATAGGTAGGATTATGACTTATGCTTTTTTGCTTTTTGCAAAAGATTCTAGCAATGGTGCTTATTATGCAAAATACGAGCTTATAGCAAACAAGATTCAAGATTCTTTGATTTTCTTTGAGATTGAGCTAACAAATCTTGATTCAAAAATTATAGATAATGCTATAAAATCAAGCAAAAAATATAAATATTTTTTAGAAAAATTAATAGAACAAAAAAAATATTTATTAAGCAAAGAAGAAGAAAAGATTCTCCTAAAAGTCTCACCTATTGGGAAAGAAGCTTTTAGCAGGCTATTTGATGAATATATGAGTTCTTTGAAGTTTAAATTTGATGATAAGATAATAAGCGAGGAAGAGATATTATCAAAATTGCATGTTGATAATAGAGATATTAGAAAAGCAGCACAAAAAGAGCTTACAAAAAGATTAGATAAATCATCACATATTTTAAAATATATTATAAATATCGTGCGAAAAGATTTGAGAATAAAAATGGATTTAAGAGGCTATGAAAAGCCAGAATCTTTTCGTCATATCGATAATCAAATAAGCCAAAAAAGTGTTGATAGCATGATTGATATCGTGGTAAAAAACTTTCCATTAGTGCATAAATACTACAAGATAAAATCTAAGATTCTAGGGATTAAAAAGCTAAAAGATTATGATAGATATGCTCCAATTAATATAGGCACAAAAGAAGCAACTTTTCCTTATGAAAAAGCAAAAAAAATGGTAATAGAATCTTATACGGATTTTTCTCCTAAATTTGGTAAAATCGTGCAAGATGCTTTTAAAGATGGCTGGGTAGATTCTCATCCTATAAAAAACAAAAGAAGTGGGGCATTTTCACATGGTGCTACGCCTCATGCTCACCCATATGTATTATTAAATCATACAGATGGAAGAAGGGATGTATTTACTATCGCACATGAATTTGGACATGCAATTCATCAAGAATTATCAAAAAGCGTTGGATATTTAAATATGGATACGCCTCTTACTACGGCAGAAACTGCATCTGTATTTGGTGAAATGCTTTTATTTGATAAGATGAAAAAAGAGCTAAAAGGAAAAGAACTACTAAGCCTTTATGCAGGTAAAATTGAAGATATATTTTCTACTTTATTTCGCCAAGTAGTTATGACAAATTTTGAGCGAGAGATTCACAAAAGAGATGGTGAGTTGCAAGTAAGCGATTTGAATGAAATTTGGTTTAATGAGAATAAAAAAATGTTTGAAGATTCTCTATTTTTAAGTGATAATTATAAATTATGGTGGAGTTATATTCCACATTTTATTCACTCTCCATTTTATTGCTATGCTTATAGTTATGGTCAGTTATTGTCACTTACTTTATTTGGATTATATAAAAGTGGAAATAAGGATTTTGTAAAAAAATATACAGAATTTTTATCTTGTGGTGGGTCAAAAACTCCAAGTGAGCTTGTAGGAATCTTTGGCTTTGATATAGAAGATGATAAATTTTGGGAATATGGTATTAATGAGGTTAAAAAGATTCTAGATGAATTTAGCAAAATCGCTAAAAAAAATTAATAAAAAAGGATGATAGTGAAGCTTGATATTGATGTTTTTAGATTTGATTGTCAAATCGACTATAATGAATATTATCAAAATATAAAAGTTGATATTGATGAAAATCTAAGATTACAAGAGTTGCTAGAAGAAATATCAAAAAAATTAGATAATTTTTCATATGATAGTGCTTCATTTGGGTTTAGGATTAATGATATTGTCGTATTTAGCAATATTAAAATTAATGATTTGGTTACTAGATTTGGCAAAAAGCTTCTTTTTAGTCCAATTTCAATTAAATATGCAAAAAAAGATTTACTAATTAATAAAGATGCTATCTTTGCAAGATATAAACCAATGCTAGATAAACTAACATTTTTAAGTGAAGAATCTAAGCTAGAGTTTAAAAAATATATTTTACTTAGCCTTATAAGCCCGCTTGATTTTGATGATTATATCGGTGATGGATACTGCTTGTATATAAAATGTATGATGATTCATTATAAAGATTATGCAGATAAATTATTAGATAGTATTTCTAATTTTGATGGTGTTTTAAATAGCATGAGTGTAAAATATATGATTTACCCACCTGATGGCTCTATTGATAATGATATAGAAGGATTGCAGAAAATGTTATTAGAAAAAGGAAAATCTAATAATGTTTTTTTGAATAAAATAATAAAAGAAGTAGAATCTTCATATAAAAAATTATCCAAACAGGGGCTATAATGAGCAAATACTTAGTATATCATAGTTATGAGAATTTATCTCTTTTAGATTCTGCTGCTGCTTTATTAGATGAGCTAGGTATTTCATTTGTAACATCTAATGATTTTAATTATTATGGCGGATATTATGGGAGACTTATTAATGAGGATAAGTTTTTTTTAGCAAATGCTTTAAGCATCGCCAAAGCATCAAGTCATAATGCAGATTTGCTTGTGCTAGAAGAAGATGCATTTTGTAATCTAATCTTAGCCAAGAGAGAAATAGAAGAGAATTCATCGCTTTTTACTACTATTGAAAATGCACTATCAAAACATAATCTAAAATACAATTCCAATACAAAAGTGGTTTTTGTAAATGATTTATTGATGCAGAATCTAGATTCTATAAAGGCTAAGATAAAGCTACCTTTTAGTGATTTTCGTGCAAGTGTATTTCATTCAAGTAGAAATATGAGTGATATTGCTTCTAGTAAGCTTTTTGAAATACTAGATTTAAAAATATTATATGATGATAGAAATGCCTATTTTCAATATGAGATATTTAATCCAGATTTAGCATATAAATATAGTGCAAGAGGTTTGGAGATGGCATTTGATTTGGGTAGTGATTTTGTTATCTCTAATTCAATAGGAGTATTTAGTATTTTTGATAAAAGAAGAAATAAGATAAGCAAAGTAATAAATAGAGATTTTTTAAATTTACCAGTGCTATTTTTGCCACAAGTTTTATTACTCTCTTTTGGTATCAAGGATGACACAAAGCTAGGACTTAGATATCATAAAGTGCCAGTGGATTTTGTATGATATTTTTAAAAGCTTTGATTGCCTTAGTATTAGCTTTAGTTTGGTATTTTATTGATGGCAATTTGGAGTTTGCTGTTATTTTATTTATATTTTTATTTGTTGTGTTATTATTTCAACCAAGAAAAACAAAGTCAATACAAGAGCAAGATTTTTTTAAAGATAAGATAAATAGAGCAAATGAGCGTAAAATCCATATAGAAGAGCAAAGACTACAAGAACAAAAAGATGCAAATAAACAAAAACATTTAAAGGAGATTTAATATTTTATGGAAATATTATTATTAATTATTGCTGGTGTTGTTTTATATTATTTATACAATGGATTCCAAGATTATATGAAGAATCCATATAAAATAGAAGACAAAGAGCAGTATAAAAAAGAATATAATATTGATGATACACCATATATGCCAGAAACAGAGCAAGATAGGATTAAAAAAACAGAATACGGAATCCTTACTATGATATTAAAATGCATTGCTAGTGCAGATGGAAAGATATGCAAATTAGAACAAGAATTACTTAAAGATATGCTAGATGATATTGCAAATGAGCTTAGTGATTATAAAGATGCAAGAGTGATATTGCAAGAGATTTTTGATAATAATGATGAGAATCTAGATGATTTAGCAAGTAAGTTTGCTAACCTCACTAAAGGCGAATATAAAAAACGTTTAAAAGTTATCGAGTTTTTATTTGCTATGGCTTATGCAGATGAGCATTTAGATGATAGTGAGAGAGAAAAAATCATTGATGTAGCTGCTATATTTGAGCTAAATAATGATGATTTTAATAGATTATATGATGATTTTGAAAATGAATATAGCCACAATATCGAAATAAGCAAAGAGAAAGCTTTGGAGATTCTAGGATTAGATGAAAATTATACAAAAGATGATTTGGAAAATGCTTATAGCAATAAAATCAAAGAAAACAAACAAAATGTATTATTAAATAAAAATCTAAATAAAAATTTTAATAACACATCAACAAAGATTCTCCGTGATATTGATAGTGCCTATAAAATATTATTACTAAAATTCAATCAAGATTGATATGAAATGCTCTCATTGCCATCTAGAATATGAGAAAAGCGCGCTTTTTTGCGTAAATATTGATGGCAATGATGAATATTTTTGTTGCAAAGGTTGCGAGGGGATTTTTAGAATCTTACAAGAAAATAATCTTACTTCTTTTTATGATAAATTAGCAGATACAAAGCTTTCTCCACCGATTGATTATAATGATGATTTAGCTCGTTTTGATAGTGATGTATTTTTTAAAAAATATATAAAAGAATTAGATAAAGATACCCTAGAAGTATCACTAATTATTACCAAAATCCACTGCATTGCTTGTGTTTGGCTAAATCAAAAAGTATTAAATAATACAGATGGCATTATAGATATTTCTATTAATTATACAAACAACAAAGCAAAAATTATTTATGATAAAAATAAAATCACACTAAGCAAGATAATTACAATCATTCGCTCTATTGGCTATGATGCGACTATATATGATCCAAAAATGCTAGAAACACTAAATTTAAAAGAGAGAAAAGATTATTATACACGAATGATTGTTGGAATCTTTTGTGTTATGAATATTATGTGGATTGCAATAGCACAATATTTGGGATATTTTCTAGGTATTGATAGTGATATAAGAGATATTTTAAACATAGCTGGATTCTTATTATCTACGCCTGCATTGTTTTATAGTGGTTGGATTTTTTTTCGTGGTGGATATTATGGGCTAAAAAATGGATTTATTAATATGGATCTTTTAATTAGTGCAGGTTCTACTCTCACATATTTATATTCTATTTATGCTGCAATAACGCGTAGTGGTGAGACATATTTTGAATCTGTTGCAATGATTATTACTTTTATTTTGATTGGTAAATTCCTAGAAGTTCGTAGCAGGAAAAGTGCTGGCGATAAAATAGATAGTCTTTTTGATGAGATTCCAAGTTTTATAAATATAAAAAAAGATGGCAATATCATATCAATTAGCCCAGAAGAAGTTCAAATTGGTGATATTATTTGCGTTGCCCCAGGTCAAAAAATAATTATTGATGGAATCTTGCTTAGCAAAAAAGCATTGCTAGATTCTTCTATGCTTACAGGTGAGAGTATGTTTGTAAAAAAAGAAGAACATGATGAAATCTTATCTGGTAGTATAAATTTGGATTATCACATAGAATACAAAGCCCAAAAGAGTATGCAAGATTCTACGATGAATAGTATCATCAATCTAATAAAAGATTCTATTGATAAAAAGCCAGATATTCAAAATAAAGCAAATTCTATTTCATATGTTTTTAGCACCTTTGTTTTATCTATCGCTTTTATTACATTTATTTTATGGTGGTATTTTGTAGGGATTGATAAAGCTATTATTGTTAGTGTTTCAGTCATTATTATTGCTTGTCCTTGTGCGTTAGCTCTAGCCACACCAATTGCTACTATTGTAGGTATTACAGAGACTTATAAATATAAATTACTTTTTAAAGAAGCAAGAATCTTAGAGAGTTTTGCTAAGGTAAATACAATAATCTTTGATAAAACAGGCACGCTTACTTTTGGCACTCCAAAGGTTGTAAATCTAGAAATATTTGATGAATTTAATCATGGACTTTTAGCATATTTTGTTCGTCTTAATAATCACCCAATAAGCAAAGGTGTATTTGAGTATTTAAATGATGATTCTATATTTGTTTTAGATGATTTTAGATTGATAGAGCAAAAGGGCATACAAGCAAAACATGATGGAAATATTTTGCTTGGCGGAAGCGCTGCTTTTATGCAAGAACATGGGATAAAATGTGAAGAATCTGCAGATTTTTATATGAGTTTTTATTATGCAATAAATGATAAATTAGTTGCGCGATTTAGTCTTGAAGACAAACTAAAAGATAATGCAAAAGATGTGATAGATTATTTTAAAGCAAATGGTTTTAAAGTAGTGCTTTTAAGCGGTGATAGAAAAAGTGTTGTTTGTAAAATTGCTAAAAATCTTGGAATATCACAATATTATTATGAACAAAGTCCAAAAGATAAAAGTGATTTTATAGATTTATTGCATAAAGATGGCTATAAAAATGCCTTTGTAGGCGATGGTATAAATGATGCAATTGCATTAAATAAAAGTGATATAGCAATAAGTATGTGGAATGGAAGTGATATAGCAATACAATCTAGCGATATAGTTTTACTTGATGATAAGCTAAATAGCCTGATTTTGGCACATAAACTAGCATTAAAAACTTATAGCACTATAAAACAAAATATCGCAATAAGTATCATTTATAATTTACTTACAATTCCTCTTGCTTGCTTTGGATTTATCATCCCGCTTTTTGCAGCACTTTCTATGAGCTTTAGCTCTATTTTAGTTACTCTCAATTCACTAAAGATTTCAAAAACAAAACTATAACTTTTTATAAAAGTATGCTTGGTTTATATACTACATCGCCTTCTTTTGCCTCTAGTGTATTTAGTATTTTTATTATTTCATCATTTTTAGAGCATATTTTTATTATTTCATCATTTTTGCCAAACATATTTATATAAGATTCTAGTGTGAGATTCCAATTTATCACTTTTTCTTTGTTGTTTATATTTGCTTGTATTTCATTTAGATAGCTTATATTAAAGATATTATCTAATCTGTTTTTCCAAAATGGTATATCAAAGCAATCTTTTAGAATCTTATATGCCATTTCATAATTATTATTATTTATACAATCAAATGCGCTATCAAATATTTGATTAAAATGATTGTTCATAGCGACATATTCAGTGCTTCCTTTAAATATTGCAAATAAATCTAGTGATTGATAGATTTGTTTGTATGCTTTTTTGTTGTATAGCTCAAGAAATTTTAATCTTAGATTGATTTCATTTTTTTTATCATTTGCTACTAATTTAAATGGAATAAATTGCATTAATACTTCATTTAATTCTAGGGCTTTATTATATTTTCCTTTACTCTCAAGCTCATTTATCGTAGCGATGATTTGCTTGCCAAGAGCTAGAATCTTTTTGTATGTTTTTGTATTTTGTATTTCTTTAAAGTTTTCTGCAAGCCTAAAATATTCTCCAAAATGTTTATTTTTGGCAAGAGATTCTGCTTGAATGAATTTATTTGTATTTCGCAATAAATTATTTATAGAATCTTTTTTACTTGCAACATTCATAAATGGCTTAAGCAGCATGTTTGCTTTATTTGATGATTCTTCAGATGGATTGATTAAGAGATTTTTAGCATTTTCAAATATTTGATGATATATTTCTTCTAGCTTTTCAAATTCACTCATTTGTTTTAGCATCGTATTTTCATCCGCGATTTTATATGCAAGAGCATAGTCTTTATTTGCTATTGCTACATTAAAATCTTTAAAGATTCCAATATTTGATACAAAATCGCTAAATACTTGTTTTTTGCTTTCATCTTCAAAAAATGCTTCAAGATCATTGATAATGTGGCTCATATTTTCATTGCTCAAATCTTCTTGTAATTTTATTTTTGCTTTTTGAAATAGCTCTTGCCATGTATTGTCCATAAAATCTATATAATTTTTTAGTGTTTTTAGTGATATATTTTTATCGCTTATATTTTTTGCATTTTTGTAGTCTTTTTTATTTATTGCAATTTGTAATTTATCTTCAAATTTTGCTAAATCAAATATATGCAAATGCCCATCGCTATAACCTAAATGCAATTTTGTATTTGCAACACGCATAGAAGCTACTCCATATTCAAGCTCTAGCTTTGCTTGATATTTTGGGGAATTAGTTGCTAAATTTAGATATGAAAGCAGATTCCCTCTTGAGCCTATATAAGCATAGTTTCCATCTTTGCTAAGTCCGCCTCTAGTAAGCCATTCATTGTAATTATGCTTTAGATTTAGGGATTTAGATTCTATATCATAGATTCCACTATCACCATTTGAACAAATGCAAAATATTTTTTTATCATCATCAAAAAATACTATATCTTCTACAACGCTATTTGTAACAAAAGTTCCAATAATTTTATTTTCTTCCATATTAAATACACAATTATGTAAATCATATGAGCTATATACAATTAGATTTGCTATTCGTCCAAAATGTATATTTGATATATAATCTGGTCTTGATGGAAGTATATTTACTACATTAAAATCTGGCAATCTAAATAAAAATACTTTTCCATCTTCCCCACCTGTAATTAGAAATTTTCCATCTCTTGAGAATCTTATATTGTATATATCTGCCTTATGCCATTCTAGTGTTTTTATATGTTTTAGATTCTTGTTTTCAAGATGAAAGATCTCACAAATATTGCTTTTTGGGATTCCAATGGCGATATATCCTTGCATGGATACTGCACATGCTTTGCTAAAAGAGTGATGATTTTCAAAATCAAATATTTTTTTTGTATATATAAAAGTATTTGTATTAAATTCATAGACATGATAACTGCTATCTAATAATATGATGTTGTTTTTATTTGAGCCAATGGAGAGAATGCTAGAGTTTAATTTATATTTTGCAATTAATGGTAGCATAAGAGCGCCTTTTTAAGTGATTAGATGGTAATATATCAAATTTTATTAAAGGCTTGTTTAAAAATGAATAGATATAAAACTAAACAGATTTGTGTTGGAAATGTAAAGATTGGCGGTGATGCACCAATTAGTGTGCAAAGTATGACTTTTACTAAAACAAAAGATATAAAAGCTACAAAAGAGCAAATCGATAGATTGCAGCTTGCAGGATGTGATATAGTCCGCGTTGCAGTTAGTGATGAAGATGATGCAAATGCGCTAAAAGAGCTAAAAAAAGAGATTTCTTTGCCACTTGTAGCTGATATTCATTTTAGATACAAATTAGCACTTAAAGCTTTACAAGTTGTAGATTGCATAAGGATAAATCCAGGAAATATCGGTGATAAAAGTCGTGTAAAAGAGATTGCAAAAGGCTGTAATGAATATAAGATTCCAATTAGAATTGGTGTAAATGGAGGAAGTTTAGAGAAACAATTTGAGCAAAAATATGGTCCAACTCCAAAAGGTATGATTGAATCTGCTTTATATAATATAAAATTGCTTGAAGATTGTGGTTTTGATAATATTAAAGTTTCTCTCAAAGCAAGTGATGTTGAACGAACAATAGCTGCATATAGAATGCTTCGTCCTCTTGTTGTCTATCCATTTCATATAGGCGTAACAGAAGCAGGAAGTCTTTATCATTCTATGATAAAAAGCTCTATGGCATTAGGAAATTTATTACTTGATGGGATAGGTGATACGATGAGGGTATCAATAACAGGAGAATTAGAAGAAGAAGTAAATGTAGCAAAATCTATATTAAAATATTCAGGCAGACAAAAAGAAGGGGTAACAATCATATCTTGTCCAACATGCGGTAGGATTGAAGCGGATTTAATAAAGGCTGTAAAAATTGTAGAAGATAAATTAAAAAATATAAAAGCACCATTGCAGATTTCTGTAATGGGCTGTGCTGTAAATGCGCTAGGTGAGGCAAAACATGCAGATTTGGCTATAGCATTTGGCAACAAGAGCGGTCTTATTATCAAAAAAGGTAAGATATTGTGCAAATTAGATGAAGATAAGATTCTAGATGTATTTTTAGAAGAAGTGCAAAAAGCTGCAGATGAGATGGCTAAGCAATGTTAATAAATATAATTAAAATATAAAAACTTGAGTTTTAAGAAATAAATAAGTAGAATGCTATCGTTTTAGGGTAAGCCCTAAAGTTAAATCAACAAAAGAGGTTTGTAATGAAAAAGTTAGTTTTAATTTGTCTTTTTAGTGTGGCTAGTTTAATGGCAGCAGATGGTGCAGCATTGTATAAAAAATGTGCAGTTTGTCATGGTGCAGCTGGAGACAAAATTCCACCAGGTTCAAAAGCTACAACTACAGTTAATTCTCTATCAAAAGATAAAATTGTAGAAGATCTTAAAGGTTATAAAGCAAAAACTTTAAATCAATTTGGTGCTGGTCCTTTGATGTTTGCACAAGCTGCAAATTTAAGCGAAGCAGATATGATTGCTTTAGCTGATTATATTGTAACATTAAAAAAATAATTTAAATTGGGAGTATAGATGAATATTTTAAATCAATACAGAATCTATATTTCCTTGTATCAGATTCTATAAGCTATATGCTTTTTAGGATTTGATATGCCTTCATTTATTATTTCTAAATCTAAACTTTTTTCTAATTTAACATTTTTAAAAAATCATATCAATTCACAAATTGCCTGTGTAATCAAAGATAATGCTTATGGACATGGTATTGATGAGATTAGCTCTTTATTAGTTGAGTTTGGCATAAAAAGTGTGTTTGTAAAAAATAATTTAGAAGCAAATAAAATAAAAGATAAATTTGAACATATAACAATACTATATCCAAGCGCATTTGAAAATTTGGGTAGTAATATTTATTTTAGTGTATCAAGCGTTGATTGTATATCAAAGATTCCGCCAAATGTTGGAATTGAATTAAAAGTAAATACAGGAATGAATAGAAATGGCATAGAAATCTTTGAATTACAAAATGCTTTGAATTTAATAAAACAAAATAATATTAGATTGATTGGTGTATTTACTCATAATGGCTATGGTGATTTTGGAGATGAGAATCTTAGTGATGAATTTATATCACAGCAAAAAAAATTTAAAATTCTAAAAGAAAAAGTATTGGAATTTATTAATAAACACAATATGCCTAAGCCCAGATTCCACTCTCTTAGCTCATCTGGTGCAATTAAATATAAAAATATAGATGATGATTTAGTGCGAATTGGTATTGCAATGTATGGATATTTAGGTATTAGTAATAGATTTGGTTTAAAGCCTATTGCAGAGCTTTGGGCAGATAAAATATCAAGTAGATTCTTATGTGCTGGTAGCAAAATAGGCTATGATGGTAAATATGTATTAAAAAGTGATTGTGTTGTATCAAGTTATGATATTGGATATGGAGATGGTTTGTTTAGATTAAATGAAAATCATAGCGAATTAAGAACAAAAGAAGGCTATCTTGTGCTTCCTAGAATGTCTATGGATTCTACATCAATAATTTCAAATAAAGATAGAGTTTGTATAATGCATGATGCAGATAAAATTGCTAGAATCTTTGGAAGTATTTCTTATGAAATATTATGCAGAATCTCACCATTTATAAAAAGAGAGATAGTATCTTAATGCGATATTTATTACTTTTCTTTATACTTGTTGGTATTATTAATGCAGAATTTATTGGTGAAATAACATTAAAAAAAGATGAAGTAAAAAATATCGAGCTTTTTGTAGAGAATTCTAAAAAAATATTAACTTTTAGATGGACACTTTATAAAGATGGTGTGCTAATTACGCATTTTAAATATGATGGAATCCCATATCAATTTTCATTATACAAAGAGCATTCAAATTCTGCAAAAATCACTTTAAGCAGTATCAATAGCGCAAATAATGCAAATCCATATATGATTTTTTATTTTACAAATTATGATGATATGCAAAAAGAGGCGCGATTTAGGTATTATATATTTAATTTTAATAGCAATGTAGAGGTAATGTAAGTGGAGAAATTAGAGCTTGTTAAATCCACTATAAAGGGTTATTTTGATGATTTAGGAAATGATTCATTTAATCGCTTTAGAGATGATTTTTCATTTGGAAAAATGCTAAGAAGTAAATTAGTCTTTGCTATAGCACCAGATTCTGCTTATAGTGTAAAACTTTGTGCTATTATAGAGCTTATTCATTTTGCTTCATTGCTTCATGATGATGTTATTGATGATTCTACTCTAAGACGCGGCAAAATTAGTATAAATGCAAAATATGGCAATAAAAATGCAATAATGCTTGGAGATATTTTGTATTCAAAAGCATTTTATGAAATATCAACTATAGATTCTAATCTATCAAAAATTATTGCAGATTCTGTATTAAAACTTAGCTTAGGAGAATTAGAAGATGTAGAATTAAGCCTTAGTTTTAATCTTGATGAAAATAAATATCTAAAAATGATTGAATATAAAACTGCTGCATTAATAGAAGCTAGCTCACAATGTGCTGGAATCTTAATCGGTGATAATAGCGATAAATATAAGATTTATGGTAATTGCATAGGGATTGCATTTCAAATTATTGATGATATTCTTGATGTTACTTATAATGATGATACATTAGGGAAAAATTCATTTAGTGACTTAAAAGAAGGCAAAGCAACTCTTCCATACATTTATCTATACAAAAAAATGAATAAACAAGATCAAGACTTGCTATTATCTTTATTTAAAAAAGAATTAGATTCTAAGGAAATTTCTTGGATAAAACAAAAAATACAACAATATAGTATTATCAATGATGTCAAAGAAGTTGTAAAAAAATATGCAAATAAAGCACTTAGCGTGCTTGAAAGTCAAGATTTGCAGCTTGAATTAATCATGAAAGATATGCTTGATAGGAATTTTTAATGCAATATTTAGTTCTTAGTTTTTCTCATAAAAATACACCGCTAAACTTACGTCAAAAGCTTTCACTTAGCGAATCCAATGCTGATTTATTATTAAAATTTGTTTTGGATTCTAATATTATAAAAGAGATGATTTTGCTTTCTACCTGCAATCGCTTAGAATTATTGATGATAGCAGATGATGCTTATGAAGCATTTCAATTATGTTTTAGCAAACTATCTATTTTGTCAAATACAAATAAAGATGAATTAGAAGGCAGAGCAAATACTTTTGAAGGGTATAGTGCAATTCATCATATATTTTTAGTAGCAAGTAGCCTAGAGAGTTTGGTTGTTGGTGAGACGCAAATTTCAGGACAGCTAAAAAAGGCTTATAGATACGCATTACATTGTAATTATTGTAGCAATAATGGTCTTGGGGTTGTTATAGATTTTGCATTTAAATGTGCTTCTATTGTGCGAAATGAAACAGGTATATCAAAAAAGCCTATTTCAATCGCATCTGTTGCTGTATCAAGTATAAAAAATTTTATTTTTGATAAAAAAGAAGCAGTAGTAGTTGGTATCGGTGAGATGGGCAAATTTACTATAAAACATCTCTTGAATCTTGATTTTAAAGTAAGATTATTAAATAGAAATAAGCAAAAAGCCCTAGATTTTAAAGATGAATTAAAGAGCGATAATCTATCTATTGGCAATTTTGATGATTTAAAAAATGAGGTTAATAAAGTAGAATTACTCTTTAGTGCCACTTCAAGTGAGATTCCAATTATTACAAATGATATGATAGAAAATACACCATTTAAAAGGTATTTTTTCGATTTAGCTATTCCTAGAGATATTGAGGATTTAAAAGATTCTAATATCACAATAACTACGATTGATGATTTGCAAAATATTGTAGATGAAAATATAAATTTTAGAAAAGAGAGCTTAAATAGGGCATATGAGATAGTTGGCGATGAGGTAAATGAATTTTTTAAATATTTGAGTGTTTTATCTGTCACACCAATCATAAAAACACTTAGACAGATTGCAAAGGAAGCTTCTATTAGCGAGATAGATAAAGCAATCCAAAAAGGCTTCCTTCCAGAATCTTATAAAAACAATATAGCAAAAACAATTCATAATGTTTTTAATATTTTTTTACACACTCCAACAAAGAATCTAAAAAGTATATCTTCATCATCGCAATTAGGTGAGATAGAACGCACTTTAAAAATGCTTTTTGAAATTAGTGATGATAGCTTAAAAAAAGCAGAGCAAAAGCATGATAATAATGCAAAAATGAGGTAAGTTATGAGATTTTCAAAGTTATTTGCTTTTAGTATGAAAGAGACGCCAAAGGATTGTGTATTAAAAAGCCATGAATATTTAATACGTGGTAGTTTTATAAAACAAGTAGGAAGCGGTATTTATGATTTTCTTCCACTTGGTAAAATAATCCTTGATAAAGTTATAAAAATCATAAAAGAAGAGATGGATAAAAGTGGTGCAAATGAGCTAAGTTTGGGTTTTGTTACGCCCGCAGAGCTTTGGATGAAAAGTGATAGATATAATAAATATGGTAAAGAGCTTTTAAAATTTAATGATAGAAAAAATAATCCATTTGTCCTTGGACCAACACATGAAGAAGCAATAGTTGATTGTGTAAATGGAATGATAAAAAGCTACAAACAACTTCCAATAAATCTATATCAAATAAATTTAAAATTTAGAGATGAGATTCGCCCTAGATTTGGAATCTTGCGTGCAAGAGAATTTATCATGAAAGATTCTTATAGTTTTCATAGTAGCAATAGCGATTTAGATAGAGAATTTGACTTGATGGAGCAAACTTATATCAATATTTTTAATAGATTAGGTGTTGATTTTAGGGTAGTTGAGGCTGATAGTGGTGCAATAGGTGGCAGCGGAAGCAAAGAGTTTATGATACTTGCACCAAGTGGGGAAGATGATATTGTAATTTGCACAAGTTGTAATTATGCATCAAATATAGAAATCGCAAAAAGAAAACCAAAAGAGACGACAAATCCTCCACCACAAGCAGATTTTGCGAAATTTTTTACACCAAATATTAAAAGTATTGATGAATTAAGTAAATTTTTTAAAGTAGATTCATTTTATTTGCTTAAATGTGTAGCAAAAAAGGCAGTATTTAGCGATGGTAAAAATGAAGTTTGTTTTTTCTTTCTTAGAGGTTGTGATGAATTATCGCCTACAAAAGCACTAAATGCGATACCAAATGCACTAGATTTAATAGATATAGATTCTAGAGAACTAGAATCTATGGGCTTATTTAGCGGATTTATGGGACCATATGGAATCAAAAATATTACAAATGCTAAGCATATTTATTTTGATGATGAATTAATTGGTGCTAATAACCTTATTTGTGGTGCAAATATAAAAGATTATCATTTTGTTGGAGTTAATTTAGATTTATTTGAAGGGCTAGAATTTAGAGATTTACTAGAAGTAAAAGTTGGTGATTTATGCCATAAATGCAGTGCTTCACTTGATATCACTAAAGGCATTGAAATAGGACATATTTTTAAGCTTGGTGATAGATATTCAAAAAGCTTAGAAGCGACATTTTTAGATAAAGATGGCAAGGCACAATTTTTTATAATGGGTTGCTATGGCATTGGAGTAAGTAGAATCTTAGGAGCAATACTAGAGCAAAAATCTGATGACAAAGGCGCAATTTGGGGGAATATCGCTCCATTTTGTGTAGTCATAATCATCTCAAATATAAAAAATGAGAATGAAGTAAAACTTGCAAATAAAATTTATAAAGACTTGCTAGATAGCAAAATAGATGTGTTACTAGATGATAGAGATTTGAGATTTGGTGCTAAAATCGGAGATTTTGAGTTGCTTGGAATTAGCAATGCAATCATAATAGGCAAAGAATTGCAAAATAATAAAATAGAGCTCGTAAAAAGGGAAGGATTAAAGAAAATACAACTAGAATCTAACATTACAAAAGATGAGATTCTATATCTATTGGAGAATAAAAATTGAAATTCTTATTGGCTATTATTTATTTTTTTATTGAAATATTTTGTATAGTTGAATTTGCTGATGAGTTTGGGATACTTAGCTTATTTTTAGAGATGATTATTACTGCGATTTTGGGCTTTGGCATATTGCTAAGTCAAGCATCAACGCTTCCTAATGCATACAATGAAATACTAAGCGGCGGAATTAGTAATTTTATAGGACGCAATTTGTTTCGCTTAATTGGTGCAGTGATGCTAATAATCCCTGGAATCTTATGTGATATCGTAGGGATTAGTTTTGTTTTTATATCTTTATTTTTCAAGACAAAAGAGACAAGATATGAATACAAAAAAGATGATGATAGCGATATTATTGATGTTGAAATCATAGAAGATAAAAAATAATTTGCAATATTTATTAACTAAAAAAAGAATAAAAAATATAATACTTCGAGTTGATAGATATGGAAATATCAAGATAAGTGCCCCTATTTGGGTGAAAAATGATGTAATTGATAGATTTATAAACTCAAAAAGAGAATGGATAGAATCTAGACAAAATGCAATAAAAAATAATTTAACAAAATATATTAATGGAGAGAAGATTTCTTATTTTGAAAACACATATACACTAAATCTAATTTACTTTAACAGAAATAAAGTAAATATTATTGATGATGTTTTAAATGTTTATACGACAGATTTGCTAAATACAAAAAAGATTGAAAAACTAATTTTTGGTTTTTTCTCTAAAATTTCAAATGCTTATATAAATGAGATTCTATATAAATATAAAAATGTAATAACTAGAGATGTAAAATCTATAAAATTTAGAAACATGACAAGCAGGTGGGGTAGTTGTAGCACGAGGGCGGCAACCATTAGACTAAATACATGTTTATTTAAAAAACCTCGTATATGTTTGGAATATGTTTTATTGCATGAATTAGTCCATTTAGTATATGCAAATCATGGAAGAGATTTTTATAATCTCTTAGAATCTCTTATGCCTAATTGGCGTAAAATTCGAGATATATTAGAATCTTAAAGGAGTGTTTATGAGTGTTTTGGTTACAGGCGCCTCTGTTGGGTTTGGGGCTGCTATTGTTAAACTTTTAGTAGAGAAAAATTACAAAGTAATAGCACTAGCAAGAAGAGAGGATAAACTAAAAGAATTACAAAACGAATGCGGTAAAAACTGCAAGATTTTAGCACTTGATGTAAGAGATGCACAAAAGATAAAAGATGAGATTGATAAATTTGATGATGATTTTAGAAATGTTGATATCTTGATAAATAATGCAGGACTTGCTCTTGGGCTTTGTAGTGCAGATAAAGCAGATATAAAAGATTGGGAAGAGATGATTGAGATAAATGTGTTAGCACTTGTTAGATTAAGCAGAATCTTTCTTCCTAGTATGGTAGAAAATAAAAATGGACATATTATAAATATTGGTTCTATTGCAGGTAGCTACCCATATCCTGGTGGAAATGTATATGGTGCTACAAAGGCATTTGTAAAGCAATTTAGTCTAAACCTTAGAGCAGATTTATTTGATAAAAATATTAGAGTTACAGATATAGAACCAGGGCTTAGCGGTGGAAGTGAATTTTCTTTGGTGAGATTTAAAGGCGATAAAAAAGCTTCTGATAAAGTATATGAAAATGCAAATCCACTTTTGCCGCAAGATATAGCAGAAGCGGTATTTTTTGCAATTAGTATGCCAAAACATGTAAATATAAATAGAATAGAAATGATGCCTACTACTCAAGCTCCAAGTGCATTAAATGTATTTAGAGGTTAGTTTTTAAAAGCAAAATATTTGCTAAATATGTATCCACTAATTGTGTAAAATACCGAAGCAATAATAGTTGCTATATATTTATCTACACCAAAATTTCTATATAGTATGACCAATACGATAAAATTGATGAGATAAGAGCAAATCATACATATTACAAATCTAAAAAATTCTTTTTTAGATTTTGTTTTTGTCCTAAAAGTATAAATCTTATTTAAGACATATGATATGATGATACCAATTATATAACCAATGATATTTGCAATCTCTGGAATCACCAAAAAAGCCATTAAAATAAAGATAATGCCATAGCCAATAGCTGTATTAAATACACCAATAATCAAATATCTAACGAATTTGGAATCTTTTATCATTTATTGCCTAACTATCCTTATTGTCAGGGAGGATTCTACCTAAAATAAGATAGAATCTCACAATAAAATTAATGGAGATTGCTTGAGATTTCAAAAAATCTATATAGAATTAAGTGATATTTGTGGGCTAAAATGCCAATTTTGTCCATCAATAAAAGGCAGAAGAGGGACTATGTCGCTTAGTTTATTTTCTAAAATTGCACTAGATTGTGCTAAATTTACAAAGCTAATAGCATTGCATATACTTGGCGACCCACTAAAAATCAAGAATCTAAAAGATTATTTATTAATTGCAAAAAAATGTAATCTAAAAGTTGAAATCACAACAAGCGGAATCTATTTGGATGAATTTGATTTTTTATTAGAATCTCCAATTAAGCAAGTAAATTTTTCTCTTGATGCAATTATGGAGATAGAATCTAGAGAATCTAGAGATATAGCTTTTAATAAAATATTTAAATTTTGTAGATATAAAGATTCTATAAATAGCGATATTTTTATAAATCTAAGAATCCAAAATCGCACAGCTCCCAAGACTTTGGAATTGAAAAATATTTTAAAACAAGAGTTTGGTTTGTCGCATTTAAGTTCAAATATAAGAGTTGGCAAAAAAACAATCATTACTTTTAGAGAGCCATTTTTGTGGAATCTAGATAATGATAAAATTGCTAATAAAGGCTTTTGTTATGGGCTTATAAGTCATTTTGGGATTCTATCAAATGGCAGTGTAGTCCCTTGTTGCATCGATGCGGATGGTGATATCATTCTTGGAAATTTAAAGTCTCAATCTTTAGATGATATTTTATATGGAGATAGAGCTATTAGTATAAGAAATGGATTTAAAAACAAAGTTATTATCGAGCAAAAATGCCTAAAGTGTAATTATAGAGAGCAATTTAATAATAATATTGTTATAAAATGATATAATTTGCCGATATTAGTCAAAATCAATTTTTTTAGGAGTAAATTTTATGAAAAAGATTTTATTTGGCTCGTTTGCAGTTGCTGGTTTATTGAGCTTTGCACAAGCAGAATTTGATCCTTATGGACATCTTGGTTTATATGGAGAAACAAATACAAGTAATAATAGCGGTGATTATGCAGGGCTTAGTGCATCTGTTGGATTTAATGTATATGGTAATGGTTTTTCATTTGGATTAGGTGGTTGGGCTGCTATTCCTATTTATGAAAATACTAAGAAAAATGCAGATAATACTTATAAAGATATATTTGTATTAAGTGAAATATATTTTGGATATGATAGCAAGCCATTTGGAATAACACTTGGTAGATACGATACAAATCAAATGGGTTATGAGTGGTTTAGTGGTCATAATGAAGGTGCTTCTATTAGATTTGGTGTTGGTAATTTTATGAATATATGGGCATTATATTCTTATGAACAAGCTTTCCAATTCCAAAGAGTAAATAGAGAGACTTCAAGTCAAATCAATGCTTTATGGAATTATAAAAGACATGCAGGTAATAATCATTTAGCAGCAGGAGGTATTGATTTCTTTTTTGGTGATGTATTTACTATATCTCCATATGCATATTTTGTAACAGATCAAATTGTTGCACCTGGTGTTACATTGGATTTATTACTAGGTAAAAAGACTGATTTATATTCTCAAACTCAATTTAAATATACATATATGGATGGTATTGGTAAATTAAAATCAATTAATTCAGGACAATTATTTTTAATCGATCAAGAGTTTGGTTACAATTGGTTTAAATTAGGTGGTGGTTATTATAAAACTACAGGAAATGGTGTAGGACATTTATCTTCTTATGGTGATAGCAGTAGATTCTATGGTGGTATGGTAGGTGCAAATTTCTACAATAAAGCTACAGCTCCATATTTTAATGGCAAACAATCTACTTGGTATGCTTTTATGGGTGCTAGACATAATATGTTTAAGTTTGACTTATTGTATGCAAATGGTGGATACAAAGAGCTATCAGCATTATTATCACTTGTATTATTTAATCACTTAGAATTTGGTGCTGGATATATAGATTTAGCAAATATTGGAAACAATAAAAATAATTATGTAACTGGATTTATCAAAGCAATATGGTAAATCAAACTAATAAAGGGTTATCCCTTTATTAGCATTTATTGTGGATTTAAAAAGATATATAGAGATACTACTTCAGATACGCTAAGATTATATTTTGGCATAAAACTCTTTCCAAGTTTCAATGCTTCTTCAAACTTATCAAATGAGATACCTGTTATTTTTGGTGCTATTATTGGCTTTAATTTGCCATTTTGCTTGATATAACTTATTATTGTTCCTTCTCCATATTGTCCGTGACATTTAATACAGCCAATGCCTCTTGGATTCTTGTATAATGCTTTGCCATATTCATAAGGGCTTAAAAAATGATTACTATAAGCAATAGAACACAATAATATTGATATTAAAAAAATCTTTTTCATTTTTTTACCTTTAGAATAAAATATAGTAATTCTAGTAAATATTATTCAAACATAAGTATTTAAATCTTTATTTTATTATAATTACACTTTATTTTAAGCAAAGGCATTGTTTGAATATTTTAAATGGAAAGGCATATAGCCAAGAGATTGAAAAAGAATTATCTATAGAAGTCGCTAGATTAAAAGATTTTAATATTACCCCATGCTTATATGTGATTTTGGTAGGTAATGATCCTGCATCATTTAGCTATGTAACAATGAAAAACAAGGCATGCAATAGAGTTGGTATAGAATCTAAGATAATTAGATTTGAAGAGAGCGTATCTCAAGATGAATTATTAAATGAAATATATAAATTAAATAATGATAAAAAAGTCAATGGAATCTTAGTGCAACTTCCACTTCCAAAGCATATTAATTCAAGTGCTATTTTAGAATCTATTGATATCAATAAAGATGTAGATGGCTTTCACCCTTATAATATGGGTAGATTATTTTGTAATTTAGATTCTTTATTTCCTGCCACGCCTCTTGGGATTATGATGCTTTTAAATCATTATAATATAGATGTAAAAGGTAAAGATGTTGTGATTGTTGGTGCAAGCAATATAGTAGGCAAACCACTTTCATTATTGATGTTAAATGCTGGTGCTAGCGTATCTATATGTCATATATTAACAAAAGATGTCAAAAAATATACAAAAGATGCAGATATCGTCTGTGTTGGTGTTGGAAAAGTAAAACTGCTTAGCGATGATATGATAAAAGATGGTGCAATTATAATTGATATAGGTATTAATAAACTTGATGATGGAAGTATAGTTGGAGATGTTGATTTTAAAAATGTATCTATAAAAGCTTCTTATATTACGCCAGTTCCTGGTGGTGTTGGACCTATGACAATTAGTGCATTGCTATCAAACACAATAAAAGCTACAAAATTGCAATATAAGGCTATTAAATGAATTTCTTAAAGAATCTATATAGATTTTCTACTACTTGGACTGGCACAATTATTATTGTTTTGTTTGTTATATTTTTTATAGCACAAGCTTTTGTTATTCCAAGTAGATCGATGGTAAATACTCTTTATGAAGGTGATTTTTTATTTGTTAAAAAATTTTCATATGGGATTCCAATTCCTAGAATCCCTTGGATTGAAGTGCCTATATTGCCAGATTTTAATAAAAATGGACATATCATAGAAGGAAAGCGACCAAATAGAGGTGAGATTGTCATTTTTATTCCACCGCATATAGAAAAACAATATTTTGTAAAAAGGACTTTTGCGACAGGTGGTGATGAGGTTGTTATGGGTAAAGATGGGCTATATTTGCGTCCAAAAGAAGGTGATAACTTTATAAAAGAGAATTTTCCAAATGCTATTACTAAAGATATTTTAGGCAGGACTTTTATCTATGATCCGTATTTAGATAAATATAAAGGTGTGCATTATGGAGATGAACCTACAGCTTATAAATTATTATTAGATATTGCAGATCATGGGGTAGGTGTAATGAGTAGAATACAAGAAAATGGTGAGACTTATTTTTATTATAAAGTTGAAGATGATCATTTTTTTATGATTGGTGATAATAGAGATGGAAGTGAAGATTCTAGATTCTGGGGTTCTATATCGTATTCTGCGGTGATTGGCACACCTTGGTTTATATATCTTAGCCTAAATCTACCAAATAGTAATGAAGCAAAATTGCACCCAGATAATATATATAAGATTCGCTGGGAGAGAATGTTTAAAGGAATTGAAGGGATAGAGAATCTTAGTGCTAAAAATATAGAAAATGATGCATTTAATACAGAAGAATTTAAAATGCAGGATTTTATAGAATCTAATCCATAGGCTTTCAATATGAGTTACCTTAATATAACATCTGTGGTTATATCATTATGTGCGTTACTTGTGGCTATTATTGGTCATGAGATAATGCATGGTTTGGCTGCTTTGTATTATGGCGATGATACTGCAAAAGTTGCTAAACGACTTAGTATAAATCCAATAAAACATATAGATTTAGTTGGTTCTATAATATTGCCTATTAGCTTAGTATTATTACATGCTCCATTTATGTTTGGCTGGGCAAAGCCTGTGCCAGTAAATATTAGAGAAGTTATCAAAAATGGGGGCTATAATGCTGCTATAATAGTTTCTCTTGCAGGAATAATTTATAATTTTTTATTGGCTATTTGTGCATATTTATTGCTTAAAAGTGGAATAATATTTAAATATGACATAGAAGTTGTATATTATTTTTTAATAAATTTAATTATTATAAATATAATACTTGGTTTTTTCAATCTACTTCCTATTCCTCCGCTTGATGGCTCACAGGCACTTGGATACTTATCACTTAAATTTAATAATGATACTATTCCTATATTTTTTAATAAAATAGAGAGATTTGGTATTTTTATTTTGATTGGAATTTTACTAATTCCACCAGTTGCTAAAATTATACTTTTACCACCTTTTCTTATTTCAAAATTTCTTTTAAAGGGGATTATGTGACTTGTGTTATTGGATGTGATCATGCGGGATTGAGATTGGCTTATGAGGTAATTGATTTATTATCAAATATGGATAATGTAGATAAGATTGTTGAGATTATTCCACAAGATTCTACAAAAGTGGATTATCCAGATTTTGCAGCTTTGGTATGTAAAGAAGTAGCAAATAAGCAAGATCATTTTGGTATTTTGATATGTGGAAGTGGCATAGGTATGTCTATTTGTGCAAATAAGATAAGTGGCATTAGAGCGGCTTTGTGTGTCAATGAATATATGGCTAGGTATGCACGATTACATAATGATGCAAATGTATTATGTCTTGGTGAACGTTTGATGGGCTTTGGTATTGCAAGAGATGTAGTTAATATATTTTTAAATACAAAATTTGAAGCTGGTAGGCATAAACTTAGAGTTGATAAGGTAAATGCACTTCTTTAAAACTAGAATAGAAATTTTTATAAAAAAGGTTAATAATGGATTCTAAAAAAGTAGTTTTTTCTGGTATTCAACCAACCGGAAACATACATTTAGGAAATTATTTGGGTGCTGTGAAAAATTGGGTTGATATGCAAGATATGTATGACAATATTTTTTGTATTGTAAATTCTCATGCAATCACAATAAAGCAGAATCCAAAAGAATTAATCCAAAAGACACTAGATTTAGCTTGCATATTGATTGCTTGTGGAATAGATCCAAAAAAATCAAATCTATTTATTCAAAGCAAAATTGATTATCACCCAGCTTTAGCGTGGATTCTAGATTGTAATATTTTTATGGGTGATATGACTAGAATGACTCAATTTAAAGATAAATCAAATAAAAATCCAAAAAATATAAATGTCGGACTTTTTAATTATCCAGCATTAATGGCAGCTGATATTTTATTGTATCAAGTTGATTTAGTGCCTGTTGGAAGCGACCAAAAACAGCATATTGAACTTACAAGAAATGTCGCTATGAAGTTTAATAGAGATTTTGGGGAATGCTTTAAAATACCAGAACCCCTTATACTAAAAGAAGGTGCTAGAGTGATGGGATTGGATGATCCAACAACTAAAATGAGTAAAAGTGCAACAGGTAAAAATCACGCAATATTTTTATTAGATGAACCAGATGTGATTATATCAAAGATAAAAAAAGCAACCACAGATTCTAACTCCAATATAGTTTTTGATGAAAACAGGGCGGGTGTTTATAATCTTTTGTGTATATATGAAGTATTGAGTAAAAAAAATAGAGCAAGTATAGAAGATGAATTTGCTAACAAGGGTTATGGTGTGTTTAAAAATGCGCTTGCAGAAATCATTATCGATACATTGCGTCCAATACAAACAAAATATAGAGAATTAAATAATGATAAAAAATATATACAAGAGATTCTGCAAAATGGCTTAGATTCTGTATTGCCAAGAGCAGAATCTACATATAATAAGGCTAAAGAATTGATAGGTTTATTATAGTGTTGTAATAAAATTTACTTAAAAATTTATAGAGATTGTATTATATTTTGATAGAATCTAAGGAATATTTTACTCTCTAATTCAAGGAATACAATGTCATCTGAAATAACGCACTGGTTCATACTAAGTGCATTTATATTATTTGTATTATTTATGGTAGTAAAAACTTTTTTTTATAAAAATATTGCTCAAAGAGAAGAAAAAACTTCTGCATCTATTAAATTAACACTGCATGAAGCAGAGATCTTAATAAGAAAACATCAATTGCAATTACAAAGGGCACTTGGAAATATAGATATTTTAACAGAAGAAATGAATACAATGAAAAATGAGATAAAAGTCTTAAAACAACGCAATTCTCAATATAAAATTGAAAGTGATAAATATAAAACAAAAATAAGAGATTTAGAGCAAAAAATAGAAGCTTTATTATAAGTTTAAAGGAAGTATATGAATCTAGAAATATTACAAAATGAGTTAAGTGGGACTATTAGAACCGTGCCTGATTTTCCAAAACCTGGCATTCAATTTAAAGATATAACAACTTTGATAAATAATGCAAAAGCATTCAATATGCTTATGGAATTTTTAGAAGAAAGATATAAAAAAAATGATTTAGATTTTATTGCTGGTATTGAGAGTAGAGGATTTATATTTGGTGCGGCTCTTGCTACTAGATTGAAAAAAGGTTTTGTTCCTATTAGAAAAAAAGGCAAGCTTCCATTTACTAGTGTTGCCGAAAAATATGTATTAGAATATGGATTTGATGAAGTTGAGATTCATATTGATGCATTTAGGGATATACAAAAAGCAAAAGTATTGCTTATTGATGACTTGATAGCTACAGGTGGCACAGCAGAAGCTAGTGTAAAACTCATCAATTCAATAGGTGGTAATTGTGTAGAAGCATGCTTTTTATTAAGGTTATTAGACTTTGATGCAGTTGATAAAATAAAACAATATACAAAAGTTTTTACTATTTTAGATATTTAAGATTGTATGGGTATGGAAGCGTATATTATTGATTTATGGAATACTTATGTATCTGATTGGGGCTATCTTATACTTTTTTTATGGAGTATATTAGAAGGCGAATTAGGACTTATATTTGCAGGTCTTGCAGCACATACCGGGCATCTAAATGTATTTTTAGCTATTTTTATAGCTGGACTTGGTGGATTTGTAGGTGATCAGATATATTTTTATATTGGTAGATTTAATAAAGCATACATACAAAAGCGATTTAAAAATCAAAGACGAAAACTTGCCTTTGCTCATTTATTATTACAAAAATATGGCTGGCCTATAATATTTATACAAAGATATATGTATGGTATGAGGACTGTTATACCAATTAGTATAGGACTTACTAGATATAGTGCATTAAAATTTGCAATTATTAATCTTATCAGTGCTTGGGTTTGGGCTGCTGTAACTATCATCTTAGCATATATTTTTGGTGACTATATATTGCAGCTTTTAGAATGGTTTAAAAATAAACCATATATTTTTATTGCATTACTTATTGTTTTTGCTGGCGGGATATTTTATTATTTCGAGATTCAAACAAAAAAAGTAGATAAAAAAATAGAACAATTACAAAAAAGTTTAAAGGAGAAACCAAATGAGTCTTAATATCAAATTTACAAAAGATGATGATGTTAAAAGTGATATAGAAATAGTATTTATTGATCAAAATTTATTTAAAAAACTTCCAAAATCTAAGACTAGTATTTTATCGCTACAAAGTTTTAGTGCTAAAGATGGAGAAGCAGTATTTTTACAAAGTGATAAGATTCTGTATTATGGGACTATTTTAGATGATATAGATTCTATTCGTGAGGCTGCAGCAAAAGCGATTCGTATCGTAAAAAAATACGATATAAAATCACTAAAAATAAAAGGATTTGAAAATAGTGATTTTAATTATGCGTTATTTATTGGGATTTTACTTGGTGATTATGAATTTATCGATTATAAAAGCAAGATTACAAAAACAACTCTAACAGATATTTTTATCATTACAAAAAAAGATTATAAAAGTGAATTACATAAAGCGATGATAGTTGCAAATAGCACAAATTTGGCAAGAAATATTGTAAATACTCCACCACAAGATTGCACTCCAATTGTATTAGCAGATATTGCAAAAAAAATAGCAAAAGATTTTATGTTAGATTATAAAATTGGTGATGTAAAATTTTTACAAAAAGAAAAAATGGAGCTTATATTGTCTGTTGCTAGGGCAAGCACGCATGAGCCACGATTTATAGAGCTTATATATAAACCAAAAAAAACTAAAAAAAGAATAGTTTTAGTAGGAAAAGGGCTTACTTATGATAGTGGAGGACTTAGCCTAAAACCTGCTGATTATATGACTACAATGAAAGCTGATAAAGGTGGGGGCTGTGCAGTGCTTGGTGTAATGCAAGCTATTGCAGGATTAAAGCCAGATATTGAAGTAGTCGGAATTATTGGTGCTACAGAAAATATGATAGGCGGTAATGCTTATAAACCAGATGATATTCTAAGATCAAGAGAAGGTATAACAATAGAAGTTAAAAACACTGATGCAGAGGGTAGATTGGTGCTTGCTGATTGCTTATCTTATGCACAAGATTTAAAGCCAGATTTTATTATAGATTTAGCTACGCTAACAGGTGCTTGTGTAGTGGGACTTGGTGAATATACAAGCGGAATTATGGGCTATAACAAAAAATTAAATATAGAATTTGAAAAAGTCGCAAGTAAAAGTGGCGAGCTAACCGCTATATTGCCATTTAATAAGCACTTAGAAAAATTAATAGATTCTAAAAATGCTGATATATCAAATGTATCATCTACGCGTTATGGCGGTGCATTGACAGCAGGAATATTTTTAGGAAGATTTATAAGAGAAGAATATAAAGATAAGTGGATTCACTTAGATATTGCAGGACCGGCATTTGTAGAAAAAGAATGGGATGTTAATAGTTTTGGTGCAAGTGGTATTGGTGTAAGAAGTGTCATTGATTTTATCTTAAAGGTTGCAAATGGGGCTTAGTGTAGGAATTATAGGATTGCCAAATGTTGGCAAATCAACTACATTTAATGTACTTACAAAGACACAGAATGCACAAAGTGCTAATTATCCATTTTGCACTATCGAGCCAAATAAAGCTGTCGTTCCAGTGCCAGATTCTAGGCTAGGCGATATTGCAAAGATAATAAATCCACAAAAGATTCTGCATTCTGTAATTGAATTTGTTGATATTGCAGGGCTTGTAAAAGGTGCTTCAAAAGGCGAGGGCTTAGGAAATCAGTTTTTAGCAAATATCAAAGAAGCAGATGCACTTTTACATATTGTGCGTTGTTTTGAAGATTCTAATATCACGCATGTTGAAGGCAGAATAGATCCCATAAAAGATATAGAGATTATAGAGTTAGAATTGCTTTTTGCAGATTTGCAGACTTTGGAAAAAAGGATTGAGCGATTAAATCGTGCTTCAAAATCTAGCAAAGATTCTGCTAAATCTTTGCAAATGGCTTTAGCACTAAAAAAGCATTTAGAAGAAAATAAACCAATTAGAATCTTTGAAAATAAAGATGATGAAGAGTTTATAGCTCTAAATAAAGAGCTTAGATTTTTAAGTAACAAAGAGCTAATTTATGGTGCAAATGTAGATGAAAGTATGGATAATAAATATTTAGATTCTCTTAAAGAATATGCTTCTAAGAATGCAAGTGAGGTTATTACAATTTGCTCAAAACTTGAGGAAGAGATGATTGAAATGAGCGATGAAGAGAGAGCAGAGTTTTTAGAGAGTATTGGTATAAAAGAAAATGGGCTAGAGCAAATTATAAAAACTAGCTTTAAGAAACTAAATCTTATAAGCTATTTTACCGCTGGAGTAAAAGAAGTTCGCTCTTGGACTATTCCTGCTGGTGCTACTGCTCCACAAGCTGCTGGCGTGATACATAATGACTTTGAAAAAGGTTTTATTAAAGCTGAAATAATTGCTTATGATGACTTTATTAAATATGGCGGAGAACAAAAATCAAAAGAAGCCGGAGCTATGAGAATAGAAGGTAAAGAATACATTATGAAAGATGGCGATATAGCACATTTTAGGTTTAATGTATAAAAGTAGATTTTATATCGATATCGGCGCAAATGATGGTATAACCCTTAGTAATACATATCTACTAGAAAAGCTCGGATGGAGAGGAATCTGCATAGAAGCAAATAAGGATATTTTCACTTTACTAAAGAAAATGCTATTGTTACAATGTAGCATTTACAGATAGCGATAAAGAAGTGCTATTTTTGAAAGTAAATGGTGAAAATAATATGCTAAGTGGAATAATAGAATCTGACCTAGAGAGCAAATTCTCACAAAATAATCTCTACATAAAAAATAATCACAAAATAGATGATAGCGAAGTGGTAAAAGTCCAAGGAATGAGTTTTGATAGTGTTATGAAAAATCACAATATCGATATTATTGATTATATATCTATTGATGTTGAAGGCAGGGAGCTAAAAATATTAGAGGCAATTGATTTTGAAAAATATAAAATTTTATTGCTTACGATAGAAAACAATAATAAAAAAGATAGAACAATTAGAGATTTTATGCAATCTAGGGGATATAAATGTATAAAGAGATTGACCCAAGATGAAGTTTATGCGAGAGCAGATTCTTTGTAGAATCTATCTTTCATTTTGCCATCGTTATTTTTGTATTATTGAAAATTGCTTTATTTTGTAGTAGAATCTTAGATTTTCTTTTTAAAAAAGATTCTATTAAATAAATGGAGTAGATATGACTAGTATCTTACTAATAACACAAATCATAATAGCAGTAATAATTACAATCGCAGTCCTTTTACAAAAGAGCTCTAGCATCGGTTTGGGCGTGTATAGTGGAAGCAATGAATCTTTATTTGGTGCAAAAGGTCCTGCTGGATTTATGGCAAAATTCACTATGATTATGGGATTGTTATTTATCATAAATACAATAGCACTTGGATGGGCATATTCAAAACAGATGAATAAATCAGTTTTAGATAGCACAAAAGTAGAATCTAGTGTGCCAAAATTGCCTGCAAATAGTTTAGATTCTAATCCTTTAGGCTCTACTAAATCGCCATTTGATGCGCCATCAGCACCATTGTTGCCAAATAAATAAGGAAAATTATTATGTTAAATGATATTTATAATAGCACAAAAGCCAATATGCAAAAGAGTATTGATTCACTAAGAAGGGATTTTGGCACATTAAGAAGTGGTAAAGTCTCTACAATGATATTAGATAATATTAAAATCGATTATTATGGCACACCTACTCCTCTTAATCAAGTTGGTTCTGTTATAGCAAAAGATGCAACTACTATAATTATCACCCCTTGGGAGAAAAATCTATTAAAAGATATAGAAAGAGCGATATTAGAAGCTAATATTGGTGTAAATCCAAATAGTGATAGCGGTAGTGTAAAGCTATTTTTCCCACCTATGACAAAAGAGCAAAGACAAGCAATCGCAAAAGATGCAAAAGCTATGGGCGAGAAAGCAAAGATTGCTATAAGAAATATTCGTCATGATTCTAATAATTCAATTAAAAAAATTGAAAAAGATAAGGCTATTACAGAGGATGAAGGTAGAGCTGGTCTTGATGAAATACAAAAATATACTGATGAATTTGTAAAAACAATAGAAGAAATGGTAAAAAATAAAGAAGATGAAATATTAAAGGTCTGATTTATGGATATCAAGAAATATTACCTAGATGCAAATGCGCTTTTGGAAGGACATTTTTTATTAAGTAGTGGCAATCACTCAAAGTATTATCTACAATCTGCTAAAGTCCTGGAGAATCCAAATGTAGCAGAGATTCTTGCAATTGAATTAGCAAGAAAAATAAAAGAATATGGGATTAAAGTAGATTGTGTTTGTTCTCCTGCATTAGGTGGTATTTTGGCTGGATATGAGCTTGCTAGAGCACTTGGTGTGAAATTTATTTTTACAGAAAGAGTAAATGGCAAAATGACTCTTAGACGCGGATTTAGCATAAGATATACTGATAAAGTAGTCATTTGTGAAGATATTATTACAACAGGTGGAAGTGCTTTAGAATCTGCTAGATGTATAGAAACTACAGGTGGTGAAGTAGTGGCTTTTGCTGCTCTTGCAAATAGAGGATTTTGCAAAAGAGTAGATTCTACTTTGGAGAGAAAAGATGAATGCAAACTTCCATTTAATATTCCATTATTTGCATTAGATGATTTTGTATTTGATATATATGATGAAAAATCCTGCCCTATGTGTGCAAGTGGTAGTGTAGCAATTAAGCCTGGAAGTCGTGGTAATTAGGCTCTAAATTTGTAGATGAAAAATAATAAGGCACATAAGCAAATAGAATCTAATAGCATAATAAAAAAAATGTTTTTGATAGAGCGCATCAAGGCATTTATTACAGATATTTTTATGATATATATGCCTATTTTATATATTGCTACTTATGGAATCTTAGGTTCCAAAGAGGCGTTTCAATCTAATCAATTAGTTATTCTTATTTGCTTTTTAGTGTATGCATTTATCACTTCATTGCTATTTTTTTTAAAGTCTCAAACTCTTGGATATATGTATGCAGAGATTAAATTGGTTAGAGATGATGGTAAAAAAGTGGGCTTTTTTTTAGCATTATTTAGATTTTTTGCATTTTGTTTTAGTATGAGTTTGTTATTTGGTTTTTTTATTCCATTTATGAATAAAAATAGACGCACATTTCATGATCTTGTAGCTAAAACAAATATCATTGAATGCAAAAAATAGAAATAATTTATAAAATAAGTGTAATAAAGTAAAGCATTATTAATTATTTTATACTCTAAACTGCTATTTTTTAAACTAAAATTTACTAATAAAAATATACAATTTAGGCGTTTATATTTTTATTTATTACTGAGGGATTTGATGGAAAACAGGCTTTTTACTTTTGCTAGTTTAATTAATGCAAATCATAATTTTATCATCGGATTTTATACTATTTTGACCGCAATTTTAGTTTTATTATTTGCTAGGTTGGCTACAAGAAAATTAGAGGTTGTGCCAAGTGGATTACAAAATGTCGCTGAAGTGTTTTTGAGTGGAATCTTATTTTTTGCAAAAGATGCAATAGGTGAAAAATTAGCAAGAAAATATATACCACTTACAGCTACTATAGCATTGATTGTATTTACTGCAAATATTATAGGTATCATACCAGGTTTTGAAGCACCTAGTTCAAGCTGGAGCTTTACTCTAGTATTAGCACTTATTGTATTTTTTTATTATCATTTTGAAGGCATTAGAGAGCATGGTTTTATACATTATTTCGGGCATTTTATGGGACCTGTAAAATGGCTTGCACCACTTATGTTTCCTGTTGAGATTATATCTCATTGCTCAAGAGTTGTATCGCTTTCATTTAGGCTTTTTGGAAATATAAAAGGTGATGATGTATTTTTGCTTGTAATGTTAATGCTTGCTCCTTGGGTAGCACCACTTCCTGCATTTGCAATACTTACTTTTATGGCTTGTTTGCAAGCATTTATATTTATGATACTTACTTATGTTTATTTAGCTGGAGCTTTAATAATAGATGAAGAACAGCATTAGAAAAAGGTATTTTAAACCAAAATCATCTATAAAATCAGATAGTGTATTGTTATATAATATCTCATTTATTACTACATTAACAGAAATGCTTATTGGTGCGATACTTGGCATTGCATTATGTCTTGGTGTTATCTTTTCATTTTTCATTTTAAAAGGAAGTATTTTAGTTTCAGTAGTATTATTTTGTGTAATTATGATAATTGCAGTTTTTCTAGTATTTTTGTTTAAATATGTGTTTTTGTCTGTTATTTTGAAGACTAAAGAAATAGAAATTTTAGAAAAGATTTATTTAAAAACTTAAATTTATGAAGTTAGATAAATTTTTAATCACAAGTCATAAATTTTATAGTGATATAGATTCAAATATCTCATATGCTTATGATTGTGGTGTTTCAAAAATATATCTAAGAGAATTTGAGCTATCTAGATTCTATATTTTTTTGGAGATATGCCAAAAATTTAATATTTTATTATTTGTTAATTATATAGATAAACATAAAGAATGTATTTTAAAATATGCTCATGGTATTCATCTAAAAAGTAAAGATTTTACTCTAATAAATTTAATTCCTAGTGAAAAATTAGTATCATATAGTGCACATAATTTAAATGATGTAGATAAGGCTTATAATAAAGATATAGACTTTATTTTTCTAAGCCCAGTATTTTTTGTAGCTGGAAAGAATAAGCCTCTTGGGATTGAGTATTTTTATAATTTACCTGATAAATATAAAAATAAGATTTATGCATTAGGTGGTATAGATTCTAATAATATTAGTATGTTTTATGATACTAATATTAGAGGTGTTGCCGGTATAAGAATGTTTTTAAAGGTTTAATATGTTTAAAAAATTTTTGTATCTTTGTTTATTTTGTATAGTTGCAAATGCTAGATTTATTACTGAAACAGGATATAGATATAGTTTTTATCAATACGAAGAACCTGGTCTTATGAAAATAAATGGCACGCTCCATGCTTTTTTTGCAAAATTAGCATATATTAGTGATTTTATAAGCACAGAAATGAATTATGCCCAATCATTTAATGCAAATTTAAAATACAATGGTTCTACACAAGGTGGGACGCCACTAGTAAATATTCCATCAGAAGATAATTTTTTTAATGCTGATTATAAAATTGGTGCGAGACTTGGACTCTATAATAATTATGAAGGTTTTGGATATCTTGGCATTGGATATAGATATTTAAACAATAGAATCTCTGGAAGTGGTGGGTATAGAAGAGAGCAGGTTTATTATTATGTTCCTGTAGGTTTTTATGCAAGCGATAGCATGTCCTCTCGTGGATTATTTGCAAGATATGGATTTGAATTTAGATATATGTTTTTAGGCATCAATAAGACGCATATAGGTGATGCAATACAAGGTATTAATCCTAGTGTATTAGAGATGGAACAAAAACATGGACTTGGGTTTAGAACACATTTTGGATTTGATTATATTATGATTAATGATTTTAAATTATTTACGCAGCTTAGTGCCGAATATTGGTATATAAGAGAATCTAGCGTAGGCATTACAACTTACAAAGATAATAGCGGAAAGATAGTTCAACAATCTTGGGTGGAGCCTAGAAATAATACAGTTCAGTTTTCTATAGAAGTTGGATTAGGATTCTAAATATGCAAATTGATTTAATATCATTTTTGTATGCTTTTGGTCTTACTATTCTTGCTGGTATTAGCACTGCTTTTGGTGCATTTTTAGCATTTTTCAAAATGAAAGATGAAAGTAGGGTATTATCATTTGGTCTTGGATTTAGTGGTGGAGTGATGATTTATCTTAGTTTTGTTGAAATACTTCCAAAATCAATAGAGCATTTTTCAAGATCTTGTAGTGATACTTATTCAAATATATTTGGTGTGATTTGTTTTTTTGTTGGTATGTTGATAGCATTTGGTATTGATTTTTTAATACCAAAAGATGTGAATCCTCATGAATTAAAAAGCCAAAATGAAGTTTATTGCGAGTTGGCAAATAAGAAACAATATATTTCATCAAACAAACACATACAAAGAACCGCCATTTTTACTGCTATTGCAATTACTATTCATAATTTTCCAGAGGGATTTGCTACATTTGTATCTGCATTGGATAATTTTGTATTTGGTTTAAGTATTGCTATTGCTGTTGCAATCCACAATATTCCAGAAGGTTTGGCTGTATCGCTTCCTATTTACTATGCCACTGGAGATAAAAAACAGGCATTAAAACTTACATTATTATCAGGTTTAGCCGAGCCATTAGGTGCTATTATAGGTTATTTTATGCTTGCTCCATTGTTGGGTGATTATACACTAGCTATTGGTTTTGGAATTATTGCTGGAATCATGGTATTTATCTCTATTGATAGCTTGCTTCCTGCATCAAAACTTAGCACAAAGGGGCATGAATCTGTTATTGGTGTGATGTTTGGTATGGTAATTATGGCAATTAGTCTTATTTTATTATCTTGAATTTTTAAAGGAGGTATTTATGGATAATATTTACTTAGATACTAGAATCTTAGATAAAAATGCAATAGATACATTTAGCTTAAATGAAGAGTTGTTGATAGAAAATGCAGCAAGTGGGCTTGAATCTTGTATTGACAAGCATGCAAGTGCTAATTCATTTATCATTATAGTCGTTGGTAGTGGTAATAATGGCGCTGATGGACTTGCACTTGCTAGAAGATTGCATGGTAAATATAATGTAAAGATATATATGCCAAAAGAGCCAAAAAGTGAATTATCTCGTATTGAATTACAAAGATTAAAAAAATTAAATGCTAAATTTATAGATAAATTATTTTTATGTGATATTGTTATTGATTGTTTATTTGGTAGCGGTTTTGAGGGTGATTTGGATTTAGAATATCAAGAAATTATTTATAATATGAATAATATCGCAAGATTAAATATTGCTTGTGATATTCCAAGTGGTATAGATTCTATAGGTTTTATCTCTAGTGTTGCTTTTAAGGCTGATATTACTATTAGTATGGGGGCGTTAAAATTAGCCTATTTTAGCGATGTTGCAAAAGATTATATAGGTGAGATTGTAGAAGTAAATCTTGGAATTTCTAAAGCTTTATATGAACAAGATTCTAAATATAAGATTCTCCTCAAAAGTGATTTTAATCCACCAAAAAGAAGATTACAAAATACACACAAAGGTGATTTTGGACATTGTTGTATTATTGCTGGTCAAAAAGAAGGTGCTAGTATTCTTAGTGCTCTTAGTGCTTTTGCATTTGGTAGCGGTTTGGTTAGTATTATTGGTGATGTAAAGAATCCACCATATCATATAATGAATTCTATAACATTACCAGATAACTGCACTTCTATTGCCTTTGGAATGGGGCTTGGAGATAGAATTAATAAATACAATTTTGATTTTTTAGGTGAGATTCCAAGTGTCCTTGATGCTGATATGTTTTATAGTCCTGATTTATTAGATATCTTAAATAAAGGAAATATAGTCCTTACTCCACACTTAAAAGAGTTTTCAGCACTTTTGAAAAACTCTCTTTTTGGTGATTTTAATATAGATTATATAGCAAAGCATAAAATCCAGCTAACAGAAGAGTTTTCATATAAACATAAAAATGTAGTTTTACTTCTAAAAGGTGCAAATACGATAATTGCACAAGGTGGGAATCTTTATATAAACAATTTTGGAAATAGCAATCTTTCAAAAGGTGGAAGTGGCGATATTTTAAGCGGCATGATAGCATCGCTACTAAGTCAAAAATATTCATTGCTTGATGCGGCTATTACAGCATCACTTGCTCATTCTTTTGCCTCAAGAGCGATTAAGACAAGTTATGGATTAGAACCTCTTGATTTGATTGAGGAAATTAAGAAATTTTAAGGAAATATTTATGGATAAATTAATTATTGGCGGCATTGAATTTAGTTCAAGACTTATTGTTGGCAGTGGCAAGTATAAAGATTATAAAATAACAAGAGAAGCAACACTTGCAAGTAATGCAGATATGATAACTATTGCAGTAAGAAGAGTAAATATTACAGATAATAAAAGCGAAAATTTACTTGATTATTTCAAAGATACTAATATAAAATTTTTGCCAAATTCTGCTGGTTGCACTACTTGTAATGAGGCTGTTGGATTATTTAGGCTTGTTAGAGAGGCAACAGGAATAAATACAATAAAACTTGAAATCATAGGTGATACAAATAAAACTCTTTATCCAGATGTGCTAGAAACACTCAAGGCATGTGAAATATTAAGTAAAGAAGGTTTTATTGTTTTTGCATATTCAAATGACGATCCAATCATGGCAAAAAAATTAGAAGATTCTGGAGCAAGTGCGGTTATGCCACTTGCAGCTCCTATTGGTAGTGGGCTTGGAATCCAAAACAAATATAATATTATTTTTATCAAAGAAGCAATAAAAGTCCCTGTGATAGTTGATGCTGGGGTTGGTTGTGCAAGTGATGCAGCAATTGCAATGGAACTTGGTGCTGATGGAGTGCTAAGTAATTCTGCTATAGCTTTATCTTCAAATCCAATTTTGATGGCAGAAGCTATGAGAGATGCAGTTATTGCAGGAAGAAAAAGTTATTTAGCAGGCAGGATTCCAAAAAAACCATATGCGACTGCTTCTTCACCTATTGATGGACTTGTGCAGTTGTAGAATCTTCTTATAATTTTAATTATAAGAATTAATTTTAATATAAGCAAATCCTATTACAATCTTAATTTTTAAATATTTTTGAGGTTTGTAATAGTGGATAAAGAAATAGTTATTGCTTTAGTTGGACAACCTAATGTTGGAAAAACTCTTCTTATCAATAAAATTAGTGGTTCAAATTTGCATGTTGGTAATTTTACTGGTGTAACAATAGAAAAAGCTGAAGCTTCATTAGAATACAAAAATCATAAGATTAGAATCATAGATTTACCAGGTACATATTCTATCAATGAGTATTCACAAGAAGAAAAAATCACAACTAATTTTTTATTGAATGAAAAATTTGATGTCATATTAAATGTGGTAGATTCTACAAATCTAGAGCGGAATCTATTTTTAAGCACACAATTAATGTATCTAAATAAAAAAATGATAATCGCACTAAATATGTATGATGAAGCAAAACAAGAAGGCATTATCATAGATTCTAAGCAATTATCAAATATATTTGGAGTAGAGAGTATATTAGTATCAGCCAAAGATGGTGAAAATATAAATTCATTGCTTGATAAGATAATTGATATACATTCAAAGCCATTTTGCCCACCAAAAAGGATTTATGCTGATTTTATTGAAGAAGAAATAGAAAAAATATCTAAATTTTTTGTTCAAAATGATATTTCACTAGATTCTCCAAGATATCTAGCTGTAAGTCTTTTATCTCAAGATAAAAAAATATACAAATTATTTCATGATAAACCTTTTTGGGTTGAATTAAATCTACTTTTGCAAGATTCTATAAAAAGATTATATTTGCAAAGTGATGAAAAAAATATCAAATCGATATTTTTGAATGATGATTATTCATTTGCAAGAGGTGCTTGCAAGGAAGTATGCAAATTTAAAGCAAAAGATAAAGATAATATTACAAGTAAGATAGATTCTATATTGTTAAATAAATACATTGGAATCCCTATATTTTTATTTCTTATGTGGTTGTTATTTAATCTCACATTCAATATAGGCTCATATCCTCAAGGTTGGATTGAAGATTCTTTTGCATGGCTTGGTGATATAGTAAAAGAAAACATACAAAATGATTTTTTAGCCTCTCTTATTTCAGATGGTATTATAGGCGGTGTTGGAACTGTGATTTCATTTTTGCCTCTTATTCTTATTTTGTTTTTGGGAATTGTTTTACTTGAGACTACGGGTTATATGGCTAGAGTATCATTTTTATTAGATGGATTTTTTCACAGATTTGGTTTGCATGGAAAGAGTTTTATTCCATTAGTTAGCGGCTTTGGGTGCTCTATCCCTGCATATATGAGCACTAGAGTGCTAAAAAATCATACTGACAAAATGATTACAATGTTTATTATCGGTTTTATTAGTTGTAGTGCTAGATTGCCTGTGTATGTTTTATTTGTTGGTGCTTTTTTTAGCGAGAAATATGCAGGAAATGTTCTTTTTGGAATATATATCTTAGGCTTTATTGTTGGTTTGATATTTGCAAAGATTCTAAGATTGACAGCATTTAAGGGTGATGACGAACCATTTGTAATGGAGATGCCAAAATACAGAATCCCATCATTTGGGTTAGTATGTCGTTCGGTATGGAATAAGGGCTATTTTTATGTTAGAAAAGCAGGGACATTTATTTTTGCTGCTTCAGTCTTGATATGGTTTGCATCGCAATATCCTATAAATCAAGATATAGTTCAACTATACGACAAAGAAATTGCACAAGTTCAAGAACAATATGAAGTGTTAATAAATGAAAATACCAATAATGATACAGAGGCAAATTCATTACAAGAAGAAATAACAAAGCTAGAAAACACTAGAGATGCAGAATTACTTGAGCATAGTTATATGGGTATTCTTGGCGAAAGTGTAGCACCTCTTTTTGCTCCACTTGGCTTTGATTGGAAACTTTCTATTTCACTTATAACAGGTATTGCTGCAAAAGAAGTTGTTGTATCTACAATGGGTGTTTTATATGCTTTAGGTGAAGTAAGCGAAGATGACACAAAAGCATTAAGCGATGTTATAAAAACAAATATAACATTTCCTACCGCAGTAGGATTTATTTTGTTTGTTATGTTTTATATTCCTTGCTTTGCTGCAACAATAGTTTTCACAAAAGAGGCTAGAAGATCTATATATGCTTTATATTTATTTATATTTACCACAGCAGTTGCTTATATATTAGCATTTATAGGTCATGAAATAGCTAAGTTGCTAACTTAGCATATTGACAATTGTAGCTTGTTTTAATATAATCGACATTTTTATTTGGTATACCTAACTTCTTTGTTTTTACCTAAAATGTTTAATTTTTCGGGGCGTAGCGCAGTCTGGTTAGCGCACTTGGTTTGGGACCAAGGGGTCGAAGGTTCGAATCCTTTCGCCCCGACCATAATGGTAAAAGCATGGTGAGTGTAGTTCAGTTGGTTAGAGCACCAGATTGTGGCTCTGGGGGTCGTGGGTTCGAATCCCATCACTCACCCCACATAAGCGTTCGTAGCTCAACTGGATAGAGCATCAGACTTCGGATCTGAGGGTTAGGGGTTCGAGTCCCTTCGGGCGTGCCATTAGTGTCTTTTGCGTTCGTAGCTCAGCTGGATAGAGCAACAGCCTTCTAAGCCGTAGGTCGCAGGTTCGAGTCCTGCCGAGCGTACCACTAAATCTATCACTAAACTTATCATAAGTCAAATAACTAATTTTACTATTTCTAGATTCTTTTTAAATTTTTTCTTGATTTAGATTTAATAAATTTCTATCCTATAACAGAGGTTTTTATTATAGTTTTGTAAGAATCTAATATTTACTAAAAAGGCTATAAGCTTATTTTTTTATTGCTTGTGGATATGTAAAAGGATGAGTAAGTAGGAAGTGTTGATTTGTTAAAAAGTAATATATGCAACACTATAAATAAACTTTAGTTTTCCACTATATAAAGTATTGCTAAAATGGCTTGAAGTATTTTCTTTCATTTTATCCAAAGCATAGAATCCAAGATTAAAAAGCTTTATCATAGCTTCCTTGTATGTCCAAATTTTATAAAATTCATTTAGCGGATTTGCTGCGTTTTGCACTTGATGTTTTTCATAATCACTAAAACAAAAATCCAAGCAAGGATAAAAATTTCTATTTTTAACACACTCCAAATCTACACCCACTCTAGTTAGGCTAATAGCCAAAATAGCATGATTTGCACTATGACTTATTGATTTGTATATAGTTTGAGTATTTAGATGTATATAATTTTTCTCAAATTCAAATATTAATGCTCGAGATATTTTAAATTCATTTTTGTTATCTAGATTTGGATTAGAATCTACTCTTAATTGATCATTTTTAGATAGATTCTCATATTTATATTTATCAAGCATTTCATCGCTGCCAAAGAGCAATAAAATTTCATTTTGTTTTAGTATCAATCTATCTAAACTCTCAATAAAAACTATCTTAGGTTTTTTAAGTATTTTTAATAAAAAGATTCTCATGTAGCTTTATAGCTTGCATACAAAAGTGCAAAATATGCTGATAAAAACATACATAAAGCAGTGCTAACACCAAAACCAAAAACTGCATAAGTATTGCTAAATCCAAGCATGCCAAAAGATATAATACTAGTCAAGCTAGCCAAAATTATGCCAAAATATCTCTCACGGATGCAGAGATTCTTATTTGTAGCAAATATCACATAATCCACTCCAATGGTGCTTGCTAGTATAAATCCAAATATTGTAAATATATTAAAGCTTACCCCAAAAACAAGCAGTAAAATCACACTAAAATATGTAGCAGAGAGAATAATTCCAAGCATAATACAAGCTTTAATGAATTTAAAAAAATACAAAAATATCAAGAAAGCTAGAGTATATGCAATAATCTTTAGGATGATAGCGTATTCTTTGGCTTGAGTAAAATTGTTACTAATGCTTTGAACTAGATTAAAATAGCTAGCATCATACTTAGCTAGAATCTCATCAAGATTATCAGGCAATACAACACTAGAATCTATAAAAACTAAATTTGTATTATTATCAAACATAAATTGTCTTAGTGGATTTTGTGCTGGATTGAACATATCATTAAATTTATCAAAAGATAGAATCTCTAAATTTGCAAAATCAACCAAAGATTTTTTTGCTAAATTTAAATCAATACCTAGATTTGGGTAATTTTGCATTAAGTGAGAATCTTTTGAATATTTTATTAGCTTATTTTTAAGATTATTTTGTTCATCTTCACTAAGTAACACATTGCTAGCACCATTATATTTGGTAATATTTAGATCATTTAAAAGGGATCTTTCTTTTTTAATCTTATCTTCATTTGCAGAGAATCCTATAGCAATAAAGCTATTTTGAGCCGAAGTTTTACTAATTTGTATAAATTTTTTCGTATCATTAAGCAGCTCTGCATTTAGTGATGAGTAGTTTCTAATATCATCTTTGAAATCTATCTTTGGCAAAATATGTATTAAAAATATAATTGATAATATAAAAATACAAGCAATAAAACCAAAAAAAGATCTTTTATACTTCAAAATAAAAAAGTTAAAAGCAATAAATTTATCAATAAACTTCTCAAAATATCTATGACTTTTAAAGCAGTGATTTTCTAAAACAATGGGAAGTAAAAAATATGTAGAAAAAAATGCACCAATCAAACTAAAAATAGATATTACTGCTATTTCTTTTAAAAAATTCATAGGGGCAAATATAAATAGAGCATATCCCAAAGTCGTGATAGATAATCCAATCAAAAATATATATAAGAATCCTCTAATATCGCCTATTTTGATATGTCTATTTTGCACATAGCCTAAAAAATGCATAGCAAAATCTAAAATAAGTCCAATTAAACTAATGCTAATAACAATACTAAATAAACTAATATAATCAAATATCAAAAAAGCACTACTAAGCCCACATAAAAAGCTAAAAATTATCACTATTATAAGTTTTGAGATTTTCCAGCTACTAAAAGCAAAAAATAGCAAAATAGAGATAAGTATCAAAGATAGAGTTCCCATAAAAACACTCTCAATATTACCCTCTTTGTTTGCAAATGCACCAAAAAGCTCACTGCTCATCACTAATAGTTCATCTTGAGATTCTAAAGCTTTTGCTTTAGAATCTGTATAAAAGCTAATTAAATCTGCGCTTTTAAAATTATCATTAATTGTTGCATATGCAAAATAATAATCCTTTCCTTCATAATTAGCCTTTAGTGTTTGAGTTTTTAAATCCAAAGTAAAATTACTAGGCATCAACAATGTAGAATATGAGCTAAAATTTAAAAAATCACTGCTAATAGTACGAAAGATAAATGGACTATATAGTCCCTGTGCATTTTCTAAAAAAAACTCATCAGGATTATTTATAATCATATTATAGATTTTGGTATTTATTGTAGCTAAGCTAGATATCTTTAAATTTTCTAAAAATTTATCTGTAATATCTTGCTTTAGATGAAATTCTTTAAATAAATGATTCTCTTCAAAGGATTTGAGTAAATCTAAATTTGAGCTTAGAAACATAATTGTTTTTGATTCTCTTTTTTGTATAGATTCTAGTATATAGGCATCTTTAGAATCTAAAGAAATAAGAGTATATACATCACTTTTAATCTTACCAAAAGAGATTAACACTATACAAAGCATCAGTATGCTTAATATAGTAAAGATTATATATATAGATTTTTTATTATTCATCAATATTTTTTAAAATAGAATTTATTTATCGTTTGATCCCCATTTACCTCTTTTAAAATCATCTCTTGGATTCTATCTTTGCCACTTAGAGTGATTAGCGTAAAAATTTTTTTTAGCCATATATTTGTTGGTTTTAAATCTACTTTCCAATTATTCTTATCTCCACTTAAAGATATATCAAATTCATTTTGTATCTCTTTAAAATTAAAGGTTATAAGACTTAAAATTAGCTCTTTATCATAATTTTTATCTAGTTTTTGCCATTGTTTTGTATGAATATCTTCTATATAGATTCCATCTTTGGTGATTTTAGATTTTTGTTGCACTGGCGATAAGATAGACCATATCAAAATACCATTTTGTATTTCAAATTCACCACTACTTTTTAAAATTTGATTAAAATTGATTAGATGTTTTTCTTGGAGAAATTCTCCTTTTTGACTTTTTGAGTGAATCTCTTCTAAATATTTTAAATCAAAACTATATAAACAAGATATAAATAGTATAAAAAATAGAAAAAACCTCATTTAAAACCTTTTTAAAAGCAAATAGAATCTAAAAAATACTTTGTAATCCTATCAAATTTATGTTAGCATTACAAATTTTTATAGCTTAATATGATATTAAATAGGGATAAATTATGCGTTCTGTAGATGTATTAGTAATTGGTGCTGGACCTAGTGGAAGTATCGTTAGTGCTTTATTAAATAAACAGGGGATTGATGTTTTATGCGTAGAAAAAGAAAGATTCCCACGTTTTGTAATTGGTGAGAGTTTGTTGCCTAATTGTATGAATATTTTGCATGAGGCTGGATTCTTGGATGCTGTTGAAGCACATGGATTTCAATATAAAAATGGTGCTGCATTTAGCTTTAAAGATGAATATAGATATTTTGATTTTTGTGATAAATCTAGCACTGGATATGGCACGACTTTTCAAGTGCAAAGAGGTATTTTTGATGAGATTTTAATCAATGAAGCGATAAAACAAGGCGTAGATGTATGCTTTGAGATTGCAGTAGAAGATCTTGAGTTTTTAGATGATTATGTAGAAGTAAAGCTAAGTAATGGCGATATAATAAGGGCTAAGTATATAGTTGATGCTAGCGGATATGGGCGTGTCTTGCCACGGAAGTTAAATTTAGAAGTGCCATCTACATTAACTCCTAAAAAAGCTTATTTTACACATATTCAAGATAATATCAATGAACCTCTATATGATAGAAATAAGATTTTAATTACAACTCATCCAAATTTTAGAGATGTTTGGTTTTGGCTAATTCCATTTTCTAATGGACGATGTAGCATCGGGGTAGTAGGAGAAGAATCTAGAATTAATACAGGAGCTAGCGATGAGGAAATACTAAAGCACCATGTATATCTAGCACCTATGTTAAATCGTCTTTTGGGCAATGCCCTTTGGGATACTCCTGTTAGAACTATTAGCTCATATTCTAAAGATGTAAAACAACTATATGGAGATAGATATATTTTACTTGGAAATGCAAGTGAGTTTTTAGATCCTGTGTTTAGTTCCGGTGTCACTATAGCCATGGTTTCAGCTAAGCTTGCAAGTGATGTTTTGGTTAAAATTTTAACCAATCAAAATGTAGATATGAAAAAAGAGTATGAAGAGCCACTGATGTTTGGTATAAATAGCTTTAGAACATATGTAGAGGGTTGGTATGATGGTAAATTCCAAGATGTAATCTATACAAAAATAGAAAACCATAAAGTAAAAAGACAAATTTGCTCAATCTTAGCTGGATATGCTTGGGATAAAAATAACCCATATGCAACTCGCTCTGATGAAGCCTTAGATGTATTGGCTAAGTTTTGCAAAAAATAATACTAATTTTATTTATAGGATTGTTTTTAGGGTGTGCTAAATATCAACTCTATGATATTGATTTTACCCAAAAGCATTTTAGCGTTGAGATTGATGGAGTAATGCATATACTTTATATATCCAAAAATGATGGCTACAATTTTGCTATTTTTGATACTTTTGGAGTGCCAAAAGCAAATAAAGTGCTAAAAGATGGCGTATTTGAATCTACTAAATTTCTTCCTAGAGATAGCTTTTATGAGCTTTTATTTATTGAGAGTTTAGAGATGATAGATAAAGACATTAAACATAAAGACTTTGTTTTAAAAGATAAAAGAATTAAGATGGTAGAGCTTTGAATATATATATAAATGCTTATGATGGGGCTTGTAGCCTTGGAATCTCTAAAATACAGATAATGCAAAATATCTTTGCAAAGATTCCATCTATCACTAAAAATACAATCCAATCCAGAGATTTTATGGTTGGCAAAATAGAGAATTTACCAGATTTTGATAGAAATATTAAAGAAGTTTATAATACGCGCACAAATCTGATTTTGCATCAAGTATTGCAGAATCTAAATGAGCCATTAGATAAACTATTTAAAAAATATAGCAAAGATAGAATAGCAGTAGTTATAGGCACTACCACTGCTGGAGTAGAAGAAAATTATAAATCGATGCCAGATATTAGTCCAGACTTGTTTTATAGTAGAAATTCCCTATCAAATGCAAGTGAATTTATAAAAGAATATCTAGGGCTTAAATCTTTAGCTTTTGGAATCTCTTGTGCTTGCACATCTGGAGCTAAGGTATTTATAGAAGCTGCTAGACTTTTAGAATCCAATCTGTGTGATGCTGTTATTTGTGGTGGAGTTGATAGCCTAAATACTCTTACTATTTATGGATTTGATAGTCTAGATATTTTAACCCCACCACAAGATAATGCAATACCATTTTCAAAAAACAGAAATGGTATAAATATCGCTGAGGGAGGAGCGCTATTTATACTTAGCAAAGATAGATCTAATATCAAACTAAAAGGATTTTGCGCTAATAATGATGCATTTCACATCACTAAACCAAATGAAAATTTTATAGCACAAAAAAATGCTATTTTATTAGCTCTTAAAATGGCAAATTTAGATTCAAGTGAGATTGATTACATTAACTTGCATGGCACAGGAACATATGCAAATGACAAAATGGAAGCAAATTTGATAAATGATATATTTCCTCAAACTCCATGTAGTAGCACAAAAGGTGTTATGGGGCATACTTTGGGTGCTGCTGGAGCGCTAGAAGCTATGGTTTGTAGTGAAATTCTAAACCAAAGTTCAATAAATAATCAAAGTCAATTACCACCGCATTATTATGATGAAGTATATGATTTAGATATTCCTAAAATTTGCCTAATTGAAGAAAAAATAAGTAAAAATATTAAAAATGCACTATCTCTCTCATTTGCATTTGGTGGAGATAATAGCGTTATTATATTAGGAGTTTAGATGTATGTAAGAGAGCTTATGCCTCATAGTGGAGATATGGTTTTAATAGATAGCATAGTAGAAAGACGAAATGATTTTATTAGCACCAAAACTATAATAAATAAAGATAATCCATTTTTAGAAAATAATCTCTTTCCTGCATTTAATACTTTAGAGATAATGGCTCAAAGCTTAGTGGTATTTCGTGGTTTAAGTGATAAAAGCTCTAGTTTTAGACTTGGTTTTTTACTTGGGGCTAGAAAATTTGAGATATATAAGCCATATTTAAAAATCAAAGATGAGTTAATCACAAAAACTATCATTTCAGAAGATTTTAATGGAATGGGTGTATATGAGAGTTCTGTATTTGTAAATGATGAATTGGTAGCAAGTGCAAATATTAGTTTGTTTAATCCATCTAAAGAACAATTAGATGAAATCTTAAAGGCAAGTAATGAATAAATCTGTATTAGTAACTGGCTCAAGCAGGGGAATTGGTCTTGGTATTGCAAGAAGATTGAAGGCAAATGGATATGATGTAATTTTGCATGGTAAAAGCGATTCTAAGTCTTTAGAAAATGCAAAAAATGAGCTAAATTCAAAAGCGTTGATTTTTGATGTAGCAGATACAAATGAATGCAAAAGAGTGCTTGATGAGTTTGCTAATTCAAATCAAGCTCTATGGGGAATAGTATTAAACGCAGGAATCACAAATGATAATACTTTTGTAGGTTTAGAAGAAGATGATTGGAAGAATGTAATTAATGTGAATCTAAATAGCTTTTATAATGTATTAAAGCCACTTTTAATGCCAATTATTAGAAAAAAACAAGGTAGAATCGTAGTAATTAGCTCTGTATCTGGAATCATAGGCAATAGAGGTCAAAGTAATTATAGTGCATCAAAAGCAGGATTAATAGGAGCAGCAAAATCTTTAGCTATAGAGCTAGCTAGTCGCAATATAACCGTAAATGTAGTAGCACCAGGACTAATTGATACTGAGCTAACACAAGTAAGCATTCCGCTAGATGAAATATTAAAGTTAATTCCTGCTAAACGTAGTGGTAATGTAGATGAAGTAAGTGGGCTCGTAAATTTTTTATTAAGTGATGAGGCTAGTTATATTACAAAACAAGTTATTGGAGTAAATGGAGGATTGTGTTGAGAGTATTTGTCGTAGGATATGGGATTGTAAGCACTTTTGGCAAAAGTTGGAGTGAATTTAGAAGTGCTTTGCTTAAAAAACAAAATGCTGTAAAATATATGCAAGAATGGGAAAAATATCAAGAATTGACCACATATTTGGCTGCACCAATTATAGATTACTCACATCCAAAAGAGTGGAGTAGAAAAGATTTAAGAAGCCTTGGAAGAGTATCGCAATATAGTGTTGAAGCAGCTGGACTTGCTTTGAAAATGGCTGGGCTTTTTGGAGATGAGAGTATTAAGGATGGAAGAATGGGTGTTGCAAGCGGATCAAGCACTGGAAGCACTGATGCAATCATGCAGCTTGCAAAACTTATGTTTGCAGGAGAGAGTGATTGTAATGCAAACTCGTATATAAAATCTATGCCACACACAACAGCTGCAAATATTGCAATTTTTTATGGATTAAAAGGGCGTATGATACCTACATCATCAGCTTGCACATCTGCATCCCATGCTATTGGGTATGCTTATGAAGCAATCAAATATGGCAAAATTCCAATTATGTTAGCAGGTGGTGCTGAAGAGCTTTGTCCTAGTGAGTGTTATGTATTTAATTCATTATATGCTACAAGTCAGAAAAACTCTACACCAAATCTAACTCCTAGTCCATTTGATATCAATCGTGATGGGCTTGTTCTTGGTGAGGGAGCTTGTATGCTAGTATTAGAGGGAGAAGAAAGTATGATTAAAAGGGGAGCTAAACCTATTGCTGAAGTTGTAGGTTTTGGCTCAACTTGTGATGGGACTCATGTTGTAAAACCTGAAGCAAAAACTATGCAAAGTGCAATGAAATTAGCTCTAAAAGATGCCAATATCACTCCAGATAAGATAGGTTATATCAGTGCCCATGCTACAGCTACAAAATGGGGAGATATAGTAGAATCTCATGCTACAAATAATCTTTTTGGAGATAGGGTTGCTATTAGTTCATTAAAAAGTTATATTGGTCATACTCTTGGTGCTTGTGGAGCAATAGAGAGTGTAGCTAGTATTGAGATGATGAATGAAGGTTTGTTTGCCCCAACTATCAATTTAGAAAATGTAGATAGTGAATGTGCAAAATTAGACTATTTAAAAGATTTTAAAGAAATAAATACAAACTATGTGATGAATAATAATTTTGCATTTGGCGGTGTAAATACATCTTTAATCTTTAAAAAAGTATAGACAAATATAAAGATTTAGCTAGAATTGCACCTTTTAATCAAATATTTTTTAAGGAGAATATTATTTGCAAATTGGAATTTCTAAAGTAAGTGCCATAATATCTCCTAATTTTATTTTACCTAGTGAATTTAGTCATTTAGAACATTACAAAAAAGAGTTTAATCTTAAATTTGGAGCTATGGAATTAAGGAGAATGCTGAATGCTTTAAAATGTGCATTAAACATAGTAGATTCTCTAAATATAGATAAAGAAATATTGCAAAATATACCCATAGTATTTAGTTCTTTTAGTGGAGAGAGTAATCATTGTGTTAAGTTGCTTAAAAATTTAAAAGAGGATTTTGTATCTCCTACAGCTTTTTCTTTATCTGTATTAAATGCTACACCTGCACAAATGGCTATATTTTATAAAAATCAAAATGAAATATCTAGTATTAGCTCTAAAAATAGCCTAGAATATGGTCTTATTAATGCTATTATCAAACCAGATAAAAAAGTGCTTTTAATCAACTATGAAGAGATTTCGAATGATTTTGAGAATTTCTCATATTATGCTTTAGGAATGCTTTTAGATAAAGAATATAAAAAATGTGTTTGCACTCTTAATTTTTCTTCACAAGAGCCAAAAGATAATCATATTTATCAAAGCCCTTTTTTACTTTTAAGCAATCTTATTGATGTGAAAAATCATTCTTGGAGCGTAGATTCAAATTTAAAATGGAATTGGACTATAAGCTGTGCAGATAGTTAGAATCTTACTTGCAGGTTTTTTATTTTCTTTATTTGGCTTGATATGTTTAGTAGGCAATATTGTATTTTTACCAATAATAATCCTAAGACTAAATAAATTTAAATTTTTTGAGAATCTTGCACGTGATTTGGTGTATTTATCTTGGAATTTTTTTATATTTTCTACTAAGATTCTTGGATATTTGGATTATGAATTTGAAAACTTTAACAAGCTTGGTAAGGCTAGTCAATTAGTAATTGCCAATCATCCTTCTTTGCTAGATGTTGTTTTTATCTTATCAAAGGTTAAACGAATCAATTGTATAGTAAAAAATGATTTATCTAAAAATATATTTTTAAGCCCTGCTATTAAAGCATCTAACTATATATTAAACACAAAAGATGAATATCTTTTAAATAGAAGCTTAGAAGTTTTAAAAAATGGAGAGAGTTTGTTGGTATTTCCAGAAGGCACAAGAACAAAAGAAATAATCAAATTTCACAAAGCTCCATTTTATATTGCTATTCATGGTGCAAGGGTTATTACACCAATATTTATTTATATGAATCCACGATCTTTACAAAAGGGAGCTAAATGGTATCAAACCCCAAAAACTAAGATAAAGTATAAGATCAAAATTAATAAAAATTTAGAAATAAGTGAATTTTTACATGATAAACCAAATTCAATTCGTGTAAAAGCACTATATCAAACTATGAATGAAATTTATAAAAAGGAGATAATATGCTAATTGATGAAGTTAAACAATTAATTATTACATCATTAAATCTACCAGATTTAAAACTAAGTGATATTGATGAAAACGCACCACTTTTTAATGATGGCTTAGGACTTGATAGTGTCGATGCTCTAGAGCTTAGCCTAGCTATTAAAAAAGAGTATAATATAGAGCTAGATGCTAAAACAATGGATTTAAAATCTATATTTTATAGTGTTAAAAGTTTAAGTGAATTTATAGCAGAACAAAGGAAATGATATGACTAAAGAACAAATTTTTACTATGCTTCAAGAAGCTTTAATTGAGCTTTTTGAGATACCAAAAGATAAAATCACACTTGAAGCTAAAATATATGAGGATTTAGAAATTGATAGTATAGATGCAATCGATATGCTAGATTATATCAAGAAAAAAACAGGCTACAGAATGGATGCTGCCGACTTTAAAGAGATCAGAACTTTGGGTGATATTGTCAATGTTGTCTTTAAGAAATTATCCCAGATTTCTTAAAATATTTAATATTATATTAGTATGTATTGGGATTTGTTATCCCTTTTTGTTATTCCTATTCCCTGAAAATACATTTATTTTTATAGCTATGATAGGGATTTGTATATTGAGAGCTTTAAGTATTAATTCTTGGCAAAGATTGGCTTGGATTCTGCTTGGCTCTATATTTTTAATACATTTTTTAATAGGACTAAAAGATTTAATATATATATATCCAGTATTTATAAATATGCTTTTTTGCATAGTATTCTTACTATCACTAAATGGTGAGGCACTAATCACGCAAATAGCAAAAAAACAAGCTCAAATAAGAGGAAAAGTATTAGATAACAAAGCTATAAAATATACTAGAAATTTAACTAAAATTTGGATTTTATTTTTTATTATAAATGGTTTGATATCATTGTGCCTTATATTTTTAGAAGATAAAGTGTATTGGATGATTTATTGTGGCGTAGTTAGCTATATTTTAATTGGAATCTTATTTATAGCTGAGTTTTTATATAGAAAATTTATTTTACAGGTATCATAATGCAGGTATATTTTAATGTTAAATAATTTTAATCCAAATTCATCTTTTATTTTTAATGGTTCTAAAAAAAGCTTTGATAATTTTTTAAAAGATATATATAGTTTTTCTAAACATTTAAAATCACAATATATAGAAATCTTTACCAATAATAGCTATCTTTTTATGGTTGCATTTTTTGGAGCTATTTTAAATAAAAGCAAACCTTATTTATTATCATATAATTTGCCAAGCAAGGATAGAGCATTTTTTGATGATGAATCTATAAGCAGTCTTTTGTCAGATTGTAGCGATTTTGATTCTACTTTGATGAAATTGGATTTAGATTCTGTATTTTTTATACAGACTTCAGGTAGCAGTGGAAATCATAAAAATATAGAAAAATCTATAAATCAAATGATTAAAGAGGCTACTTTTTTATCTAATCATTTTAATATCAAAAGCAATACTACAATTTTATCAAGCATTTCACATCAACATTTATTTGGGCTTACATTTAAAATATTTGTAGCATTAAAAAGTGGAGTAAATATAGATTGTCAAACTCTAAATTATCCTGAATTATTAAGTGCTAATATAGCAAATCTAGATTCTAAAAATCACAAAATTATACTTTTAAGCTCTCCTGTACTTCTTGATTCACTATCTAAGAAAAATAATATAGATGAATTTAATAAAATTACGACCATATTTACCGCTGGCTCTAAGCTAAATGAAAGCACAAGAGCGATTTTAAATAAGCTAATAAAATCACAAATTATAGAGATTTATGGTAGTAGTGAGACTGGAGTGATTGCTAGTAATATAGATGGTGCATTTAGGGTATTTCCTGATGTTAAAATTAGCCATGATGATAAATCGCGTCTTATTGTAAGATCACCATGGCAAGATTGTGAAGGTGGATTTTTATCTAATGATTGTGTAGAGATAGAAGGTGATAGATTAAAAATTATTGGTCGCTATGATAGAATAATCAAACTTCATGATAAAAGACTTAATCTTGATGAGTTAGAGAATATCATTAAAAAAAGTCCAATTATAGAGGATGTAGCAATATCACAAGATGATAGATATAAAAGATTGGCTGCAATCTTAGTATTAAACAAAGATGGCAAGAATCTCTTTAGAAATAAAGGTAAAAAAGAAATAATAAAGCAGATAAACACTCTAGTAACAAAAGAATATAATAGCAAATTAAGATACTTTTATATACGTTCAAAACTTCCTAAAAATACTAATGGTAAGCTCCCTAAAAATGCAGTTTTAGATTCTATAAATGCAAAAATAAAACCACAATTTAAGCTAGTCTCAAAAGATGCAAACTCATTAAAACTAAATGCATATATTGATGAGGGTTCTTTTTATTTTAGTGGACATTTTTTAGATTATCCATTAGTTCCTGGATTTATCCAGCTTGGTTTTGTTTTTAATGCGATAAAAGAGCATTTAGGATTAGAATATGAGAATATAAAACATATTGAAACTATCAAATTTATGAATTTCTTACGTCCTTGTGATGAAGCCAGCCTAGAGATAAAAACTACAGAAAATAAGCTATATTTTAAAATATTTGCAAATGATAAAGAGTGTTCTAATGGTCGCTTAAAGATTAATATTTAGGATATATATGAAATTTGCATTTTTAATTCCATTTTATAATCATCCTGAATCTATAGAAAAATTAGTAGATTATATATCAAAGTATAAAATAGATATTATCATCGTAGATGATGGTTCTAATGCAGACTCAAAAATAGTCTTAAATAACCTAAAAGATGTAAAGATTCTGACAAGAAAACACAATGGTGGCAAAGGTGCTGCTATTAAGAGTGGATTAAATTTGGCAAAAGATCTTATGTATTCTCATATATTTCAAATTGATGCAGATATGCAACATGAATTAAGCAAAATTGATGATTTTATAACTTTATCTAAAAGCAATCCAAACTCACTAATTTGTGCTAATCCCATATATGGTAAAGATGCACCAAAATCTAGATTGTATGGTAGAAAAATAACAAATTTTTGGGTGTATATAAATACTTTAGGTGGTAATTTAAAAGATACAATGTGTGGAATGAGAATCTATCCACTATATTTAATTTATCCTCTTTTAAAAGAGTGTAAAAGTAATAGAATGGATTTTGATATAGATATTTTAATATTAGCTTACAAAAATATGATTGATTTTAAATGGATTGATGTAAGAATCAAATATGATAGTGATGGTGTATCGCATTTTAAAGCCCTAAGAGATAATATTTTAATTAGCAAAATGCATGCTAGGCATTTTTTTGGATTACCTAAATTTATATTTAATAAATACATAAAAGAATAAATATGACTAAAAATTGGTGGCAAAAACAAGAGAAAGCTGGAATCTTTTGGCTAAATCTAACTATAACCTTAGTCGATTTGCTTCCTAAGTTTTTACTTTATACATTTGTATTTTTTGTAACTTTAATATATTTTTTAATCTCTAAAAATGAAAGATTGAAATTAAGAGAATTTTATAAACAAATTGCAATTTATACCAATCAAAAAAAAGCTGGATTCTTTAAAGAAAGTTTCATGATTTATCGTAATTTTTATGAATTTGGAATATCAATATGCGATAAAATTGCTGTTTGGAAAAATAAAATACAATATAAAGATTTAAATATAATAAATGTAGATACTTTAAATAAAGAATTAAAAGGTGGGCTTAAGGGTTCAATCTTGCTTACAAGCCACTATGGAAATATAGAAATAGCACGTGCTTTGTCAAATTCTTTTTCAAAGTTAAATATAGTGATTCTAGTTTATAAAAGTAATTCTAGTGCATTTTTGGATATGATAAATAAAATAAGCAAAAATAAACTAAAAATGATTTTTATAGATGATTTAGATTTTGCTACTATTTTAGAATTACAAAATATAGTAGAAAATGGTATGCATATAGGGATCATGGGAGATAGAGTCGCATTATCAAGTGATAAAAATATTAAGCTAGATTTTCTTGGCAAAAGTTGCTGTTTTTCTATGGGTGCTTATTTAATAGCAGGGATTTTAAAAACTAGAATCAATACTCTTTGGTGTGAGAGGATTGGTGGAAAATATCATATAGAAATAGAGCAAATCAGTCGTAGTGATGATAATAAAGATGGAGTAGTAAATCTAAAAAAAGATAGAGCAAAGAGTGTTATTTGGATAATGCAAGCATATATCAAATCTCTAGAAAAAAGAGTGATAAAAAATCCACAATTGTGGTTTAATTTTTATGATTATTGGAATCAAGATGTTAAAACGAAGATATGAATTTAGGGCTGAATTTTTTGATGCTGATCCTATGGGCATTATGTGGCATGGTAATCATGTAAAGTATCTAGAAATGGCGCGTTGCAGACTCTTTGATGAGCTAGATTTTAACTATATCAAAATGAAAAATAATGGCTTTGCTCTACCTATTGTTAAAATTGATATAAAATATATTAATCCCATACATTTTAATGATGATTTTATAGTAGAAATAAGCCTACTAGATTGCGATATAACATTAAAGTTTTGTTATATCATCTTAAGCAAAGATGGGATAAAAATCTCAAAAGCTAGCACAACTCAAGTAGCAGTAACATTGGACAATCAGACATTATATTCTATTCCAAATGAGCTAAAAACAGCCATATTAAAAGCTAAATCTTTATAAATATAGATAGATTGTTATAGTTTTTAATTAAAGATTCTATGATTTTTAAAAAATGTAAGATATAGATAAATTTATATATTATGATATTTCTTTTATATTCTTTTATTGCAACTTAAATTCGTAATTTATAATTGTTTGTTAAATTAATTATCTTATAATTGTTAGAAAAATAAAAAGGTTTATGTTAATGAGAGGATTTAAGATTTTTACAGGCTCTTCCCACCCAAGTTTTGCAAAGGAATTAGCAAGATATTTAGATATTATATTATCTAATGCAGAAGTAAATAGATTTAGTGATGGTGAAATTAATGTCAAAATAAGCGAGAGTGTGCGAGGCAAGGATATTTATATCGTGCAACCGACTTGTTGCCCAGTCAATGATAGTTTAATGGAGCTTTTGATTATGGTTGATGCTTTTAGGCGAAGTAGTGCAGAAAATATCAATGCTGTTATTCCTTATTTTGGTTATGCAAGGCAAGATAGAAAAGCAGCCCCTAGAGTTCCAATCACTGCTAAACTTGTAGCAAATTTATTGCAGAGTGCAGGTGTAAATAGGGTTATTACTATGGATTTACATGCAGGTCAGATTCAAGGTTTTTTTGATATTCCTGTTGATAATTTGTATGGCTCTATTGTTTTTTATGATTATATAAAATCAAAGAATCTAGTAAATCCAATCATTGCATCTCCAGATATAGGAGGCGTAGCAAGAGCAAGGCAGTTTGCAAATAAGCTTGGACTTGGGTTGATTATCGTTGATAAAAAACGCGAAAGAGCCAATGAGAGTGAAGTTATGAATATCATAGGTGATGTAAATGGTAAAACCGTGATACTTGTAGATGATATCATTGATACAGCAGGCACTATGGTAAAAGCTGCTGAAGTATTGAAAAAAAATGGAGCTATAGGTGTTATTGCCTTTGGCACGCATGCGGTATTTAGCGGAAATGCAGTAGAAAAAATAGAAAATGGAGCAATTGATGAAGTAGTGGTAACAAATTCTATACCATTTAACAATACTAGCTCAAAAATAAAAGTTTTAGGTGTCGAACCACTATTTGCAGAAGTTATACGCAGAATCCATCATAATGAGAGCGTGAATTCATTATTCTTATAATGTAATCATTGATACTTTGATTTTATTTTTATTGATTTTGTGTTAGTATTGTAACTTTTAATCTTAACAAGAATGGTGGTGATGATAGATGCCCGGAATTAAAATAAGAGAGAATGAAAGCTTTGATGAAGCATATAGAAGATTCAAAAAACAAGCTGATAGGAATCTTGTTGTAACCGAAAGTAGGGCTAGAAGATTCTTTGAATCTCAAACAGAAAAACGTAAAAAACAAAAAATAAATGCTAAGAAAAAAATGTTAAAACGTTTGTATGTTTTAAGACGTTATGAATCTAGGCTATAAGGTTGTATTATGAAATTTAGTGGTAAAAATGTTTTAGTTACTGGTGCCAGCAAAGGTATTGGTGCAGATATCGCTAGAGTTTTAGGTTCTTATGATTTAAAGGTTTGGATTAATTATAGAAGTAATCAAGATATTGCTTTAAAAGTAAAAGATGATATTGAAAGTAATGGCGGTAGTGCTGCTATCATTTCTTTTGATGTTTCAAAAGAGAGCGAATTCTTAGATGCGCTAAAAGTTATTATAGATTGTGATGGTGGGCTTAGTTACCTTGTTAATAATGCTGGAATCACAAATGACAAGCTAGCAATGAGAATGAAAAATGAAGAATTTTTAAATGTTATAGAATCTAATCTTCTTTCTACATTTATAGGGTGTAGGGAAGCACTAAAACTTATGTCTAAAAACAGGTTTGGCAGTGTAGTAAATATTTCATCAATTGTTGGCGAACGTGGCAATGCAGGTCAGGCTAACTATGCTGCATCTAAAGGTGGAGTAATAGCAATGAGTAAATCTTTTGCATATGAGGGTGCTCCTCGTAATGTAAGATTTAATGTTATTACTCCAGGATTTATAGATACGGCGATGACAGCAAATCTAAAAGATGATATTAGAGATGCTTATGTCAAAAATATACCACTTGCTAGATTTGGTAGTGGTATTGATGTCGCTAATGCTGTAGCATTTTTACTTAGTGACAATTCTAGTTATATTACAGGTGAAGTATTAAGAGTAAATGGCGGTTTGTATATGTAGCAAATTGTTGTATTATTTTTTGCTACAATTAATTTTTTATTTATAAAGGAGTTTATTATGGCAGTTTTTGATGATGTAAAAGCAGTTATTGTTGAGCAATTAAGTGTTAATGAAGGCGAAGTGAAGCTAGAATCTAGATTTGTTGATGATTTAGGTGCAGATTCTCTTGATGTTGTAGAGTTGGTTATGGCATTAGAAGAAAAATTTGAAATCGAGATTCCAGATGAAGAAGCTGAAAAAATAGCAACAGTGAAAGATGTAGTAGATTATATAGAAAAGAAAAAATAATTTTTCTAAAACTTTAGGAGATAAAATGCGAAGGGTAGTTGTTACTGGTATTGGTATGATCAATTCTTTAGGATTAACTAGAGATAGTTCTTTTAAGGCTATTGTTGAAGGCAAATGTGGTATTAAAAAGATTTCTTCATTTGATACTGCTAATATGCCTGTTAGTATAGCTGGAGAGATAATTGATTTTGATCCTGCTGGTGTCATGGATGCTAGAGAAGTAAAAAAAGCAGACAGATTTATACAATTAGCCCTTAAATCTTCAAAAGAAGCTATGGAAGATTCTGGTGTATTAGATGATAATACTATCAATTATGAGAGATTTGGTATTAGTTCTGGATCTGGTATAGGCGGTCTAGGAAATATAGAAAAGAATTCTATAGCTTGTTTTGATAAAGGTCCAAGAAGGATAAATCCATTTTTCATACCTTCTGCATTGGTTAATATGCTAAGTGGATTTATCTCTATAGAATATAATCTAAAAGGTCCAAATTTAGCTAGTGTTACAGCTTGTGCAGCTGGTAGCCATGCTATTATTGATGCTTATAAAACTATAGTTTTGGGTGGTGCTGATAGAATGCTTGCTGTTGGTGCAGAATCTGCGATTTGTCCTGTTGGTATAGGAGGATTTGCTGCTATGAAAGCATTAAGCACTAGAAATGATGATCCACAGATAGCAAGTAGACCATTTGATAACGATAGGGATGGTTTTGTTATGGGTGAAGGTGCGGCTACTCTTGTATTGGAAGATTATGAAATAGCAAGAGCTAGAGGAGCAAATATATATGCCGAGATTATTGGTTTTGGTGAAAGTGGTGATGCAAATCATATTACAACACCAGCTCCAAATGGTGAAGGTGCGTTCCGTGCTATGAAGGTTGCATTATCAATGGCTAATACTAAGATAGATTATATTAATGCACATGGAACAAGCACTAAATATAATGATTTGTATGAGACTATAGCTATTAAGAATCTATTTGGTGGCAAAGATAATACACCTCCTGTAAGCTCTACAAAAGGACAAATTGGTCATTGCCTAGGAGCTGCAGGTGCGTTAGAAGCTGCAATATCGATTCTATCTATGAAGCATTCAGTATTGCCACCAACTATTAATCAATTCACACGAGATCCTGAATGTGATTTAGACTATGTGCCAAATGTAGCTAGAGATGCAAATGTGCATTGTGTGATGAGCAATTCATTTGGATTTGGTGGAACAAACGCAGTATTAATCTTTAAAAAAATATAAACAATGCTTACATATTTAGATTTTGAAAAAAACTTAAAAACAATTCAAGATGATATAGAAGCTGCTATTATTCGTGGGGATGTGCATGCTAAAAAGATATTATCAAAAGAGTTAGAAAATGAAGTAAAGATTTTATACTCTAATCTAACTGATTATCAAAAACTTCAATTAGCTCGCCATCCTGATAGACCATATTCTATGGACTACATTGATATTTTTTTAAGTGATGCTTATGAGATTCATGGTGATAGACATTTTAAAGATGATATGGCAATAGTTTGTTTTCTTGGTAAGATTCAAGGGCAAACTACTATGGTAATTGCTGAGGAAAAAGGAAGAGGTACTAAAAATAAAATTGCAAGAAATTTTGGTATGCCAAATCCAGAAGGCTACAGAAAAGCTCTAAGAGCAGCTAAACTTGCAGAAAAATTTAATATTCCTATATTGATGCTTGTTGATACTGCTGGTGCATACCCTGGACTTGGTGCTGAAGAAAGAGGGCAGAGTGAAGCAATAGCAAAAAACTTGCAAGAATTTAGCTCTATAAAAGTGCCAACTATTGCTATTGTTATAGGTGAAGGTGGTAGTGGAGGCGCACTTGCTATTAGCGTGGCAGATAGACTTGCTATGATGGAATATTCGGTATTTAGTGTAATTTCACCAGAGGGTTGTTCCGCGATACTTTGGGGCGATCCGCAAAAAGTTGAAAATGCAACAAAATCATTAAAAATTGTTCCAGAGTATTTATATCAAGCTAATTTGATTGATGCGATTATAAAAGAGCCTGTTGTTGGCGCCCATCGTGATAAAATAGGTGCATGTAATGCAATAGTTGATTATTATTTGACTTCTTTAGCTGAAATCAAAAAAGACAAAAATTTTGTTCTTTCTAGATATGAAAAGATTATTTCATATGGTGTTTTTACAGAATCTTAATGACTAAATTTATTTTCATACTTTTTATTTCTTTTAGTTATATCTTTGCTTCAAGTTCTATTTCAATCGATGGCGATATAAAATATAAAAATCTAAAATATTTTGATTATGTCAATCCAAATGCCCCAAAAGGTGGGAAAGTTAAAACTTATGCTATTGGCACATTTGATACACTAAATCAATTTGTAATAAAGGGCAATAAAGCCGAAGGACTTGCTTTGCTTTATGATACGCTTATGGTGCAAAGTAAAGATGAGCCATTTAGTCAATATGGGCTTGTTGCAAGCGATATTGAAGTGGGAAATAAATATGTCATTTTTACAATCAACAAAAATGCTAAGTTTAATGATGGCGTGAAAATCAAACCAAGTGATGTGAAATTTAGCTTTGAAGTGCTTATGAAATATGGGAATCCACTCATAAAGCAATATTATGTAGATGTAGATAGTGTAGAATTACTAGATAATAATAAGGTTTTATTTCATCTTAAAACAAATCAAAATAAAGAATTACCGCTTATTTTAGGACAGCTAAGTGTTCTACCAGAACATTTTTATAAAGATATTGAATTTGATTCTAATCCTTTGCTTATTCCGCTTGGTAGCGGTCCTTATAGGATTAAATCTTTTGAAGTTGGCAGAAATATCGTATATGAAAGAAATAAAGATTATTGGGCTTTAAATCACCCAACTCGCATTGGTCAATTTAATTTTGATGAAATATCCTATATTTATTACAAAGATGAAAATGTCGCATTAGAGGCTTTTAAAAGCAAATCTTATGATTTTAGATTAGAAAATAGCGCAAAAGTATGGGCAAATGGCTACAATGGAAAAGCAAAAAATGATGGTTTGTTAAAACAAGTATCTTTTAAACACTCTCTTCCTAGCGGAATGCAAGGATTTTTTTTAAATACAAAGAGAAGTTTTTTTGATGATATAAAAGTAAGAGAAGCATTATTGCAAGCATTTGATTTTGAGTGGAGCAATAAAAATCTCTTTTTTAATCAATACACAAGGACAAGAAGTTTTTTTGATAATTCTATTTTTGCATCAAGTGGAATCCCAAGTGGCTTAGAACTTGAGATTCTAAAAAAATTAAAAGTAAAAGATGAGATTTTAGATTCTGCATTTTCTTTGCCTACATATAGCGATATGGAAGGTAAAAGAGATGCATTATTGTATGCACAGGCTTTGCTTAAATCGGCTGGATTTGAGAGTGTCAATCATAAATTATACAAAGATAATAAGCAATTTAAATTTGAGATTCTACTCGTATCAAAAGCAATGGAGAGGGTTACTCTGCCTTTTGTCAAAAATCTAGAAATGCTTGGCATAGAAACAAGTGTTCGCACTATTGATGTTAGCAGCTACATAAATAGACTAAATAATTTTGATTATGATGTGATTGTAGCTGTCATTCCACAATCTTTATTTCCTGGAAATGAGCAGAGATATTTTTGGAGCTCTAAAAGTGCTAATACAAATGGAAGTCAAAATTATGCAAGGATAGAATCTAAAGATATAGATTTTTTGGTTGAAAAAATCATCAATGCAAAAAGTAAAAATGAACAAATAGCGTATATAAGGGCTTTAGATAGAATCTTATTATGGGGATATTATGTAATACCACATTTTTATTCTAATTCTTTTCGGGTTGCATATTGGGATAAATTTGGATATCCACAAAACTCGCCACCATATGATTTTGACATTTGGACATGGTGGGTTAAGTGATAAATTATTTATATAAGCGATTATTTTTATTATTACCTACATTATTTGGAATCATGTGTATTAATTTTATTATTATTCAGTTTTCTCCGGGCGGTCCAGTCGAACTTATGCTTGTAAAATATAATACTCTCTCCACAAATGAAACATATCAAAAAAATGATTTTTATAGAGGCAAAGAGGGACTAAATGAGGATTTACTAAATGAAATAAAAGAGTTATATGGTTTTGATAAGCCACTTTTGACTAGATTTGTATCGATGATAAAAAGCTATGCTATGTTTGATTTTGGTGAGAGTTTTTATAGAAAAGATAAAGTTATTGATATCATAAAAGAAAAACTTCCAGTATCAATTTCGCTTGGAATCTTTAGCACGATTTTAATATATCTTATTTCAATTCCACTTGGTATAAAAAAAGCAATAAAAAATGGCTCAAGATTTGATACTATCTCTAGTATTTTTATTGTTTTTGCATATTCTATTCCATCATTTTTACTTGCAATTTTATTTATCATTCTTTTTTGTGGTGGGAATTATCTTAGTATTTTTCCATTACAAGGAATTGTAAGCGAGGACTTTGCAACACTTAGCCTAACTTCAAAGATATTAGATTATCTTTGGCATATTATACTGCCTGTGATTTGTATCACTATAGGAGGCATTGCTACTTTAAGCTTACTTGTAAAAAATTCTTTTTTAGATGAATTATCAAAGCAATATGTATTGATAGCTAAAACAAAAGGATTAAATGATAGACAAGTTATTTTTAGACATGTTTTTAGAAATGCGATGTTGCTTGTAATCGCATCCTTTCCATCTGCAATTTTATCTATGTTTTTTACAGGTTCATTGATGATAGAAATTATATTTAGTCTTGATGGATTGGGATTGTTAGGGTATGAAGCAATTATAAATAGAGATTATCCAGTAATTTTTGCATCATTATATATTTTTACTTTACTTGGTCTTATTATGGGGATAATTAGTGATATTATCTATGTATTGGTTGATAGACGAATAGATTTTGAAAAGAGAGAATAATGAGAGATTTTATATATAAATTTAAAAAAAATAGACTTGCTTATTATTCTTTTATACTATTATCTTTTATATTTATTTTTAGCTTATTTGCTGAATTTATCGCAAATGATAAGCCAATTTTTGTATATAAAGATTCTAGATTCTATTTTCCTATTTTTTATGATTATGCTGAAGTTGATTTTGGTGGGGAATTTTTAAATCACATAGATTATAGTGATCCATATTTTAAGGAATTGACAAAAGATTCTATTGTTATTTTTCCACCTATTGCTTATAGTTATGATACTATCATCTATGATTTATCCTCTCCACCGCCTATCTCTCCAAATACTTCACATTTGCTTGGAAGCGATGATCAAGGTAGAGATTTGCTCTCTAGGCTTATTTATGGAGTTAGAATCTCGCTTTTATTTGGTTTTGCATCAAGTTTATTTAGTGTTTTGCTTGGAGTTTGTTTTGGTGCTGTTTGTGGATATTATGGCGGAAAAATCGATTTACTTACACAGAGATTTATAGAGATTTGGGCTTCTATTCCAATTTTATTTTTAATTATTATATTATCAAGCTTTATTACACCTACATTTTTTATTGTTTTATTTTTTATTATTTTATTTTCTTGGATGGGGCTAGCATTGCTTGTTCGGGCTGAATTTTTAAGGATTAGAAATTTTGATTATATAAAAGCATCAAAGGCTTTAGGAGTGAGTGATTTTGGTATTATTTTTAGGCATATTTTGCCAAATGCACTAATTTCTGTAACTACATATTTTCCATTTATTGTTGCAGGTTCTATTGCGACTTTGATATCACTTGATTTTTTAGGTTTTGGTTTGCCGCCAAATTATGCATCTTTGGGTGAGATACTAAATCAAGGAAAAAACAATCTAAACTCTCCACATATTGGTATCATAGGATTTGTTGTATTAAGTATTATCTTATCTTTGCTTGTTTTTATTGGTGATGGTGTAAGAAATAGCATTGATAATAAAGATAGAGTGATTAAAGGCGATTAATGGATAATATTTTAGAAATCAAAGATTTTAATTTCACACTTTTTAATGGCTTTAAGTTACAAGAAATAAATTTTAATCTTAAACATGGTGAGATTTTTGGAATTATTGGTGAGAGTGGGAGTGGAAAAACACTTCTTTTGCAAAATATATTACAACTAATAAACAAAGATTGCATTAAAGATATAAGTGGAAGCATCATTTTTGATGGCAACAACCTTTTGGATTCTAAAGAGTTAGAAAAAATTCGTGGAAATTTGATTTCTTATATTCCACAAGAGCCACTTGTGGCATTAAATCCACTCCATACGATAAAAAAACAAATATTTGAGATTATAAAAATACACAATCCTAAGATTTATTCTAAAACTTTACAAGAAAGAAGTTTAGAGCTTTTAGAGTTAGTTGGGCTAGATTCTAGCTTTTTAGATCGCTATCCTCATGAATTAAGCGGAGGACAAAGACAAAGAGTTTTAATTGCTATTGCTATTGCAAATAAGCCAAAGATAATTATTGCAGATGAGCCTACTACGGCACTTGATGCAAGCTTGCAAGTGCAGATTCTGGATTTGCTTATAAAATTGAGTATGAAATTTAACATCGCTATTATTTTAGTAACTCATAATATAAAAATCGTATCTAAATACGCGCAGAATCTAATCGTATTTAAAGATGGTAAAATCGTAGAAAAAGGCGATAAATCTATACTTGTTTCACCAAAAAGTTTATATTTGCAAAATCTCATATCATCGCTAAAAATAAATAGATTAAAAAGCTATATTCAAGATGAAAAGATTCTAGAAGCAGAAAATCTAAGCACAAAATATATTGCAAAAAAGAGGATTCTAAGAAAAAATATCTATAAAGATATTTTGCTAAATATTAATTTTACTCTAAATAAAGGTGAGATTCTAGGTATAGTAGGGGAGAGTGGTAGTGGAAAAAGCACATTTTGTCTATCATTGATAAAGTTGATAGATTTTAGTGGAGATATTATTTTTGATGGTGTAAATTATAAAGATATTAGGGATTTTAGGAAATTTAGAAAAAATATACAAGTTATCTTTCAAGATCCATATTCGTCACTTAATCCGCGTCATAAAATAATAGATATCATTACAGAAGGACTAAAGATTCATTATCCAAAGATTGATTTTTTAAAACAAGCTAGAGAATTTTTAGAGTTAGTTGGGCTAGATTCTAGCTTTTTAGATCGCTATCCTCATGAATTAAGCGGAGGACAAAGACAAAGAGTTGCAATAGCTAGGGCTTTGATTTTAAAGCCAAAGATTCTAATACTAGATGAACCAACAAGCGCCCTTGATAAAGTTACACAAAAACAAATATTAGAATTATTGCTTTCTTTGCAACAAAGATTCTCTTTAAGTTATATTTTTATCACTCATGATTTAGATATAGTTAGGTGTATTTGTGATAATGTAATAGTGCTACGAGATGGGCAAATTATTAATAGAGGCGATATTTGCATACTAAATAATCCAAAAAATCCATATACAAAATCATTAGTAGAATCTATGTTATGAGATTATTTATTTTTATAATAATGCTTAGCAATGCAGTTTTTGGTATAGATTATAAACTATTATTAAATAGTTATTCTAATCCAAATAGGCTTATTTTTAGACTTCCTAGTGGTGCATTTGAATGTTCTTTGCTTGGTGTGGCAGTGCCATTTTATGGAAATGATAATAAATGCCTAAATGATAACTTTAAAAAAATGAGTAATCTCTCCATTGGTTTTTTTCAAAACAATCTTGATTTAGAACAGCTTTATAGTGTAAGCATCAACAATGGATTTTGTTTGGTCAAATATAAAAATTTAGATTTAAATCAAGAGATCATAAAAGCTGGCTATGGTGTGGTAAATAGAGCTGGTATAAAAGATTTTGAATTTCTAAATAAATTGCTTTATTTACAGAATCTAGCTAGTGAAAATAGAGTTGGTTTGTGGAATAGTTTTTATGATGAGATGGAGTGTTTTAAGGATTCTTATTAAATGATGTTTTATTGACATAAAAGCACGCTAATTGTAGAATTTTCAACATTTTTAAAATATTTTAGGAGATAGATGTGAATAAAATTTTATTAAGTTTAGGTTTGGCTGGAATGATAATTGGCTCATTAAACGCAAAAGTTTATGCAATAGTAAATGGAGAAGAGATTACCGATAAGGATATGCTATTTTTACAACAAGCTATGCCTAATGTTGATTTTAGCTCACTTCCAAAAGAGATGCAAGATAAAGCTGTAGAGCAAGCAATCGAGCGTAAATTACTTACAATTGAAGCAAAAAAAGGCAAATTAGAAGACACTAAAGAATATAAGGAAGCTTTAGAAGATTTCAAAGATACTATGGTTCTTGAATTATGGATGAGAAAAAAAGTAGATGATATTAAAGTTAGTGATGGTGAAATCAATAAATATTATAATGATAATAAAGATAGATTGATTATGCCAGAGAGTGCTCATGCAAGACATATATTAGTTGAAAGTGAAAAAGAAGCAAAAGATATTATAAAACAATTGAATGATGCAAAAGATAAGGTTGAGGATAAATTTATAGAATTAGCAAAAAAATATTCAAAAGATCCAAGTGCTGCAAATGGCGGTGATTTAGGATTTTTTGCAAAAGATAAAATGGTTCCATCATTTTCTAAAGCTACTTTTGATTTAAAGGAAAATACATATACAAAAACACCTGTAAAAACTGATTTTGGTTATCATATAATATTTTTAAAGACTAAAAAACCACAAAGTGTAATTAGCTATGAAGAGGCAAAGCCAAGATTAGAACAAGAATTAAAATTAATCAAATTTAGAGAAGAAGTATCAAAGATTGCTCAAGATCTTCGCAAAAAAGCTAAAGTAGAAATGAAATAAAGGTCAAATATGTTAGTTACTGGTAATGAGATTCTCAAAAAGGCTCATAAGGAATATTATGGTGTAGGTGCTTTCAACTTTGTAAATTATGAGATGCTTAGTGCTATTTTTGAAGCTGCAAATGAGGCAAATTCTCCTATCATTGTTCAAGCAAGTGAAGGTGCAATCAAATATCTAGGTATCGATATGGCTGTTGGAATGGTAAAGATACTTTCTAAAAAGTATCCTCATATACCAGTAGCACTTCATTTAGATCATGGAACTACATTTGAATCTTGCAAAGCTGCTGTTGATGCTGGTTTTACTTCTGTTATGATTGATGCTTCTCATCATCCATTTGAAGAGAATCTAAGTGAAACTTCAAAGGTTGTTAAAATGGCACATGCTAAAGGTGTTAGTGTTGAAGCAGAACTTGGGCGATTGATGGGAATTGAGGATAATATTTCTGTGAGTGAAAAAGATGCAGTTTTAGTAAATCCAAAAGAAGCAGAGCAGTTTGTAAAAGAATCTGGAGTTGATTTTTTAGCACCTGCTATTGGGACAAGTCATGGTGCTTTTAAGTTTAAAGGTGAACCAAAACTAGATTTTGAACGTTTGCAAGAAGTAAAGAGGCTTACAAATATTCCTTTGGTGCTTCATGGTGCAAGTGCTATCCCTGATTATGTTAAAGATTCATTTCTATCAAGTGGTGGTGATTTGAAAGGTTCAAAAGGTGTGCCTTTTTCATTTCTTCAAGAATCTATAAAAGGTGGAATAAACAAGGTCAATACTGATACAGATTTAAGGATTGCATTTATTGCTGAAGTTCGCAAGGTGGCAAATGATGATAATACTCAATTTGATTTAAGAAAGTTTTTCACACCAGGAAAAGAGGCAATCAAAAAGCTAATAATAGAGCGAATGAATATCCTAGGAAGTAGCAATAAAATATAAGGAGAAATAATGGCAATAGGTATGGGTGAGCTAAAAAAAGGTTTAAAAATTGAAATTGATGGTATTCCATATAGAATTGTTGAATATCAACATGTAAAGCCTGGCAAAGGTCCTGCATTTGTTAGAGCAAAAATTAAATCATTTTTAGATGGTAAAGTGATAGAAAAAACTTTTCATGCTGGCGATAAATGTGAAGAGCCAAATATTGAAGAAAAAGCTATGCAATATTTATACCACGATGGCGATCATTTTCAATTTATGGATAATGAAACTTATGAGCAAATAGGCTTAATCAACGATCAAGTCGGCGATGTAGCAAAATGGATGAAAGAAGGCATAAATGTTTCTATTTTGTTTCATAATAACAAGGCAATATCTGTTGATGTGCCTCAAGTAGTAGAACTAAAGATAGTAGAAACTCCACCAAATTTTAAAGGTGATACATCATCTTCTGGTAAAAAGCCTGCTACGTTAGAGACAGGTGCAGTTGTGCAAATTCCTTTTCATATTTTAGAAGGTGAAGTAATTAGAATAAATACAGAGACTGGAGAATATTTAGAGAAGGTAAAATAAACCTTTATCTAAAAATATATATTTTAGATTCTATAAAATAGAATCTAAAATGAGTTTATAATAAAATATATAAATAAAATCACTTAGAATCTTGCATTTTTATCATTTGATCTTTGATAACATCAAATAATTTATTTTAAATATATATCAAATTCTTTTTTTTCTATACATTCTGCGATAATGCTAGAATCTATTCCTTCATTATTTAGAATCTTATTTAATTCATTTGCATTTTTATAATCCAAAGCTATCAAAAGCCCACCAGAAGTTTGTGCGTCATAATAGATAATATCATTTATATTTGTATTATTTTTTATTCTAGATTCTAAAGAAGATTTGTTTTTATGACTGCCACCAGGGATAATTCCAGATTCTGAAAAATGAAGCACTTTGTCAAATAACTTTACATTATCTAAATATAGATTGATTGAAATCTCTTTATTTGTCATTTCTAACATATGTCCAAGTAGTCCAAATCCTGTTACATCACTTGCAGCATGAATCTCAAATCTTTTTGCAAAATCCATTGCATAGTTATTTAGCGTGAGCATTGATTTTACTACATCAAGATTTTTATTAAAATTTAGTGCTCCATTTTTCATCGCTGTAGTTAAGATTCCACTTCCAATGGGCTTTGTAAGTATGATTTTATCGCCAATTTGTGCAGTATTATTTCTATAATAGATATTATCAAAGATGCCACCTGTTATACTAAGCCCAAATTTTTGTTCATTGTCATTTATGCTATGTCCGCCAATTAGAGGGCATTTGCATTCTATTAGTTTATTTAGAGCTCCTTGCAAGATTTCATTTGCTTCATTTGTATTTATATGAGTTTTATCCCACATAAAAATACTCATAGCACTAAGTGCTTTGGCACCTTTTGCAAATACATCACTAAGTGAATTTGCAGCTGCAATTTGCCCATAGATAAATGGATCATCAACAATTGGTGTAATAAAATCTAGACTTTGTGCTAGTAAAATATCACCTACTTTTATGATTCCACAATCATCATTATCTTTGAAATCAATTAATAGTTGGCTATATTGTGGTTGATTTAAGCCTTTTGTGATTTGTCTTAGGTCTTCCAGACCTACTTTTGCAGCTCAACCAGCACAACTAACAAATTGAGTAATCTTTTTCAAAACAATTTTCCTTACTAAAATTGAATAATTATAGCTATTTTGCTTTAATTTAGAAAAATATTTTAGGAGCATTTATGGTAGAGCGATATGCAAGAGAAGAAATGAAAAGATTATGGGATAAAGAGGCGAAATTTTCCTATTGGCTTGAAGTAGAAAAATCAGTAGTTCGTGGATGGAATGAGCTTGGATTAATAAGTGATGATGAATGCAGCAAAATAGTAGAAAATGCAAAATTTAATATAGATGAGATGGAGGAGATAGAAAAAATTACAAAGCATGATTTGATAGCATTTACTACTTCAGTGGCAAATTCTTTGGGTGAAGAAAATCGTTGGTTTCATTATGGAATCACAAGTAGTGATACGATAGATACGGCTGTTGCATTGCAGATTCGAGATAGTTTATTATTAATTATTGATGATGCAGAATTATTACTATCAAAGCTACAAGAAAAAGCTTTTTATTATAAAGACACTCTTATGGTAGGAAGAAGCCATGGGATTCATGGTGAGCCTACTACTTTTGGGCTTGTTATTAGTATTTGGTATGATGAAATAAAAGTGCAAATACAAAGTTTAAAATCACTCTTAGATATAGTTTGTATTGGAAAAATTAGTGGTGCTATGGGAAATATGGCTCATTCACCGATAGAATTAGAAGAATTTGTATGCAGAGATTTGGGGCTTGGGGTAGCTAAAATTAGCAATCAAGTAATACAAAGAGATAGATATGCAAGATTATTTAGTGAAATTGCATTGCTAGCAAGCAGCTGTGAAAAAATCGCAGTTGCAATTAGGCATTTTCAAAGGACGGAAGTCTATGAGTGTGAAGAATATTTTAGTAGCGGGCAAAAAGGTAGTAGCGCTATGCCTCACAAGCGAAATCCTGTTCTTAGTGAAAATATAACAGGGCTTTGCAGAATCTTGCGTTCATATGTGATTCCTGCGATGGAAAATGTAGCATTATGGCATGAAAGAGATATTAGTCATAGCTCTGTTGAACGATTTATATTACCAGATGCTTTTATCACACTAGATTTTATGTTAAATCGTTTAAGCAATTTGATAGAAAATCTCGTTGTTTATGAAAAAAATATGCTAAAAAATCTAAATTTAACAGGTGGTTTGGTATTTTCACAAAGGATTCTATTAGAATTGCCAAAAAAAGGCATAAGTAGAGAAAATGCTTATAAAATTGTGCAAAGAAATGCAATGAAAGTATGGCAAGATTTGCAAAATGGCAAAAGTGCTCTAAATGATAAAAATGAGAGTTTATATCTTCAATATTTATTACAAGATAGTGAGCTAGCAAATCATTTAAGTGAGAGTGAAATAAGAGAATGTTTTGATTATGAATATTATAAAAAGAATGTAGATAAGATTTTTAAACGCGTATTTGAAGGTAAATTTTAAAAATATTTTAGAATAAATCTTGGAGCGAAATTTTAGGCAAGATTTGCTAGCATTTCTTTTCTCCATGATAGAAAGCAATTATTCATGATTGCTTCTCTTGCAAGTCTTGTTATCTCTAAATAAAAATATAAATTATGAATACTTGCAAGCCTAATATATAATGTCTCATTTGCCCTATATAAATGATTTAAATAGCCTTTAGAGAAATTTTTGCAAGTATAGCATTTGCAGTTTTCATCAATTGGGCTGCAATCTTCTTTTAGGTTTGCATTTTTGATACTCAATCTTCCAAATCTAGTAAATATCGTCCCATTTCTTGCATTTCTAGTTGGCATTACGCAATCAAACATATCAACCCCTCTATAAATCCCTTCTATCAAATCCTCTGGAGTTCCAACACCCATTAAATATCTAGGCTTAGATTCTGGCATAAGATTTGTAGTAATTTCAATCGTATCATACATAGCATTTTTTTCTTCACCAACAGCAAGTCCACCTATTGCAAATCCATCAAAAGCACAATTTTGATACATTGTATTTACTAATTCATTTGCAGATATAGTTCTTGCTTCTTTATCTACCCCACCTTGAATGATTGCAAAGATTTTATTATTTGGGTGAGATTCTTTTTTGTAATAATGATGTTTTATTGATCTTTTTGCCCAAACACTAGTTCTTTTTATGGATTCTAAAATTCTATCTTTTGTATTTGGCAGTGCTATTAAATCATCTAAAATCATCATAATATTACTATTTAGATTGTATTGTATATCTAATACACTCTCTGGTGTGAAAAAATGCCTACTTCCATCAATATGACTTTTAAATAAGATTCCATCTTCATTTGGTTTGCCACCTAAGCTAAAAGCTTGGAATCCTCCACTATCTGTAAGAAAACTACCATTAAATCCGCTAAATTTATGTAATCCGCCCATATTTTTTATGACTTTATCTCCAGGGCGTAAATATAAATGATATGTATTTGCAAGTATTATCTTTGAGTGAATATTTTCTATATCATTAAAATCAAGCCCTTTTACACATGCTTGTGTGCCAACAGGCATAAATACAGGTGTTTGAATGACATTATTATTTAGTGTTAAGATTCCAGCCCTTGCTTTATTATCTTTTGCTTCTAGTTTCCAAATCATTTTATAATTATAGCCATGATTTTTATTACTTAGCTAAAATATGTTTTTTAAAAGTATTTTTTCTAAAGGTGGTTAATGAAACAAGTTTTAATTATTGCAGATGGCAAAATTGCTAAAATTTTTATAGAATCTTTGCTTGAAAAATATTTTAGTAACAACTATTATATTATCATCTCCAATGATATAGAAATAACTTCTTTAAAATTTTCATCATCATTTAAAGTATATAACTTTGACCCATTAGCAAGTTCTAGACTAAAGCCTTTTATTGCAAATAGTTTATATGATGTTTTTGTGATAATGCAAGATAAAGATGAACGAGATGAAGTTTGTTCTATCATTAGAAAAATCAACAAAGATATACCAATCATTATTTCATGTGAATCCAAATCGCAAGTAAAGCAAGATTTGCTAGATGATCCAAATCTAAATACTATATCTACTAGTTTTATTACAGCACGGGCACTTATTGGTAAGATTCCAAATATTCCAAGCATTGCTAGAGGTTTTGGGCTAAATAAGGGTGAGATTATGCAAATTAATATTCCATTTGGAAGTGCATATTCATATATTAGCATTGGTTCAATCCAACAAAAAGGATGGCGGATTGTAGGAATTTATAGAAAAAATAGTTTTATAATTACCAACAAAGCAACAATAATCCAGCCAAATGACAGCTTGCTTGTTATAGGCGATCCAATGGTATTAAATAATATTTATAAAAAAATGATTGCAAATACAGGTAATTTCCCAGCACCTTTTGGAATTGATATTTATGTTTATATTGATTTTAAATTTTATTCACAAAAAGAGATTGATGATATTATATTAGATTCTCTTTGGATACATAAAAAAATAAAAAATGAAAAATTGATAATTAATATTTTAAACCCAAGCAATATAAAAAGATTAGTTGATATTAAAGCAATACAGCAAGATGGAGTAATTATAAATATTGATTATAATCAAAAAAATATTTCTCAAAAAATAGAAGAAGATTCTGCCAATAAAATAGGCTTGATTATGGTTGCCCCTAGTGTATTTAAAAGAAATAAAAATCGCAGGATTTTGTATAAAGCAAATTCTCCAATTTTAAAAATTGGCAAAAATACCAGACTTAGTGAATTAGAAACTACATTGATATTTTGTTCTCAAAACTCTAAACATGTGCAAAATATCTCGTATTCACTGATTGATTTTGCATCACAGCTTAAATTGGATATCAAGTTATATGAATTTCAATTAGATGAAGATTATAATGCAAAAATTGCTACTTATTATCAAAATATAGGAAGATTGCTTAATAAACGTATTACAATAGAACATACAAGCAATAAAAATCCTATTTTTTGGCTTCACCGAAGTGATGAAAAGTTGATACAATTTATCCCGCTTGAAATTGATTTATTGCAACGAAGAATCTTTTGGTTGCTAAATAAAAATGCTGATTATTTATCACTAAATATAGATAAAAATCCACAGATATTAATGCCAATGTAGGCATTTCAAAAATATGTGAGATTTTTAAGAAAAAAGTCGTAGAATCCAAAAATTGATATTAATACAAAGTTGTGGTAAATGGCAGAAATCATACATCTAAAAACAGATTCTAATTCCTATGATATAATCATTGATTCTTTAAAAAAAATAGATTTGGATAAATACAGCAAGATTCTAATTGTTACAAATCCATGTGTAAGTGCATTGCACATTAGTAAATTGTTATCTTGTTTTAATCACAAATATACTTTTATTTGCACATTAAAAGATGGTGAGCAATACAAGAATCTTGCAAGTATAGAATCTATCTTAGAAAATGCTTTTATACATAAACTTGATAGAAAATCATTAATCATTTCATTTGGTGGCGGTGTGATTAGTGATATGAGTGGATTTGCTGCATCGATTTATCAAAGAGGTATTGATTTTATTTCTATTCCTACTACGCTTTTAGCACAAGTTGATGCTAGTGTAGGTGGGAAAACAGGTATAAATAATTCATTTGGCAAGAATCTAATAGGAACATTTTATCAACCAAAATCAGTATATATTGATATAGATTTTTTATCTACATTGCCAAAACGAGAGTTTAATGCTGGGATTAGCGAGATTATAAAAATGGCTGTTTGTTTTGATAGAGATTTTTTTATTTGGTTAGAGAGTGCTGATTTGATCAATAATAAAAAAGATTTAGAATATGCTATTTTTAAAAGTGTATCAATAAAGGCAGATATTGTTTGTAAAGATGAAAAAGAAAATGGTATTCGTGCAGGACTAAATTATGGACATACATTTGGGCATGTAATTGAATTGCTTGGGAATTACTCTTTATATTTACATGGAGAAAGTGTAGGTATGGGAATGTGTAAGGCAAATAATCTTGCTGTATTACTTAATAAATTGGATATAAAAGATTCTATTAGAATCTCAAATTTGCTCAAAAAATATCAAATTCCTACAGAATATAAAATACAGGATTTAAATGATTTTTATGATAGATTATTTTTAGATAAAAAAAGTCAAAATAATAATTTAAGATTTATATTGCCAAATGATATTGGAGATATGGAAATCATTACAAATCCACCAAAAGAGTTGTTGTTTGAAGCTATGAGTATTTAATTTTTAGGTATTTAAGTGATTAGAATTTTTATTATTTGTTTATTTTTTGATCTAGCATTTGGTTATATTGCAGATAAAGATAATTATATGCAAAGTCAATATTATAATGAGCTTGATTTAATTAATCGCTACATTAAAGATAATCCTTGGATATTAAAATATAAAAATTATAACGAATACAATTCCGCATACAACGAAATGATTGATATTGAAAAAAAAATAGAATCCTTAAAAAAGCTTCCATCTACAAAACAAATACAAAATGAAATACATTCCTTAGAACAAAAATATTATACAATCAAGCGTCAAGAAGAATTACTTCATAATTATAAAAATGAACCATACAAGGATTTGATTACTCCACAAAGTGGGCTAGAGATTCCAAATATTACTAATCCTTTTTTAATTACAGCTGGATTTTCATATATAAAAAATCTAAAAGCTCAAATCGAAGTTATTGATAATAATCTATCAATCTTAGATGTTCTGCTTGATAAATTGCATAGAAAAGTAGAAATATTAGAAACAATAAAAGATGCAAATGAATTAAAAGAAACAAAAAAAACACTCTTAGAGCTAGAATCTACAAGCAAGATTCTAAATGTCTATGTAGATATTTTTAAGAAAAATGCAAATAATGATATTCAAAAAGTTCAGCAAGAAATAAAAAGTGAATTTTTAAAACTTCTTTATATTGCAGTGGCGATTGCAGCTATCGTGCTTATTGCCTTTATTGTAAAATTGATTTTAAAAATCTATGTCCAACGAAGCGAAAGCACAAAAACTTACACAATAAACAAGCTTGTAAATTTTATAAATCTTAGCATTATTGTGTTTATTTTAGTTTTTGCATATATAGAAAATGTCACATATATCGTTGCAATCATTGGTTTTGTATCTGCTGGTCTTGCTATTGCTATGAAAGATTGGTTTATGTCTTGTCTTGGATATTTAGTAATTGTTGGCGGTGGAAGTATAAAGTCTGGAGATAGGATTCGCGTAGTAAAAGATAATACCACTTATGTAGGCGATGTTATTGATATATCAATGCTTAGAATCACAATTTATGAAGATGTCACATATACATCTTATGCAGAAAATAGACGTGCAGGTAGGATTATATTTATTCCAAATAATTTTATTTTTACAACGATGATTTCAAATTATTCTCATTCTGGAATGAAGACGGTTTGGGATGGTATAGATATCACTATCACATTTAATAGCAATTATAAAAAAGCACTTATTCTTGCAAGTGATATTGCTAAAAAATATTCCAATGGATATACACAAACTGCTAGAAAACAGCTAAATAAATTAAAAATTGAATATTCCATACGAGATTTAAATGTTGAACCTAGAGTATTTAGTTTTATTGTGCCAAATGGAATTAGAATTTCAATTTGGTTTCAAACAAATTGTTATGCAACTTTGATGCTAAATAGTGTAATTTCTGGAGCAATAATTGAGGCATTTAATAAAGAAGATGATATTGAAATATCATATCCAACAACAACAGTGATTTCAAAAGATAAAAACTTAGCAGTTGGTGCAGGAGTAAATAATGAAGGTCTTTTTTAAGACATTTGGTTGCAGGACAAATATATTTGATACACAAGTAATGATTGAGAATTTGCAATCATTTTTGCTTGTAAATAATGAAGCTGAAGCAGATATCATTGTGATTAATTCTTGCACCGTTACAAATGGTGCTGATAAGGATGTAAAAGATTATATTTCAAAAATCCAAAAGTTGAATAAAAAGATATTTTTTACAGGTTGTGCTTTAAATAGTGTGGGAAAAATTGCATTTGATAATGAAAAGATATTTGGCGCATTTGGTCATAGTAGCAAGGAAAATATAGAAAGTTTGCTAAAAAAGCCAAAACGATTTTTTATAGAAAATGATTTATCTCACAAAGATTCTACTATTGTTGGTGATTTTGCAAATAAAATAAGAGGATTTATAAAAGTGCAAGAAGGTTGCAATTTCAAATGTTCTTATTGCATTATTCCACAAGTGCGGGGAAAATCAAGGAGTTATGATAGGGATAAAATATTATCTCAAGTGCAAAAATTAGTAGATAATGGAGTAAGTGAGATAGTGCTAAGCGGGACAAATCTAGGCAGCTATGGCAAGGAAGATAAATACACTTTAGCACAATTAATAATTGATATTTCAAAAATATCTGGCATAAAGCGGATACGATTAGGTAGCCTAGAGCCTTCCCAAATTAAAGATGATTTTTTAGAGATTCTAGATTCTAAGTTTTTGGAGAGACATTTGCATATCGCATTGCAACATACAAATGATATTATGTTAAAAGCTATGAATAGAATAAATAGATTTGATAAAGATTTAAAATTATTTGAAAGTATAGCAGATAAAGGTTTTGCACTTGGTAGTGATTTTATCGTAGGATTCCCAGGAGAGAGTGAAGAAATATTTGATGATATGATAAAAAAAATAGAAATGCTTCCTTTGACACATATCCATGCTTTTATATATTCTCCTCGCAATAATACAATGGCAGCAAAACTAAAAATAGATGTTTCTAAAGGTATGGCAAAAGAGAGATTGCATAAAATAAAAGATATTATTTCATCAAAAAATAAAGCTTTTAGAGAAAATAAAATGCCACTTGATGTTTTAGTTGAAAGCAAAAAGGGTGATTTTTATTATGGATTAGATCAGTTTTATAATAGAATTAGGATTAAAAGTGACAAATCTTTATATTCTAAATGGATTGTAATTGATGATTACAAGATAGAACAGGATATCAACTATGCAGAAATCTAAAAACTTAGTCATTATTATTGTTGGACTTATTTTAATTGTTTTGCTTGGAGGGATTTTATTTACTCGTGATAACAATATCTTAATAACCAATGATGAGCTAAATAATATTCTCTTAACAAAAGAAATCCAAAAAGTATCTATTGATGATAGTTATTTATATATTATCACGGATTCTAATGCTTATAAAATTGCAAAAGATTTAGTGGATTTAAAAAGTCTAGATAGCATCGCAATTGAAGTAAAAAAACCATTTATGTTTGATAGAATCTTAGCTAGTCTTGGTGTTTTTGTCATTTTATTGCTTGGTTTTGCAGTATTACTTAGTGCTATAACAAGAACATTTAAAAAGCCTAAACCAAAGGAAGCAGCAAAAGAAACTCAAATCCAAACATCAAATCAAATCAATATAGAATCTAATTTTAATAAAGTATCAAATATCAAAAATATAAAATTTGATGATATTGCAGGAATAAAAGAAGTAAAAGATGATTTATTTGAAATCATTGACTATATAAAGAATCCAAAAAAATATCAAGATATGGGAATCCATCTTCCAAAAGGCATTTTACTTGTTGGACCGCCGGGTGTAGGTAAAACAATGATAGCAAAAGCAATAGCAAATGAAGCAAATGTCCCATTTTTTTATCAAAGTGGTTCATCTTTTGCACAAATTTATGTAGGAATGGGTGCAAAACGCGTAAGAGAGCTATTTTTTGTAGCAAAAGCAAGTGCTCCAAGTATCATTTTTATTGATGAAATTGATGCAGTTGGTAAAGCTAGAGGTGAAAATAGAAATGATGAGAGAGAAACTACACTAAATCAGCTTTTAACAGAAATGGATGGCTTTGAAGATAGTAGTGGAGTTATTGTTGTTGGTGCTACAAATAGGATAGAAGTGCTAGATTCTGCTTTGCTTAGAGCAGGTAGATTTGATAGAAGGCTTTATATTGATTTACCAGATTTTGATGAAAGAAAGAAAATCATTGAACTTTATCTAAAAGATAAAGAGCATAAAGTTGATATAGATGAGATAGCAAGGCAAAGTGTTGGTTTTAGCGGTGCCGCTATCGCTTCGCTTGTAAATGAAGCCTCACTCAATGCTTTAAGAAAAAATTCTAAAGTCATTGAAAATGATGATTTTTATTTATCTCACTCAAAAATTGAAAGTGGAATAAAAAAACAGCTAAGTTTTAGCGAGGAAGAAAAACAAGTCCTATCCCTTTATCAAGCTGCAAAAGCTATTAGTGCATATTGGTGTGATATTGACTTTGATAAGATTACTTTGCTTGGGGATGGTATCAAAAAAAATGATAAAAATATATTATCAAAAAGTGATTTAACAAATATGATAAAAGTTGCATTAAGCGGTAGCGTAGTGCTAGAAATGAATATGGGAGAATCTTATACAAATTGCAAAGACGATATAAGGATTGCAAAACAAATTGCATTTGAGATGAGTCAAGATTATGCGATGATGGGTAGAATAATGGCAGATTCTAGTGATGTAGAATCTGAATTGCAAAATATAAAAAGTGAATTGCAAATATTTTTTAATAGTGCAAAAGGGATTTTAAGAGAAGTTCAAGCCATACTGCTAAAAAATGAAAAAATCACAAAAGAAGAATTAAGGGAAATATTAAAAGAAGGCATATTTATTGAGTGAGTTTTTTGGAGGATTTGCATTGAAAGATGATTTGAATCTATTTGCAAATCTTTTAGATAGCTTTGAAATAACACTAAATCAATATGATGTTTGCGGCTTTGGCTATGGCTCTAAGAGAGCGTTAGATTATGTGCTAAATTGCAATAGTCGCATAAATAGACTCATATTATTATCACCTGCTTTTTTTAACAATAAAGATTCTGCTTTTTTGGATTCTCAAATAGAATATTTTAGTAAAAATAAAGAGCTTTATTTAAAGCATTTTTATGAAAATATTGGATTTGATGGATTGTATAGATTTAATAGTGATGTCTCTGTGAGAGATTTAAGGGCTTTTTTTGAATTTAGTTTCAATGAAGTTGATTTATTTAGAATTTGCAATAGAGGCATTAAGATTATAGTTTTTTTAGGTGGCAAAGATAAAATCATAGATTCTACTAATGCTATGGAGTTTTTTAAAAATTTTGGTATTGTTTATTTTATAAAAGAAGCAAATCATTTATTAAGGATAGAAAAATGAATATTGACCTACATAATCATACAAAAAGATGCAATCACGCTATTGGTGAAAGCTATGAATACATAGAATCTGCAATTAATTGCAATACTGATATATTTGGATTTGCCTGCCATGCACCTATGAAATTTGATGAAAAATATCGTATGCAATTTTGTGAGATAGATGACTATATCAAAGAGGTAAAAGATTTAAGAGAGCAATATAGAGATAAAATTGATATTAAAGTTGGATTTGAAGTTGATTATATCAATAAAAAAGAATATTTGATAGAAAAAAAAGTATTAGATTCTAGTGTGGATTATTTGATTGGTTCGGTGCATTTTTTGAATAATTGGGGTTTTGATAATGAAGAATTTATCGGTATCTATAAAAGTATAAATATCAATGATGCGTGGATTGAATACCTAGAATCTATTTCAAATATGGCTCAAAGTGGGCTTTTTGATATTGTCGGACATTTTGATTTATTTAAGATTTTTAATAATCCTCCAAGCAAGAATCTAAAAAATAATATCATCAAAACCTTAGAATCTATCAAAGATAATAATATGGTGCTTGAGATAAACTCTGCTGGATTTAGGAAAAATATAGGCGAGATGTATCCAAGCAAGGAGATTTTAGAGCTTGTATTTACGCTAGATATTCCTATTACATTTAGCAGTGATGCACATAATCCAAATCAAGTTGGCTTTAAAAGAGATGAATGTAAGGCTATTGCAAAAGATATAGGATTTAAAAAAGTTGCAAGTTTTAAAGATAGAAAAATAGAATTTTATGATTTCTAAGTCGCCAAAAAAATTTGGAGGCGACTTAGAAGTCTTAGAATTTCACTGCTCCAGTTGTAGCAAGTGGGATAATTCTATTTGAACCACTTGGATAAGATTCTTTTAGAGATTTACAGAATGTTCCCCCATTATTACCTCCAGTAGTAGTTGCAGATATTCGGTTTGGATCAAATGTTAGGTTTCCTGTAGTTGTATCTAAAATAATTATAGCCCCACATCCGCCAGTTTGCGCTCCTTGAGCATTTTGTACATTTCCAAGTGGCTCGATTCCTTTAGTATTACTACCATTTACGGTCCATCTACCTCGATCAAGTCCTCCTGTATCTATCATCCAATCACCCCATGAACTAAATCCAGTAGGAGTTGATGCTGTAGGGTCTAGATTTTCTGCAAAAACTCTTGCAGGGATTGCTTTTAATACAGAAGCAATATCACTTCTTGCCATTGCCACTTGTGCATCTGTCCTTGTTGTTACGAATCTAGGCACAGCAACAGCAGCAAGCACACCTAAAATAACGATAACAAATACTAACTCAATCATTGAAAAACCATTTCTTTTCATTTTCTTTCCTTTTTAAAAAGATTTCTTAAATCCATTAGGATAAAAGTTAATGAAATTTAAACATTTTTTTTTTGAATATTTCCTTAAAGCCTAAAATATAATGCCTATTTGAATGCTTGAGAGACCATTTTTCTTCTCAAATATGCAATCTTACTTTGCAATGGTAGCTCTTTTGGGCAGAAATCTTGACATGCCATTAAAGACATACAGCCAAATACACCATCATCATTACCAATTAATTCATAGAAATCTTCATCGCTTCTATTATCGTGAGGATCTAACATAAATCTTGCAACTCTATTTAATCCAGCAGCACCTACAAAATCATCTCTCATTAATTTCGTAGCACACCCTGCCACACAACAACCGCATTCAATACATCTATCAAGCTCAAATACCTCATCTGCAACACTAGGCTCGATTGGTTCTTCTAGTTTTGATATATCATGTTCTTTATTTGAGTGAATCCAGCCTTCAACTCTTTTTGTCATTCCCTCAAACCATATACCAGTATTTACAGATAAATCTTTTATGAGTTTAAATGCAGGAAGTGGAGCTAGAGTGATTATTCCATCTTCATAGTCTTTTGTTAGTGTTCTGCAAGCAAGTTTTGGTTGTCCATTTATCATCATGGCACAACTACCGCAGATTCCAGCTCTACATACAAAGTCAAAGCTCAAATTTGCATCTTGATTCTCTCTAATCATAGTCAATGCGATAAATATAGTCATAGAATCTGTTTCTTCTAGTTTATATTCCTTGAAATGTGGTTTATAAACTGCACTTTGAGGATCGTATTTTAATGCTCTTATTGTAATTATTCTCCCACTCATTTGTCATCTCCTAATCTTTGATTTTTAGCTTTATAGTGTGGTTGTAATTCAAAATACATCAATGCATTTTGGATTTCATATCTATCCTTGTTAGCTGCTTGCAATTCTTGTGTGATTTTATCTACTTCTGCTTGACGCACTGCACTTTTTGGATTTTCTATTATATTTCCTTTTGCACCATATCCTCTATATCCTGGTGGAATTTCCATCTTATCTATATCTAAGTCTTCGTATTCTATTGTTGGTGCATTGTCATTTTTATCTTTCCATGATGCAAGTGTTCGTTTTAGCCAATCTTTATCATCTCTTTTTGGGTAGTCTTCTCTAGTATGTGCCCCACGACTTTCTGTCCTATTTAGAGCACCTTTTGCTACACATAGTGCAATTTTAAGCATTTTAGGCACTCTATATGCTTCTTCTAATTCTGGATTGCAATGCATATGTTTATTTGAGATCCCTATATTTTTACTTCTTTTATATAGCTCTACTAATTCATCATACGCTTCTTGAAGCATCTTTCCTTCTCTAAAGATTCCAACTTTATCATCCATTATTTTTCGCATTGCATTTTTAATTTCAAATACATTTTCATTACCATTTGAATTTATGATATCTTCTAAATATTTTTGCTCTTCATTGATGAATTTTTCTATTGTATTTGTTTTTATATCCATTGTTTTACTTGCACAATAATCACTAAAATAATCACCAATAATCATACCTGATACAACAGCTTCGCTTACAGAGTTTCCACCCAGTCTATTAAAGCCATGTAAATCCCAGCATGATGATTCGCCTGCTGCAAATAAGCCTTTTAAGTTTGTATGTCCTTGATAATCTGTCCTAATACCACCCATAGAATAATGCTGCATCGGTCTAACTGGTGCCCATTGTTTTGTGACATCAATACCTGCAAAAATCTTACAAATATCATATACATCTCGTAGATTTTTGTGTATGTGAGATTCCCCAAGTATAGATATATCTAGCCATATATGATCACCATAAGGAGATTTTGCACCTTTACCTTTTCTTATGTGTTCTACCATTCTTCTACTTACAACATCTCTACTTGCTAGATCTTTTTTCTCTGGCTCATAATCTGGCATAAATCTATAACCATCTGCATCTCTTAATACTCCGCCATCGCCTCTACAACCTTCAGTAAGTAAGATTCCACTTGGCACAAGTGGAGTAGGGTGGAATTGCACAGCTTCCATATTTCCAAGTTTTGCAATACCTGTTTCTAATGCTATTGCAGCACCTACACCATTACATATCACAGCATTTGTAGTGTTTTGATAGATTCTGCCATATCCACCTGTTGCTATCATAGTCCCTTTTGCAATATATGCTGATAGCTCGCCAGTGATCAAATCTCTAACTATTGCTCCATAGCATACGCCATCTTCATAAATGATTTTTATAGCTTCTTTTCTGTCTCTTATATCAACATTATTTTTTATTGCTTCATTTGCAACTGCATACAACATTGAGTGTCCTGTAGCATCTGCAGTATAACAAGTTCTCCATTTTTTTGTTCCGCCAAAATCTCTTGAATGAATATATCCATGTCTAAAATCTTCTTCTTCAATGATTGTTTTTTGCGCATTTATGATAGCTTCTCTTTTTCCTTTTTGGATTCTACTCCAAGATACACCCCAAGTAGCAAGCTCTCTAATGGCTTTTGGTGCTGTTGTAACAAACATTCTAGCTACATTTTGATCACAACCCCAATCGCTTCCTTTTACTGTATCCATAAAGTGTAAGTCTTCATTATCACCATCACTCATTTTTGAATTTCCAAGACTAGCTTGCATACCACCTTGTGCAGCAGCAGAGTGACTTCTTTTTACTGGCATAAGACTTAAGACAATTGTATTTAATCCTCTTTTTTTGCACTCTATTGAAGATCTAAGTCCTGCTAATCCACCACCAATAATTAGTGCATCACAATATACTATATTCATTTATTCCCCCTAATTTCTTTATCTCCCATTTCATGAACCATCATATAATTAATATCTTTTTCTAAATTTAATCCATTTTTAATATATGCAGCATATGTTGCTAATCCTAGAATAATAAAAAATACGCTTAGAGCTATTTTTAGATTTCTAAGTCTTTTTAATGTGATTTCTGGTGTTTTTGCTTCAAACCATCCCCATTTAACTGCAAGTCTATACAATCCAATAGAACCATGCAATTCCACTGCAAATAATAATATTAGATATAGAATCCAAAAATGTTGATGAACAAATCTAAATGATGACCCAATGGAGCCTATTGTTTGAGGTTGAGTCATGACTATATATAAATGCACGCTTCCTAAGAAAAACATTGCAAAACCTGTATATGCTTGTATCACCCAAAGTGTTGTATCACTATGTCTAAGACTATCTTTGTGTGCTTTAAGCCTAATGTATTGTCTATAATTAATTGGAAATTTCCTCATTGCAAGTAATGCGTGTAGTATAAATATAAAAAATACTATAAATGCAATAATTGATACTACAAATGGATATCCTTTTCCATCACTGCTCAAAAAATCAAGCTCAAAAAATCTTGATACTTTATCCATAGCCTCATTGCTAATTAAAATTGTTGATACAAAAAACATATGAGCCATCATGAATAAAGCAAGAAATAATCCTGTTGCGCTTTGCAGATAATCTAGCAAAGCAGGCATTCTGCTTGCTCTATTTTGTTTTGATATCCCAGTGTAGCTTTCAATTACTCTATTGTCCAAATCGCTTTGTTGCATACATCTCCCCCTTTATTGTTATTTTTATGTAAGTGAATATATTTTATCACTAAAAATGCAAAAATAGATTTAAATACATTATAAAACAGAATTTATTCTGTAATATTGTCCATAATTAAAGTAGTTTTTGAAAGTCTAGTTTTATCAAAATGTGTGTAGATTCTAGAAGTTGTGATACTTGAATGTCCAAGAGCTTCTTGCACAAGCACCAAATCAAGACTTTTTTGATACAAAAGTGTTGCAAATGAATGCCTAAGCATATGAGCTCCATTTTTTTCTTTTCTAATTCCAGCAAAAGTTAAAATATTTTCTACACTTCTACTTACATAAGCTTGTGTTAGAATCTTGTTTTTAAAGTTACAAAATATATATTCGCTATCTAGTTGCATAGAATCTTTTTGTATTTTCCAATTTTGTAACAATTCTTGTATATGTTTTTTTAAAATCATTACTATTCTAGGTTTATTTCCTTTTCCACGCACTTGTAAAATGTAGTTGTTTTCATCTTCGCTAATATCTTTGTATTTTAAATTGAGTGCTTCAGATACACGGATTCCAGTGTATATGATAGTTTTTATAATTAATTGATTTCTATTTTTAACTTTTGGTGAAAATGGATAATCATCTATTGCATTAAGGAATCTTTTGAGTTCATCTTCATTCATAAATGATGGTAATTTTTCTGCACTTTTTCCACGAATATCACCAATATTTTTTAGTTCAATATTAAATATATATGATTTTCCATTTTCATCTTCATTTTGCTTATCAATAAAACCAAAAAAACCAATAACCACAACTCGATGATTCTTTTTGCTAGCATTGCTTAGACTACTACAAGCTACAGCGATAAAATCTCGTAATATCTCTTCATCAATTTCTCTCATACTTGCAAAACCAAATGTTTGTAAATATGAAAATAATTTTAACAATGGATTTGCATATGTATTTATCCCAATCAGTCCATTATTGCGGACTTCTTTTAATAATGTCTGGAGTTGTTCTACATTTTTTATCCCGAATCTTAAACTTTTCATCGTTTGATTTAGGATTTCTTTATTTTTTACATTTCTTGATGATAAGGTTGCTACTTTGCTATGTAAAAATCGCTCTATCCAAAATAGTAATGTTTCATCAAAAGTATCTTTAAAGTCGATGCTATAACGCAATTTTGTAATCCTTTTAGAATCTTATATTTTAAATACTATTGGATTAAATGCTTTTGTAGATACTAAAATCTCATCTCCTATTTTGTATTGTGAGGCATCATTATCCATAGTAATTGTTGCTATATTATTGTTGATTAGCAATTTCACTATGAAAATTATACCATTTTGCTTAATATCAATTATTTTGGCACTAAAGCTAAATTTTGAACTTATATTATTATTTGCAAAAATAATATTTGCATCACCATCGTTTATAATCTTTCCATTTTTTAAATGCAAGATTCTATTTGATAGCTTAAAAATTTCGCTTATATCGTGGCTTACTATAATCGTAGTTAATTTGAAATATTTATGAAGTCTAATAATTTCATCTTGAAGTATTAAACGCATATCATTATCTAATGCACTTAGTGGTTCATCAAGTAGTAGAATCTTGCTTTTATACACTAATGCTCTAGCTAATGCTACTCTTTGTTTTTGTCCGCCAGAGAGCTTGTTTGGCTTTGTGTGTTTTAGATTATCTAATTGCATGAGATTTAATATCTCATCAACTCTATATCTTTGTTTTTTACTTTCCAAGCCAAAGCAGAGATTTTGATATACATTTAGATGTGGAAATAATGCATAGTCTTGAAACACAAAGCCAATTTTGCGTTTTTGTGGAGCTAGATTTATTTTTTTATCACTATCAAACCATATTTCATTATCAACGATAATTTTTCCAGAATCTGGCATATCAAGTCCGCTTAAGATTCTAAGCAATGTCGTTTTTCCTGCACCACTTTGCCCAAATATACTCAAAAATGTGTATTCTTGAATTTTAGTATTTACTTCTAATGTGATTTTGCCATTTTGGGTATTTAGAGATTTTTTTATATCTATTTCTATCATCATTTATGCTTTTAGATATTTTTTGTTTATATAAAAAATTGCAAATAAAAGAATAAAAGTAATACTAAATAAAGATAGGGAATATTGATGTGCAAGCTTTGTATTTAGACTCTCTACTTCATCATAAATTGCGATACTTGCAACTCTAGTCTCTCCTGCAATATTGCCTCCAATCATCATTACTACACCAAATTCACCGATTGTATGCACAAAGCTAGTGATTGCTCCAAGTAATAAGCTTGATTTTATATTTGGCAATAATACAAAAAATAATGTATAGAATCTTCCTTTGCCAAGAGTATAACTTGCTTCTTTTAGTGATAATGGAAGATTTTTAAATCCATCTTTTATTGGATTTACCATAAATGGTAGAGAGAAAATGATACTTGCAATAATAATTCCCTCAAAGCTAAAAACTAATTTTAAATTAAAACTATCTAATAGCCACGCTCCAAAAGCATTGCTTGGTGAGAAAGCTACAAGAAGGTAGAATCCAAGCACAGATGGAGGCAAAACTAAAGGCATCCAGATGATGACTTCTAATAATAATAGAATCTGTTTTTTGGAATAAGCAAGTATGTATCCCAAAAAAATTCCAATAGGTAGCAATATAAAAGTAGTAATAAATGAAACTCTAAAAGTGAGCAACATCGTTTCTATAAATGAAGATTCCATTGCTATCTTTTTATTAGATTAATATTGAAGCATTAATTCATTTGATTTTATAAACCAAATAAAACTATCCCCAATATTAATATTTAGCTCTTTTTTTGCTTCTTGTGTGATAAGTGAATTTATAGTCATTCCATAAAAATCAAAAGAGATTCTAGCAAATATAGAATCTTCTTCTATATTTAAGACTTTTCCTTCAAATTTATTTCTTGCACTTAAATTTACACTTTGTGTGTGTGCTACCATAACTTCACTTTCTTTAAATATGATATTGCATTCTAAGCCAATATCTATATTTTGCTTATCAAAATCAAGCATTAATACACTAAATATATTTTTATATTTATCTTGTAATTTTACGAATGCTACATTGTTTTCTTTTTTTATGTTAATTATTTTTGCTGGTATTGTATTCATGGTTTGCTATATCCGTAAGATTCAAATATTTTTTGTGCTTTATCTTCTAATATGAAACTTTTAAAATCATTTGCAAGTTTCGAATCTTTTCCATTTTTTGTAAGAACCATCGCCTGAAGTATTGGACTATAAGTATTTTCATCGATGATTAGATAATTTGCTTCTTTATCTTTTACTACCATAGATAATGCACTAAAACCAATATCGCTATTTCCAGATTTAACATATTGTGTAGCTTGTCCTATAGATTCTCCAAGAACAATTTTGTTTTCTATCTTGTCATATATTTTGATGTTTTCCATTGCCTGCATTGCAGCTACACCATAAGGTGCTAATTTTGGATTTGGTAAGGCAATATGTTTTATTTTGTAATCTTTTAATACATTAATAGAATCTATTTTCATATTTTTATCAATACTAAATAATATCAGCTTACCTTTTGCATAATTTATAGGCTTATCATCTGTTGCTTTTGAATCAAATAATTTTTGTGGATAACTTGTATCTGCTGCGATAAATAAATGCGCTGGAGAACCATTTACAATTTGATTATATGCTTTTCCTGATGAGATATAGTTGATATTTATATTGTCATTTTTTCTATCTTTTAGAAATTCTACTTTTATATCTTCTAATACATATTTTAAACTAGCTGCTGCTAATACCATAATATCTTCTGCTTTTACTTGCATAAATAATGCAATAAATGCCATAACAATAATGCTTTTTTTCATTAATGCGCCATCTTTTATTTGAAATATATAAAATTATATAATGATTTTTAGCAAATAGCAATTTTTAGATTATTATTTAGAATCTTTTTATATTTTAAAACTCACTTAATAAAGCTAAGGAGTTTTAAAATCAAGATTTTTGTCTTAAATTTTTAAATTATTTATTAAATTTTGTTATTAATATCTTTTTACCAAGCTCTACACCGGGCTGATCATAGGCATTTATATCCAGAATCTTTCCTACACAAGATGTCAAAAGCTCATAATAGATGACTAGCTCGCCTACGCATTTTTCATTTAGCTTTTTTATTTCTATATGGTCTGTTGGGATTCCTTCTTTTTGGATTGCTTCCATTGTAGAGATTTGTTGTTGTTGCAATAATAGGGCAAAACTCTTTCCATTTACAAAATTACAAGAATCTAAAAATTTTAATTTCAAATCTGGAATCTTTGGATTTATATAGCTTTTTTGTTCTAAACTCAAAAATGTAACAGTTTTATCCATCACGCCTTGGACTATTAGCTGCAAAAAGCTATGCTGATCAATACTACCAATGAGTGCTATTGGTGTAAGTCCTGTCTTTTTTCCAAAACTATTTAGCTTACCTAAGCTCTCTCCCCAAAGCTGGACATACCATGCATTAAAATCTTTAAATACGCTAGAGTATGAAAAAAGTATATTGATATTAAATTTATCTCTATTATTGCTTAAAAAAATTGCTTTTTTTAAAAGATGTTTTTCTTTAAAATTAAAAAATCTTTTAGAGAATTTTTTTGCCCCAAGTAGAAGGGATTGCACATCATATCCAAGTATCATAAGAGGCAATATCCCAATAGTGCTTAGCACAGAATATCTACCGCCTATATTTTTGTTTATTGTTAGTGTTTGGATATTTTGATATTTTCCAAAGTTATGAAGTGGTGAATTTTTATCTGTTATAAAACATAGATGTTGCTTGTTTTTTGAATTTTTTAAAAGATTATATCTATCTAATACATATTTCATAAGCGAAGAAGTCTCTATTGTAGTCCCTGATTTTGAAATCACGATAAATAAAGAAGATTCTAGTTTTACTTTTTTTAGTGATTTTTCTATTTTTATAGGGTCAGTGTGTTCTAAAAACTTTAGATTTATATTTTTTCTATATGGTAAATGAGAAAGCATAGAATCTATCGCTTTTAGTCCAAGAGAGCTTCCACCTATGCCAATTATGATTAGATTTTCTATATTTGATAATATTTTGGTATTTTCTTTTATATACTTTTTAGAATCTATTATGGCTTTATTTTCATAAGGTAGGTTAAAAAAGCCACTAATCTTAGAATCTCTTTCTTTGCACATGACATTATATAAAGCTTCAATAGATTCTTTTTTTATATAGTTTTCTAATTTTGTAAAATTTTGTCTAAACTTCAACATCTCTAATTATTCATCACATATATACTTAAATCAACCAATCTATTGCTATATCCTACTTCATTATCATACCAAGCTAGAATCTTTGCATTTATTTCATCAATTACGATTGTTTTATCAGGAATGATAATAGCACTATAAGGCGAACTTATAAAATCACTTGATACTCTTTTATCCAAATCATTTAAAATGATATTTTTCATCTCTCCATTTTGTGCTTCTATAAAAGCTTGATTAATAGATTCTATACTTGCTTTATTTAGCAATCTCACATTTAAATCAACCAAGCTTACATCAGGAGTTGGCACACGCACAGCAATGCCATTTAGTTTGCCACTTAGTTCAGGGATGACTTTGCCTATGGCTTTTGCTGCACCTGTGCTAGTTGGTATCATATTTAGGCTTGCTGCTCTTGCTCTTCTTATATCTTTGTGTTTTACATCTAAAACATTTTGATCATTTGTAAAGCTATGTATTGTAGTCATTAATCCAGATTCTATTCCAAATTTATTATGTAGTATTTTTACTATAGGTGCTAGGCAATTTGTAGTGCAAGAAGCATTTGAGATGATAGATTCGCCTTTATATTTATCATGATTGACGCTATATACATACATAGGGACATTATCGGCTGGTGCAGAGATAATTACTTTTTTTATGTCATCTTTTATATGAGATTGCGAGGCTTCAAGTGAATTAAATTTTCCTGTGCATTCTATAACGCATTTTGCTCCATATTTTGAAAAATCTAATTCATTTATATTTCTATTGCTAATTATTTTTACATTTTTGCTATTTCCAATAGATATTGTATTTTCATCTATTTTTTTTACATCAAAGCTTCCATCTATGCTATTCCCGCTAAAATCTATATGCACAGAATCATATTTTAATAAATGAACTAATGTATCAATAGTTGCTGTTGTATTTATCACTTTTAATTCTATATCATTTCTCTGCCCTATGATTCTAGCAGTGCAGATTCCAATTCTTCCTGTTCCATTGATTGCAAACATTGATCTCCTTTTTGTAGTAATATTTTCTTTAATTATAATGTATGTTTGCAATAATATACAATATAGAATCTTGCGTAAAAACACTTTATATCTATGAAATCATTAGGTAAATTGCACATTTTTTTGACTTTTTATTTGAAAAATAGCGATATTTTGGGATAGATTGCTTGCAAAATATAAAAATAATGTTATAATCCACGCTGTTCATAGGTACATAACTTATAAAATCACTAAGAAGGAGAATTTTATGAACAAAGCAGATTTTATTGATGTTGTAAAAAAAGTAGGTGGTTATGAGACTAAAAAAGAGGCAGAAAGAGCAATATCAGCATTTTCTAGTGCTGTAAAAAGCGTCTTATTAAAAAAAGATACTGTTGAATTAGTAGGTTTTGGTAAATTTGAAACTGCAGTTCAAAAAGCAAAAACTGGTAAGATTCCAGGAAGCACAAAAACTTATAAAACTAATGACAAAATGGTTCCTAAATTTAAGCCAGGTAAAGATCTAAAAGATGAAGTTGCTAAAATGAAAGTAACAAAAAAATAACCTTATTGCTTTTAATCTACAAGTTTATTCCCCAAGTTTAGATTCTAAACTTGGGGAATTTTATTTATGTCCCTATAGCTCAGCAGGATAGAGCACACGATTCCTAATCGTGAGGCCATTGGTTCGAATCCAATTGGGGACGCCACAATTATAAATCTTTCATAAAAATCTATTTTTAACTAAGATATAATTTCAACTTTTAGCTTTAGAATTTTAGGAGTTGCAATGCGTCTTGTCGATAGTTTTAAAAGAGATGGTGATTTTTTATTTAGATATAGAAGCTATCTACCGCTATTTATAATCCCATTTTTTATATTTACTTTGTTTGTTTATGGTTCTCCATTGTATCAAGAATATGATATGGGCGGTGAATATAATAATACTTTAATCATCTTTGCATTATTTGTTGGATTATTAGGACAATTAATTAGAATCTTGGTTGCTGGTTTTGTCCCAAAAGGCACTTCAGGAAGAAATACAAAAGCACAAATTGCTTCTGTGTTGAATACAAAAGGATTGTATTCAACTTGTAGAAATCCACTTTATCTTGGAAATTTTTTGATGATGTTAAGTCCTATTATTTTAGTAGGCAACTATCTATTGATTTTATCTTTTATACTAGCATTTTGGCTTTATTATGAGAGGATTATTTATAGTGAAGAGGCATTTTTGAGCGATAAATTTAAAGAGCAATATATAAATTGGGCAAATAAAACACCTTGCTTTATACCATCATTTAAAAATTACCAAAAAAGTGATATGGAATTTTCATTTAAATCTATGCTTAAACGCGAATATCATTCATTATTTGGACTTGCTTCATCATTGTTTATCGTGCATTATATTATCATTGCTGTTATTTCTAAAATGCAGATGCTAGTTCCTAATTTTATAATTAGTGCGTTTTTTGTAATTTCATTAGTTATTTATCTTATTTGTTTATTTTTGAGCAAAAAGACAAATGTATTATTTGCAGAAAATAGATAAAACTTTTTAAGTAAAAATAAAATAGAATCTTTTAAATGAAGTAAGCATACAAAGGAAAGAGATGTCAAAAAGTATAGAATTTATGCAAAATGTCAAAAGTCTAAAAGATATTGATATTGCAAATAAAAGAGTTTTAATTAGGGTAGATTTCAATGTGCCTATGGATTCTGATTTTAATATTTCAGATGATACTAGAATTAGAGAGGCTATACCAACTATTAATTATTGTATTGATAATGGAGCAGAGCATATTATTTTAGTTAGCCATCTTGGGCGTCCAAAAGGTAAAGATTCTAAATATTCACTAAAACATATTATAAAAAGATTAGAGCGATTGCTTGATAAATCTGTAGTTTTTTTGGAGAGAATAGAAAATTTTCCAAGTCTAGTTGCTACTTTGGATTCTAAGTCTATAATATTGCTTGAAAATATTAGATATTATGCAGGTGAAGAAAAAAATGATGAAAACCTATCAAGACAGCTTGCTAGCATTTGTGATGTATTTATAAATGATGCATTTGGCACAAGTCATAGAAAACATTCTTCTACTTATGGTATAGCAGAATTTGCAAAAGAAAAAGTCGCAGGTTTGTTACTAGAAAAAGAAATAAATTCTTTTTCTAAAGCACTTGCTAATCCTATGAAACCTGTATTATTAATAGTGGGTGGCTCAAAAGTGTCTTCAAAATTAGCACTTCTTAATAATATCTTAGATGTTGTAGATAAGATTATTATAGGCGGAGCGATGAGCAATACATTTTTAAAAGCTGTTGGCTATGATATGCAAAAATCTCTAGTAGAAGATGATTTGTTAGATGAAGCACTAAATATACTTCGCCATGCAAAAACAAAAAAAGTAAAGATATATCTTCCTGTTGATGTTGTTTCAACTGATAATATTAAAGAATCTAAACATATAAAAATCACGCCTGTGCAAGATGTGCCAGAGGATTATATGGTAGTTGATGTTGGTCCTGCAAGCAGCAAGCTTTTTGCGGAAGTTGTTAGAGATAGTAATACAATTATTTGGAATGGACCAATTGGAATCTATGAAATAGGAAATTTTTCAAGAGGAACATTCAATCTAGCACATCATGTAGCAGATACTTATGCTTTTAGTTTAATAGGTGGTGGTGATACAGCTGATGCGATAGATAAAGCAGGTGAGATAGATAATATGAGCTTTATATCAACCGGAGGTGGAGCATCACTAGAGCTTTTGGAGGGTAAGATTTTATCTGCATTTGAAGTTTTGGATAAAAAGTGAAAATTTAAGGCTACTTTTAGATGATACATATATTTGCAAAGCAAAATTCTATTGTTCAAAAAGAATTACATTATGATGGAGATGATATTTCTACAAAATCTATATTATGGCTTGATTTGCTAAATCCTACGATAGATGAAATATCTTATATATCTAGATTATATGAAATTGAGATTCCAACAAAAGAAGAAAGAGAAGAGATTGAGAGCTCTGCTAGATATTGGGAAGATAAGGATTCTATTACTATAAATACTCATTTTTTAATCAAACTAGGTGAAGAGAATCTAAAAGATGAGACAATAACATTTTTGCTATATAAAAACATACTCTTTACTATACGATATAGCGAATTTAAAATGTTTGATGAAATAGAGCTTAGAGTGCTTGCAAGCCCTAGAAATTTTGAAGATGGTTTTGATTTGATTTCAAAAATATTTGAAGTAAGAGTAGAAAAAGATGCGGATATGATAGAAAATTTTGCTAGAGATATTCGTTCTCTTAGAAAGGGTGTTTTTGAAAATATTTATGATTATAATGAGGTTTTAAGTAGATTATCAAATCTTCAAGAGATAAATACAAGACTTAGAGATTCTTTATTTGATAAAAGACGTGCGCTTACAGCACTGCTAAATAGCAATAAAGTAGATTTTGATGTAAAAACAAATATCACTATTGTAGTAAAAGATTTAAATTCACTTATTGATTTTTGTGTAGCTAATATGAATGCGCTTGATAATATCCATACATTATTTGCATCACAAATTAATATAGAACAAAATAGAACGATAAAAATTTTTACCGTTGCTACTGTCGTTATGATGCCTCCAACTTTAATTGGCACTATATATGGTATGAATTTTACTAATATGCCAGAGTTAAATACTACTTATGGATATCCAATAATATTGCTTGTTATGGTTATTTCGACAATTATTACATTAATTTATTTTAGAAAAAAAGGTTGGTTATAAAGGAGTTTTTATGGAAGTTATAGCTTCTATAATGGATTTTAGTTGGATATATTCACCTAGTGCTTGGGCAGCATTGATAACCTTGACTTTGCTAGAGATTGTCCTTGGTATTGATAATATTATTTTTATAGCGATTTTAGTTACAAGACTTCCAAAGTCTATGCGAGATAAAGCTAGGACTCTTGGACTTTTATTTGCTATGATAACTAGAATCTTGCTTCTTATGTCTATATTTTGGATTATGAAGCTTGTAGAGCCATTGTTTAGCGTATTTGGTGTAGAAATATCAGGAAAAGATTTAATACTTATTGGTGGTGGATTGTTTCTTATTTGGAAAAGCACAAAAGAAATCCACTCACAAATGCAACCTGAAGAAGAAGATTTGCATACAGCATATTCTGCAAAACTAGGTTTTTTTGGAGTTTTAATCCAAATTGCAATTTTGGATATAGTATTTTCATTAGATTCTGTGATAACTGCTGTTGGCATGGCTGAACATTTATTTATTATGATTATTGCAGTGATTATTGCAGTATTGATTATGATATTTGCTTCAAAATATATAGCAAAATTTGTAGATGAAAATCCTACGATAAAAATTTTGGCTTTGGCATTTTTAATTCTCGTTGGTGTTACGCTTATTGCTGAAGGTTTGGATTTTCATATCTCTAAAGGCTATATTTATTTTGCTATGGCATTTTCACTTGGTGTTGAATCCATTAATATTTATATTAGTAAAAAGAAAAAATCTAGATAAAATTATTTTAATCCTAGAATCTAGGATAAATTAAAAAAATAGAATTCATAAGAGAAGTATTTTAGATTCTAGCTTAAGCTAGAATCTAAAAGAAGGTTGTTTAGAATTTCACTGCTCCAGTTGTAGCAAGTGGGATAATTCTATTTGATCCACTTGGGTAAGATTCTTTTAGTGCTTTACAAAAAGTTCCTCCACTAC
>NZ_NXLO01000005.1 GCF_003364295.1 Helicobacter sp. MIT 99-5507
GGAATCGAGCCACTTGGAAATGTACAAAATGCTCAAGGAGCGCAAACTGGCGGATGTGGGGCTATAATTATTTTAGATACAACTACAGGAAACCTAACATTTGATCCAAACCGAATATCTGCAACTACTACTAATGGTAATAATGGGGGAACATTCTGTAAATCTCTAAAAGAATCTTATCCAAGTGGTTCAAATAGAATTATCCCTCTTGCTACAACTGGAGCAGTGAAATTCTAAATATTCTTAAAAGATTCTAGCTACTAAGCTAGAATCTAAATTTAAATCTCTCTCATCACACTTTTTAGATCCCAATAAAAAGCTAGAATCTAAATATCATTATTGTTGTCCCATTTGTATTAGCACACCTTCGATAATATCATCAATATCACCATCTAAAATTGCATCTACATTACTATAAGCTATATTACTACGCAAATCTTTTACTTGTTGATATGGTGCTAAAACATAGCTTCGTATTTGATGTCCCCAAGCAATATCGCCTTTATCATCATTTGTATTGTTTTGTTTTTTTAACTCCAAATCATAAAGCTTAGATTTTAGCATTTTTAGTGCTGTAGCTTTATTTTTGTGCTGACTTCTATCATTTTGGCATTGCACTACAATCCCTGTTGGAAAGTGTGTTATTCTAATCGCAGATTCTGTTTTATTTACATGCTGTCCACCTGCTCCACTTGCGCGATATGTATCTATCCTTATATCTTTTTCTTCAATCACAATATCAATATCATCATCTATTTCTGGACTTACTTGCACACTTGTAAAGCTTGTATGTCGCTTTGCATTTGCATCAAATGGCGAGATTCTAACAAGCCTATGCACTCCGCTTTCAACTTTTGCATAACCATAGGCATTTTCACCCTTTATGATAAAAGCAACACCTTTAATCCCAGCTTCTTCACCATCTTGATAATCAAGCAACTCAACTTTAAAGCCCCTTCTCTCGCACCATCTAAGATACATACGATAAAGCATACTTCCCCAATCCTGAGATTCTGTGCCACCAGCACCAGGCTGTATTGTGATAATAGCATTTGTGCCATCATGCTCACCGCTTAGCATTACTTCAATCTCGATTTTTTTAATATTAGATTCTAAAGCTAAAGCCTCATTAAACAAGCTATTTAACATATCGCTATCTTCTTCACTTAATGCAAGATCATAAAGCTCTTTTGCATCATTTATAGAATCTAGTGCATTTTGATAGATTGATAGAATCCTATTTATCTTGCTTTTTTGCTTTCCAAATTCTGCGACTTTTTTATTATCACTCCAAAAATTTGGATTACTCTCCTCTTTTATAATATGCTCTAATTCCTCTTTTAGGGAATCTATTTTGATAATTTTTGCAATATTTTGACATTTACAATGCAGTGTTTTTAATAATTCACCATATTCATAAGAATCCACACTAACCGCCTTTAAAAGTATTATGAAATTATACAAAATGAAAAGATAGATAAATTCATATAATTTTTATTAGTATAATTAAAAAAAATTATTTAAAAGGATAAAAATGCTTATTAAAAATTATAAATTTGATGTAGATAAAACAAAAACAACAGATGAGAATCTGTATAAAAAAAGAAGAGAAATACTAAAGCTTATGGGGATTACAAGCTCTATTGCGATATTTCCAAATATGCTTAATGCAAATGATAAATATAAATTAGAAACAATTACGCCAGAAAATAAAGCTACAACATATAATAATTTTTATGAATTTGGATTGGATAAAAGCGATCCATCAAGAAACGCACATACGCTAAAAACAAGACCTTGGCAAGTCAAAATCACGGGTGAAGTTGATAAAGAAATCACACTTGATATTGATACGATCTTAAAAGAAATGCCTATCATTGAGCGAGCATATAGGCTTAGATGCGTGGAAGCATGGAGCATGAATATACCTTGGAGAGGATTTGAACTAAATAAATTATTAAATAAAGTAAAAATCAAAAGTTCAGCTAAATTTGTGCAATTTAAAACAAAATATGCACCTAATGAAATGATAGGACAAAAAAATCCATATATTGGTGGTTTTATAAAATATCCATATATAGAAGGATTAAGGCTTGATGAAGCACTAAATCCGCTTACATTGATAGCAACAGGAATGTATGGAAAAGACTTGCAAAATCAAAATGGAGCTCCGCTAAGGCTTGTTGTGCCTTGGAAATATGGATTTAAAAGCATAAAAAGTATAGTTGAAATAAAACTGGTAGAGAAAATGCCAGAATCTACATGGATGCAATTGCAAGGTGATGAATATGGATTCTATGCAAATGTAAATCCAAATGTGCATCACCCACGATGGAGTCAAGGCGAAGAGCGATTTATTGGAGGGAGTTTTTTTAGCTTTGGAAAAGTAAAAACTCTCATGTTTAATGGCTATGAAGAAGAAGTCTCAAATATGTATAATGGAATGGATTTAGTAAAATTTTTCTAAATAATTATTAGCTTTTTAAGGAAATATTCAAAAAAAAAAATGTTTAAATTTCATTTACTTTTACTCTACTAGAGTTAAAAGAAATTTTATTTCACAAGGAGTTTAGAATGAAAAGAAGTGGTTTCTCAATGATTGAGTTGGTTTTCGTTATCGTTATTTTAGGTGTGCTTGCTGCTGTTGCTGTGCCTAGATTCGTAACAACAAGGACAGATGCACAAGTGGCAATGGCAAGAAGTGATATTGCTTCTGTATTAAAAGCAATCCCTGCAAGAGTCTTTGCAGAAAATCTAGACCCTACAGCATCAACTCCTACT
>NZ_NXLO01000006.1 GCF_003364295.1 Helicobacter sp. MIT 99-5507
TAAACCAGAGAAACCTGAAAAACCAAAAGATTTAATCGTAGAAGAAATAAATAATATTTTTGGGACAGCAGCACCTGCAAATTTAGTCTATACAAAGGCTACGGGTAGTGATTTAAGAGTAAGAATGTTTCATAAAAATAATACTGGAGGTTTTGGTTCAGGACTAAAGAGTGCTAGCTGCACTCTTTCTGGTAGTGGTGGAACAATTTCTGCTTCTGCTAATTATAGTTTTTGGAGTGGTGGTGGAGCGTATATATTTGAAGTCAAAGGAGGACTTTCAAAGGCAGGATATTATAATCTTCAATGTATTGGAGTAGATAAAAGTAATAATAGTGTAGCAAGCCCTAGTTTGACTTTTTATGTAGCACCAGCTAGTTATAATGCAGTATTTAAAATCACTGCAAATAGCAAAGACTATACTATAAGTTCTCAAAAAGCAGATTCTGATGGAAGCACTAAAAAAATAGCCCTAGGTGGTTCTAGCTTTCCAATTACAAAGGTTGGAGAAAAGTTTGATTTTACTCTATCTGGAGATGCAAGAACCGTAAGTGGCGTGATAGATTCTGGTGTAAATTCATCAATGAAACAAGTTGGTGATATAAAAAATGAAATACAAGGATTAAATGCAAACTCTGGTGCAAAAGCATGCAACGCACCCGCTCCAACACTACCAACAAATACTAGTGTAACAATTAATAGTGGTATATTTAATAGCAATCCAAGCAATAATATATCATTATCTTTTAGTGATGTTTATAGAGGTAAAATGAGTATATCATTCACAGACCAAGACACAAAATCCATAATTGATAGTGAAAAAACTAGAGGTGGTTGTTCTGGCAATGGCATACAAAATGGACAATGCCCATATCCTCCTACATTTGAATTTAGCTTTGATTATTTAGTTGTTCCATTTAATTTTGAAGTAAAAGCAAGCAATACTAATAATCAAGATATAAAAGTGCTTTATTATGGACAAGGTAGCTCACCATTAAATGAAGGTAAAATGAATTTACAAGTAAAACCATTAGATAATAAAAATGCAGGTTTAAAAAACTTTGTAAGTGGTTGTGCAGCAATTGATACAGAATTAGATTTAAATGGCACTGATATATCTGTCATATTTATTGATCCAAATAATATAAATGCCAATGCAACTTATACAACAATAAAAGCAAATGAATTTACATATCAAAATAATCAATCTATAGCTAATTTAAATAGAGTAATAAGTATAAAAAAGACAAATACTCCTTGGACTCCTGATATGGTAGCTGAACCAATAAACTTTGGAACTAGTATAAATCCTTTAATGTATTTTAGTGGTAAAAAGAATGATTCTTCCTATCCACAATATACTCCTAATTTTGATTCACTAAAAGATGCAATAATACTTAGAGGTAGGATAAATATCATTGATGCAGACAATGCAAGTGATTATTCAAAAATGCCAACTAGCAAAGTATATTATGAATTTTATTGCCAAACTTGCAATCTTAATGATGTTAGTAAAGCAACAGGAGTTACTAAATATACAGGTAGTCCAACTTCTCCAGGTTGGTGGATAGATACTACATTTAGCACATTTAATAAAAGTGCCATAGTAGTAAATAATATATCTACTACAAATAATCTAAAAGTATCTAATGTTAGTGCAGTTTCAAATGGACTTCAAAATATTGATTATAATAATGCAAATAGTGGTAAATATGAAGTAACAATAAATCAAGGAACAAATGCCAATAACTTCCCTATGTTTTTATTATATAAGCCATTTTATAATAACAATGTAGCACAACAAGGCACAAGTGCATTTGTAACAATATATAATAAAATAAATGATAATAATAGAGATTTTGGTGTAGATAGTGGTGTAGGAAAAAATACAAGAAGTGGAAGTAGGACTGGAGGATTCTAAATATATCTAAGGGA
>NZ_NXLO01000007.1 GCF_003364295.1 Helicobacter sp. MIT 99-5507
ATCATTGAAAAACCATTTCTTTTCATTTTCTTTCCTTTTTAAAAAGATTTCTTAAATCCATTAGGATAAAAGTTAATGAAATTTAAACATTTTTTTTTTTGAATATTTCCTTAAAAAGCTAATCAAATATTAACTTGAATATAAAATTGGCATTTATGATGCTAAATTTGATGATACAAAATTAGATAAGAAAAATCATTGCACATAAATCACAGAAGTAATTAAAAAGGTTGATTTAAAATATATAAAAGTTTTAGATTCTAGCTTAAGCTAGAATCTTTTAAGAATATTTAGAATTTCACTGCTCCAGTTGTAGCAAGTGGGATAATTCTATTTGATCCACTTGGGTAAGATTCTTTTAGTGCTTTACAAAAAGTTCCTCCACTAC